>NZ_JACGVN010000003.1:0-281262 GCF_014077245.1 Colwellia sp. BRX8-9
GAAGGTATATTCACGGGCGCGGTCGGCACCGCAGAGCATTTGTGTGAATTTACTGAGCACGTGGGGTTAAAGCGCGCACACGGTAAAGCAAATGCTCAAGCTTGTTTGAATAGCGCGTAAACATAACTACATACTAAGACAGCAAGAAAAATACAGCTACCTTGGGGGAGAAGTAAAGCTTGCCTGAAATTCACTCATTTAATCAAAACATATAAAAGTCGATATACAAAGGCTTACAAGATGAAATACATACATTGTTGTTGGCCAATGGATAGCTGTGTTTCAGTGCCTTATTATTGTGCAGCATTATCATGGGTGGCATAGTAACTTTTTAATGCGTAGAATTATCATGGCTGGCATAATAATTTCACTCATTTAATCAACATCTATAAAAGTCGATATGCAAAGACTTACAAGATGAATTACATGCCTTGTTGTTGACCAATGGATAGCAGTGTTTCAGAGCATTATTATTGTGTAGCATTATCATGGGTGGCATAGTAACTTTTGCATAAAAAACACATTATAATTGTTAATACACATAACTTTATTGAGTCTAATTTGTACTAGCTTTTATAAATACATAATGTAATTATAAATCCATTAGTTTTAATTTTTTTAGGAGATTGGCAATTACCTCTAGTTTTTTAAAAGGCAAATTATCCAAAGACCTTCTGTATCGTATTTTATTAATTAGTGGAATATGTTCTGTCATATCAATATCCATACAATTAATTATCGAGTATGAATATGAAAAAAGAATACTTGATATTAACATTGAAGAAGTGGCTCACTCATATAAAGACATATTAAATTTACAAATATATGATTTTAATGATCCTGCTCTTCAAGAAACCTTAGATAGCATCGTAAATTTTGAAAGTATTTCTAGAGCAAGAATCAAGACAAAGATAGATGGTGTGGAAAATGCCATAAAAATGGAATCAGGTGAGCACCCGATAAATAGTGAAACATTTGGTTTTGGTTTAATCATCTCCGATGGGTATAATAATTTTGGAAATCCTATTTTACTTGAATTAGTTGCAAATTTGTCAATTGCAGAAAATAAAGTTGTAGATAAACTTTTTCTTATCGTCTTTTCTCAAGGAATTAAAACTTTTATTGTATCGTTGTTTATCTTACTTTTTATTCATCAGTTAGTAATTAGGCACATACAAGAAATATCTAATTGGTTTGCTCTTTATGATCCAACATCCCCATTCACTCCCTTAAAAATCAATCCTAAGAGCAAAAAGAATAATGAATTAGATAACTTAAAAATATCTGTTAATGAAATGGGAAAACAAATATATCAACATGCAAGTTCACTAGAAAATATAGTTGCTCAACGAACTGAAGAATTAGAAAAATCTAAAAGCGAACTTGAAAAACTAGCATTCACCGACCATTTAACTGGTATCGCCAATCGAAATGCTTTTTTTAAGCAAGCTGATGAAGAGCTGGGTCGAGCTAGACGTTTGTCTTACGAGCTAGGTTTAATGATGCTAGACCTTGATAATTTTAAATCCATTAATGACAACTATGGCCATGATGCTGGTGATGAAGTGTTGAAAGTCATTTCAAAAGCAATGAATGATTGCCTACGTAAGCAGGATACATTGGGTCGTATAGGTGGAGAAGAGTTTGCAGTTATAGTTCCCGGTACAGATAAAGTTGGTATGCACAGGTTAGCAAAGCGTCTTCAAGCTTCTATAGAATTACAAAAATTTTCATTTTTAGGGGAAAATAAAAAGGTTACTGTCAGTATCGGCTACACCAAAGTTAACCAAAATGAGTTGTTTAAATCAGCACTTAAACGAGCTGACGAGCACCTTTATACAGCTAAAAATAACGGAAGAAACCAATTTATTACAGATAAAGAATTTGTGCCAAGCATTGTAGGCTAAATGTAAAACTCTATCGACTGCAATAGGCTCTGATTTGCTGTTAGTAGCTCATAAACTAATGTCAGCAATTTACTATCAGTAGGCCTAAAAAACAACCAGTTGCTAACGCAAACAATGCACACGCAGAAGACGTTAACACCGTCATTTCAGGATGTGTTTCGAATGATTATTAAGGTTCACTTATGCCAGTTGAAGTCAGGTTCCAACTTTATTTAGAGTGTCTCTGGTACTTTATTAATAAAAACTTACTGCCCCATTTGTTTCGATCTTTATTTAGCTTATTTAGATACTCATAAAATTAAATCGTTGCAGGCCAAACACCGCTAATTAATGATAAAAAAGCAACGTTGCTAGCATGGACTTATACCTAAATCATTAAGATAGAATTAAAATGTTATGAGTATATTCATTTAAATCGTAATAATTTATTGACAGATAGAGCAAAACATCTTAAAAATAGAGGCATAAATAACTTTTCTTCGGATTCAATTTACAATGAATGTTACATTTTTACTCATTACACTCCTCTCTGTCGTCGTGGTTATTAAACCATTGCGGAGTTGGTGTTGTGTGTAAGAAAAGTTATTAAATAACAAATACAATAAACCCTCGCTCTGCACAAGACCGAGGGTTTTTTTATTGTTGAAACTTAGTTTAACCATACTTTATAGAAGGCAAGCTCATGACAAAGAAGCAATTCACTGGTGCACAGATGGTAGTAAAAGCATTAGCGGCACTCGACGTGAAGTACATTTTCGGCTACCCAGGTGGTACTGTTTTAGATATTTACGATGCCTTATTTCAGCAAACAGACGTTGAGCATATCTTAGTACGTCATGAACAAGCGGCAACCCATATGGCTGATGGGTTTGCTCGGGCCACCGGCGAGGTAGGTGTCGTGCTTGCCACATCAGGTCCTGGGGCAACAAACTGTATAACGGGTATTGCTACCGCTTACATGGATTCAATTCCTATGGTGGTACTTTCAGGACAAGTACCGACCACACTTATTGGCGATGATGCCTTCCAAGAAACTGATATTGTCGGCTGCTCTCGTCCCATCGTTAAGCACAGTTTTAACTGCCGGGTGGTTGAAGATATCCCTAATATTATTGCTAAAGCTTTTTATATTGCTAGTACTGGAAGACCGGGACCTGTGGTTATTGAGCTGCCCAAAGACTTATTAATGCCAACCAGCATGGGCGAATTTCATATTGAAACTGATGTTAAGATGCGTTCATACAATCCAAGCATTAAGGGTCACCCTAAACAAATAAGAAAAGCCGTTAAAGCAATGACTACGGCTAAAAAGCTGGTTGTTTATTCGGGGGGTGGTGTCATTATCGCCAATGCATCAGGCTTGTTAACAAAACTTGTTGAAAAGTTAGATGCCCCAATTACTAATACCTTAATGGGTTTAGGTGGCATTTCAGGCACTCATAAAAACTATATTGGTATGTTAGGCATGCATGGTTCAGTTGAAGCCAACAAAACGATGGCAAATGCTGATGTCATTCTTGCACTTGGTGCTCGCTTTGATGATCGTGTCACAAATAATGTTAAGAAATTTTGTCCCGATGCCAAGATAATTCATGTTGATATTGATCCGACTTCTATTTCGAAAACCATAAATGCTCATATCCCGGTTGTTGGCCAACTTGAGGTCGTGTTACAACAGTTATTAGATGAATTAGCGGCAACAGACTTCGAGCCTAATAAAGAAGAAAGAATGCAGTGGTGGCAAGAAGTTAATAACTGGCGCGACATTAACCGCGTAGCTTATGTCCAAGAAGGAGACCAAATAAAACCCCAGCGTGTTATCGAAGCTATGTATAAAATTACCCAAGGTGAAGCATATGTTTGCTCTGATGTCGGTCAACATCAGATGTTTGCCGCACAATACTACCCGTTTGCTAAACCTCGTCAATGGATAAACTCTGGTGGTCTAGGCACAATGGGCTTTGGCTTACCTGCTGCTATGGGGGTTAAATTAGCCTTCCCTGAAAGTCATGTTATTTGCATAACGGGTGATGGCTCTATTCAAATGAATATTCAAGAGCTTTCAACGTGCCTACAGTACAACTTACCTGTGGTTATTATTTCATTAAACAACCGCTCATTAGGCATGGTTCGCCAATGGCAGGATATGGTTTATGGTGGTCGTCATTCATCTTCCTATATGGAGTCGCTTCCTGACTTTGTAAAACTTGCTGAATCATATGGTCATGTAGGTATGCAGATAAACCATTTAGATGAATTAGAAGATAAGCTAACCGAAGCCTTTGCGATTAAAAATCGTTTAGTTTTTGTAGATGTATTAGTTGACGAAAACGAACATGTTTACCCAATGCAGATAAGATTGGGCGCAATTGATGATATGTGGATAAAAAAAGGAGTAAAAGCATAATGCGCAGAATTTTAGCTGTTTTATTAGAAAACGAACCGGGCTCTTTATCACGTATTGTTGGCTTATTTTCTCAACGAGCCTTTAATATTGAAAGTTTGACAGTGGCTCCCACTGAAGATCCAAGTTTGTCGCGTATTACTATAGCAACACGAGGCGACGATAGAGTACTAGAGCAGATCGTCAAACAAGTTAATAAACTCATTGATGTCATCAAAATTACCGACTTAACCGAGCGTAGCCATGTTGAACGTGAACTACTGCTGATCAAAGTTTTGGCGATGAATGATAAATCACGCACTGAAGTTAAGCGTATTACCGATATTTTCAGGGGTTCAATTATCGATATTGGTAAGCAAGTTTATACCATTCAATTAACCGGCGATGCTGAAAAGCTTAATGCTTTTATCACGACACTCGCCAATGAAACAGAGATAATTGAATCGGTGCGTTCTGGCTGTGTCGGTATTGCCCGTGGTGAAAAAGCGCTTAGGATATAACGAACACTGAAGTTTAAAAACCAAGCAACCTGCTTGGTTTTTTGTTTTATAATAAGCAGCCAATCATCAAAAGACAGATAATGAAAACGACTTTTTCTCTCGCAACTAAAAGTGATAAAAAATCACTGATGCGTTTTTATAAACAGCAAAATTACAGCGCAGGCCTAATGGGTTTAGACAACGCTTACTTGCTTAAGTGCTCATCAGAGATTATTGGCGCGGTTATAATTTCAACGCTGTCAGAAAATAGCCAACAATCGTTTTTACATGCATTGGTTATTGAACGGGCCTTTCGACAACAAACGTTAGCCTCACAGCTATTAACCTCTGCTTTCACTCAACATCAACACCAAGAAATCTTCTGTTTTGCTGATGAAACGCTAAATCACTTTTATCTGCAAAATGGCTTTGAAAAAATATCTGAACAACAATTACCTGAGCCACTGCTAGGAAGATTTCTAAGAGTAAAGAAAGCTAAAAAAAATTTATTAGCTTTCACTTGTAAGCCGCTTATTTTATAGAAAATTAACCATTAGTGCTTGCGGCTATAAGGGTGTTTTTTAATAAGCAGGCAATGGTCATTGGGCCAACGCCACCCGGTACCGGTGTTATCGCACCACAAACCGGTGCAACATTAGCAAAGTCGACATCACCAACAAGTTTAGCTTTGCCGTTCTCATCTTCTATATGGTTAATACCGACATCAATAACAGTTGCGCCTGGTTTTACCCAACTGGCTTGAACAAAATTAGCTCGGCCAACCGCCGCAATTAAAATATCGGCTTGCTGACAAATACCTGCTAGGTTTTTAGTGCGGGAATGAGCAATGGTTACTGTGCAATTTTCTTGTAGAAGTAACAAAGCAACAGGCTTACCAACGATATTAGAGCGACCAATGACAACCGCATGCAATCCTGATAAGTCTTCGCCTAAATGTTGTTTAACCAATATAATGCAGCCTTGCGGCGTACAAGGCACTAATGCGCCTGGCTCGCCATTTAACAAGCGACCCGAGTTCATCGCATGAAAACCATCAACATCTTTATGTGGAGCAATAGCCGCAATAATAACGCTTTCATCAATGTGCTTTGGCAAGGGTAATTGTACTAAAATACCGTGCACCGCATCATCACTATTTAACTGTTGCAGCTCGGCTAATAATTGTATTTGGCTAGTGTCATGAGGCAATTTAATTTCGTTAGAAATCATGCCGACATCACGTGTCTGCTTTATTTTATTACGCACGTAAACTTCACTTGCTGAGTCTTCCCCAACGAGTACCACAGTTAAGCCTGGTACAATTCCCTTATCTTTTTTAAGGTGGGCGACTTGAAGCGTTAGTGTTTTTCGTAAATCAGCAGCTGCCTGCTTACCATCAATGATCATCTATATTTCACTTTATTAGAATTATAATTAGCGTTGGAACCATGGGCAACGAGTCACGACTCAATTAAGCGTTAGCCGTCAATCCTTGTTGCTATCACTCTTTGCACTTACCTTTTAGATAGAGGAAAGCAAAGCATAAAATTAATCGATATCATTTAGCGGCCATGAAACAATAAAATCTTCAAAATATTCTATCGCAACATCGTCATCTTTAACTATTTTTCCTCGAACCGACATCCCCGCTTTATGCATGGCTGTCTTTTTGCCGTTGTTAAGCAGTGGATGCCACGAAGGCATGCCACGTCCCTCTTTTAGACGACGATAGGTACAACTAGGCGGCATGAAAAAAACACCGTCTAAATTTTCTTGTGTTAAGCGCACACAATCAGGCACTAAAGTGGTACGTTGTTCGTATTTTGAACATTGACAACTTTTTTCATTCAGTAAATGGCAAGCAATATTGGTGTAATGAATCTGCTCACCTTCGTTGATATAAGTGGTTGGCAGTAACTCAGTTTCCTGGGTTGTTTCATCATCATCAATAAATTTGTTTAGACAGCATTTAGCACAACCATCGCAAAGAGACTCCCACTCAGGTCGACTCATTTCTTCTAATTTTTTGGTTTGCCAAAAAGGAGCTTGTTCGCTCATAAATATCTTCTCTTTTATTTTCTCTGGTGAATCGAATGAATTTTACTGAATAGGTGGAAATTTTATTCTGTCTGATAAATGACCGACCGAGCTAACAAAATAATAAGATAGATTCCAATGCATTAGACTCTTATAATTATTATAAGCTAAATAAACACGGCCATTTTCGTCATCAGGAAACACTAGTGCAGCCTTAATATCGACTTTAGGTAAGTGAGTACCATCGGCACGCCTAACACCTAAAGCTTGCCACTGTGCTAAGGTTTTTTCTGTTTTTTCCCAAGCTTTTAACCAGTTTGCTCGACTACCCGTATTTTTAGGAATAGCCAACGACTTATCGAAATCTGCTGGTAATTTAACCTGTCTACCCCAAGTTAATTCGTCGCTCCAACCTTCTTTTTTAAGATAGTTAGCCATAGACGAAAACACATCGTCTAAATTACCCCAGATATCTTTCTTGCCATCGCCATCTCCGTCGACCGCAAAAGCAACAAACGAGGTTGGCATAAACTGATTTTGCCCCATAGCACCCGCCCAAGAGCCTTTCATCTTTTCAACACTGATATGTCCTTGCTGAACAATAGTTAACGCAGCCCAAAGTTGTTTCTTAAAAAACACTTCACGGCGGCCTTCATACGCAAGCGTGGTTAATGCCGAAATAACATTATAATTACCCATGATTTTACCGAAGTTTGTTTCTAACCCCCATAACGCCACGATAAAACGGGGTTGAACGTTATATTCTTTACCAATTTTTGTTAACAAGGGTAAATGTTCTTTATACAGTGCACGCGCTTTATTAACTTTCCAGTCAGGAACACGTTTTGGTAAATAAGTATCTAAAGTTTCAACAGTTTCTGGCTGAGAACGATCGGCTTTTACCGCACGCTGGTGAAATTTGACCTGTGAAAAGGCGTTATTAACAAGTGCCGTGTCATAGCCCTTGTCCAGCGCTTCTACTTTGAGTTCGGCAACATATATCTCAAAACCCGCTGCGCTTAGATTTTTTTTTGCCGCTTGAGCAGAGCTAGTTAAACAAAGCAAAATACAACAACTCATTAGCACACTATATTTTTTAATATCAAAGCAAAACGACATGTAACACTCCTTAATCATCATTATTATTTTTTATTTTCATTTCCGTTTTATGTTGGTCAAGTAAGTTTTCTACGGGTGGTGGAAGCTGTAAGTAAAACCCTTGCTCATTTAAATTTGCTTTTACTTTTTCAATGTCTGCTAGTGCCAGCTTTTCTTTTTTTGCTAAATTCATCACAGTAACAAGTGTTGGCGTACCAAAAATCGACATCAAGGGTGCCGGTACTGATGAGAAATCATTACGTTGTTTAACAAAAAGATATGTTTGCGCTTTTTTAGTACTTTTATAAATGGTACACAGCATAAAGTAGACCTATGTTTTTAGTTGTAGTGTTTTAAAATGCCTAATAGACAGTTTATTTAAAATCATTTTTAGCGAATAAATTTAATTGCTCACCGAATAAGGTTTTACGCCAGCCCGACAATATATCAATTGATTCACTATACTCGGGCGCATTATGTAATTTAAAATGCCATGACAAAAATTGATTAATTTGTTTTTTCGAGGCTAAATTTTCAGGGGTAAGTTCAGCGTTTAGCGCTTGTTCAGCGACAAAGTTTTTCACTTTCTTAAAGATTTGTTTATAACCCGGATATTCATCAAGACGAAAAATTTTCTCTGGGTATTGACCACAATCTTCTTGCTCAGCCTTTTTTAAAACCATCAACATTGTTTTGCCCTTGTGGCGAACATCAAGCATTTCGACGCCTTCAAGGTTGGCCATAACCGCAACGTTATCAGGGTTATGAACCGCTAAAGCAAATAAGGTGTGATCTTTGGCAATGAAGCCTATCGGCATATCACGACTCTTCGCTTGCTGAAAACGCCAACTGGCTAAGTGTTGCAAGATGTAGAGTTGCTTGGCGCTGAGTTTCCAGCTTAACTTGATATTACGATATAATTTACTTTCATCGATAGGCGTAAATTTTTTCTCTATCAGTAAATCACTTTCTTCCTGCGCAGCATCGAGCCAGCCTTTTTGCTCAAGTTCATCACGAATACGCGGGTAAAGTTGAAATAGATACTCGACGTCTGCTTGCGCATAATCAAGCTGTTTAGCACTTAAAGGACGCTTCATCCAATCGGTTCTAGACTCTGACTTATCAACTTCTATATCAAGATAATGGTTGACCATTGCGGCATAGCCCATTGATAAACCATGACCAAGAAACGACATCATTATTTGACTGTCAATTAAGTTAACCGGACGACAATTTGCCGCAGTCAGAAAAACTTCTAAGTCTTCTGAGCAAGCATGCAGTACCTTGCAAATTTTTTCATCGGTTAGTAGCTGCCAAAAGGGTGATAAATCATCTATCGCAACGGGGTCAATTAACGCTAAATTTTCCCCGTCGTTCACTTGAATAAGACCTAATTTAGGATACAAGGTACGAGTACGAACAAATTCGGTATCTATTGCCAAAAAGTCTGCTTGCGCAAGTTTCTGACAAAGTACAACCAATGAGGCATGATCTTCTACGTAAGTTTTATTCAAGTTTATCCCTTAAAAAATTAATGACAGCTTATGCAACAATATCAACAAAAGACTAACGGCGACGACGCGTTGCTTGTTGACTTCTTTGTTGATGTTTTTTCACTGAGCGGCGAATACGACGGCTTTTGGCATTATCCATCACTTTTTCGTCCACTTTTACTTTGCTTTGTGTTTCAACAGGCAAACCCACTAATTTACGGTAGTAATTGACTTCAGGTAAAGCTAACTCAGTCCAACCACCATTAGGTAATTGTCGTTTCATTTCCATATCGCCATAGCGCACACGAATTAGACGGCTGACTTGAACTTCTTGGCTTTCCCATAAACGGCGAACTTCACGGTTACGCCCTTCAGAAAGTACCACATGAAACCAATGATTACGGCCTTCACCACCTTTGTAAGTGATCTTTTGAAACTTCGCCGGTCCATCTTCCAATTTAACACCCGCACGCAATGTTTGCAGCATGGCTTCATTGACTTCGCCAAAAACACGCACTGCATATTCACGTTCAACTTTTTGTGAAGGATGCATTAAGCGATTAGCAAGCTCACCATCTGTGGTAAATAACAGCATACCCGAGGTGTTAATATCTAATCGACCAACAGCAACCCAGCGACTATTCTCTAGTGGCGGTAAACGATCAAAAACCGTTGGACGGCCTTCAGGATCTTTACGGGTACACATTTCGCCTTCGGGCTTGTTGTACATAATGACACGACATAAATCGTCTTCTTTAGGTTTTAACTTAACGATGTGACCATCAAGACGAATTTGCTCACTTCCTTCGATGCGATCCCCTAAAAAAGCGGTTTTTCCATCAACACTGATACGACCAGCACTAATGAAGGTTTCCATTTCACGGCGTGAACCTTTACCGGCACGGGCAAGGACTTTTTGTAATTTTTCAGACATGGCTTTAACTCTCTTTACGTCAGTAACTTCACGGTGTTTTCCGCTACGTTGCTGTCTCTAAAATAAATAGTGTTTGTATATTTTTATTAATACGGGTGCTGTTGCTATAACTAAACCAATGCTTGCAAAGGTTTATCTATAGCGCCTAAATCAGCCATAGGCAATAATTCGGGTAACTGGCTTAATGAAGTTAATGAAAAATAATCTAAAAATACTTTTGTGGTCGCATATAACGATGGCCGCCCAGGCACTTCTTTATTACCAACCACTTTCACCCAGTTTCTTTCTAATAATGTTTTCATTATATAACTACTTACCGCTACTCCGCGAATCTCTTCAATTTCGCCGCGGGTTATTGGCTGTTTATAAGCAATAAGGGCAAGCGTTTCTAAAAGTGCTCGCGAATACTTAGGCGTTTTTTCTTTGGTGAGCTTAGCAACAAAAATAGCTAAGTCTTCATTAAGCTCACTAATCGTTTCAAATCGGTAACCTGAAGCAACCTGCACCAAGTTAACCCCTGAATTTTTATATTTTATCACCAATTCACCAATGACATCACGAATTTGCTGGTGATTTAGCTGATAATTAACTAATAACTCTGTTTTTATTTGCTTAACACTCAAAGGTCCATCACTAACAAAAAAAGCCGCTTCAATAAGTTTAGCTATTTTTATTTTTTCAACAGTTGTCATACTGGTAAACGCACTCTTAATTGACCAAAAATGGTAGTTTGTACACATTCTATCAAACTTTCTTTGATCAACTCTAAAATAGCTAAAAAAGTTACCACAACACCTTGTCTGCCCTCAACGACTGTAAACAAAGCGCTAAATTCAACAAAAGCTGAGCTATTTTCGGCAGCACACTTTAACTGCGCTAATATTGATGACATCCGCTCTCTGGTTGATAAAGATTCTTTTTCTATATGGTGATGTTCGAGTGCTTTGGTACGTTTAAGTACTCCTTGTAAAGCACTAACAAGTTCACTTAAGTCGACATCAGCCTGAAAAACGGCGGCTTGAAAATCTTCAGATAATTCAACATTCCCTTGAAAAAAGTCACGTTCAAGGCGAGGGATTTGATCAAGTTGTTGTGCAGCACTTTTGATCACCTCATATTCTTGTAAACGACGTACTAATTCGGCACGTGGGTCTTCATCCTCATCAGCTACCGCTTGTTTTGGTAATAATAAACGTGACTTTATTTCCATTAAAATGGCAGCCATGACTAGGTATTCGGCCGCTAATTCCATTTTAATTTCTTTCATCAATTCAATGTATTGCATATATTGTGTGGTAATGGGCGCAATAGGCATATCTAGAATATCAAATTTTTGCTTACGAATAAGGTAAAGCAATAAATCAAGTGGTCCTTCAAATGACTCTAAAATAACCTCTAAGGCATCAGGCGGAATAAATAAATCTTTTGGCTTATTAACCACCACTTCACCACGGATCAATGCCAGCGGTAATACTTGCTGAACCATCTCTCGTGGCATAGTTTTTTCTTTTGAATTAGCGGGCTGACTCACTCGTTATTAATCCATAATAAGTTGTAGTTATTCAAAAGGGCTTGGGTCGCCTTCACCGACTCGAATAACTTTCACTTCATCATCAGAAAAATCAATGACGGTGGTTGGGTGCTCACCCAAGTGCCCACCATTAATGATTAAATCAACTTGGTGCTCTAAAATATCGCGAATGTGCTCAGGGTCATACTCTGCTCGTTCTTCACCCGGCATAATTAGCGTTGTCGACATAATAGGCTCTTGCAGCTCAGCCAGTAAGGCTTGCACTATGGCATTATCAGGCACCCGAATACCTATGGTTTTTCTTTTCGGATTTAATAACCGTTTAGGTACTTCTTTTGACCCTTTAAAGATAAAGGTATAAGGACCTGGGGTATTACTTTTTAATAACCGATAGGCGCTGTTATCAACACGGGTATACTCAGATAATTCAGATAAATCTCGGCACACTAAGGTGAAATTATGATCTTTATCGATATTTCGGATATTACAAATACGTTCAAGCGCTTTTTTGTCGCCGATATGACAACCTAAAGCATAGCCTGAATCGGTAGGGTAAACGATGACACCACCTTGTTGAATAATAGCCGCCGCTTGCTTCATCAAACGACCTTGCGGATTATCTGGGTGTACATAAAAAAACTGACTCATAAATTTTCTCCACTAAGATGTTGATGTTAATTTCGGTGTTAATTTCGGTGTTACTTTAGGTGTTAATACGGTTGTTAAGCTTACTACTCACTTACGACTAGCTCGGGTATGCCTATGTTGCTCAATTAGTAACTCACTTAACGGCGTTAGGCCAAAGATCCCAAATGGGTTTCACCTGATCGGGCATACGTAAATTACGACCTAAATCACTCCATCGCGTTGGATAATGAAAGTCTGAGCCCATGGATGCATGTAAATCATATTCTAAACAAAAGCTTAGCATTAATTTTCGTTGTTCGTTAGCCATTTGCGGTAATACTATTTCTAAACCATCACCTTTTGCCGCTTTAAACTGCACCACTAAGCGGCGTAACCATTTGGTTGATAAGTCATATCTAACCGGATGGGCAATCACCGCATTACCACCGGCGTGATGAATCGCGGCAATCGCTTCTTCAATAGAACACCAGTTTGGCTTTACAAACGCGCGTTGGCCTTTGCCAATGTATTTATCAAAGGCTTTTTGCATATGATCAACATGGCCTTCTTGCAATAATATTTTAGCAAAGTGTGCCCGCGTTATAGAGCCTTGCCCTGCAAGCTCTTTCGCTTGCTCGTAGATGCCAGGGAAGCCACATTTGGTGAGTTTTTCACCCATGGTGGTGGCACGTAATTCTCTTGCTGCTTGCTGGCTGGCAATTAACGTTTGTAATTGTTCATTATTTTCATCGATGTTTAAGCCAACAATATGAATTTCAAAACCATGCCAGCTGGTTGATATTTCGATGCCATTGATGATGGTTAATGGATGATTTTTTTCTAGAATATAATCTTTAGCTATAGATAAACCTTTAAGCGTATCGTGATCGGTAATAGCTAAAACATTCAATTGGAAGTTAACCGCCCGTTCAACAAGCTCTTGCGGCGTCAGTGTTCCATCAGAACATTTGGTATGACTGTGCAAATCGACCCGTAGGCTATAATAATCAGCTAAATCAGAGGTTGACAATACAGTCATAATCGGTTCTTCTATAGGGGAATTAATTGCTAAGGCAATTTTACTGAGATGAAGACAATAATGATACAAGTAAAACAAACTATTTCGATGAATTGTTGGTGGCATAAATCTGCATAAGTGGGTTGTGATGTTTACTTGTACGTAAAAATTCAAAAAGCCTGCTTATTTCATAATGAGTGGGCTTTTTACTTTTTAGCTCAAAGCTAAAGTACTATGGCGAGAAAAACATGATTATTACGCGCGTTAAAAGTTGGTTTATATGGTGGCTATTGCCTATTTATGCAGGTTGACCATTAATTTAAATTAGACGTTAAAAGCTAGGAAAGAATATGAATCATCAGAATACGCTTACCATAGATAAGCAAACTGGCAGTGTTACCACACTATCAGAAACCGTTAAATATCAGACCGATCCCCTGGCGATATTTCACCAGTTAAGCCAAAACAGTGATAACAACTTATTATTAGAATCGGCTGAAATTGATAAAAAACATCAATTAAAAAGCTTATTACTTACCGATGCGGCATTAAAAATAACCTGTCATGGTAATCTTGTTACGTTTGAAGCGTTAACAAACAATGGTCAATCGGCCCTTGAGTTTGCTCAACAGCATTTAGCTGAACACGCTACGTTAAGCGTTAAAGATAAAACACTTAGCGCCATTTTCCCTGAACTGACTCAACAACTGGATGAAAAATCGCGCTTACTCGCTATTAATCCTTTTCAAAGTTTGCGCTTATTTAATAAGCTTAAAAATAGCAATAATCACCCTTTTGCGATATTTTTAGGTGGTGTCTTCGCCTTTGATATGATGTCGATGACCGAGCAATTACCGACAGTAAGCCAAGGTGATAATACCTGCCCAGACTTCGTCTATTATTTGGCTGAAACTGTTGTGGTTATCGATCATGAAGCGCAATCAACTGAAGTTATTGGTAATATTTTTTCAGGAGAAGCGGCCAATCATAATTTAGTGACAATTCGTCAACGGTTAGCCGATATAAAAAATATTTTGGCCCAACAATATATTGCTCAAGAAAGACCTTATGACAAGCCAATTGAAAAAAGTGAAGTTAGTAGCGACATCTCAGATCAACAGTTCTGTGACACGGTTAATCAGTTAAAAGAAAATATTCGCGCTGGTGATATTTTTCAAGTGGTACCTTCTCGTACCTTTACGCTAAAGTGCTCAAATACCTTAAATGCTTACAAAGCGTTAAAGCAAAGCAACCCTAGCCCTTATATGTTTTACCTAAAAGACAGCGAATTTTGTATTTTTGGTGCTTCTCCAGAATCTGCATTAAAATATCAACATAAAAATCGTCAAGTAGAAATTTATCCCATTGCCGGAACTCGTCCGCGCGGACTTAATAAAGACGGTTCAATTTCACTTGATTTAGACAGTCGTATTGAACTTGAATTACGATTAGATAAAAAAGAATTAGCCGAGCACACTATGCTGGTTGATTTAGCCCGCAACGATATTGCCCGCGTTAGTCAAGCAGGTACTCGCTATGTTGCTGACTTATTAAAAGTTGACCGTTACTCTCATGTTATGCATTTGGTCTCTAGAGTTTGTGGCACCTTAGCGCTTGATCTTGATGCTCTGCACGCTTATCAGGCTTGTATGAATATGGGCACTTTATCGGGAGCCCCCAAAGTAAAAGCGACACAATTAATTCGAGAAGTAGAAGGCAAACGTCGAGGGAGTTATGGCGGCGCGGTTGGCTATTTAACCGGTGACGGTGAAATGGATACCTGTATTGTTATCCGCTCTGCTTTTGTTAAACACGGTATAGCGCATGTTCAAGCGGGTGCCGGTGTTGTTTACGACTCAGATCCTCAGTCAGAAGCCAATGAAACCAAGCAAAAAGCACAAGCGGTCATTAATGCCATTCAACATGCAGAACTGTTCACTGTTGAGATCACTGCCGCACCGAGTAGCGACAGCGCTAACCTAAACAATCCGTGCAAGGAGAGTAATCATGCATAGTCATCAAGAACCCACTATTAATGGCAATGTTAGAATCTTCATGCTCGACAACCTCGATTCTTTTACTTACAACTTGGTCGATGAATTTCAATGTTTAGGATTTGAACCGACCATTTATCGAAACACTCTATCGGCAGATTTTATCTTTGAACAAATGCAAAAATCCACCGATCGAGTATTACTCGTATTATCGCCCGGCCCAGGAGAACCCAATAAAGCCGGCTGTTTAATGGCATTAATAGCCAAATGTGCCGGTAAATATCCAATCTTAGGCATTTGTTTAGGCCATCAAGCCTTAGTTGAGCACTATGGCGGTAAAGTTATCCGTGCACCTGAAATTGTCCATGGTAAAGCGTCGAGTATTACTCATCGTCAAACCGGTGTTTTTGACCAGATAAATCACCCCTTACCTGTGGCGCGCTATCATTCACTGATAGCAAGTGAAGTCCCTAATACCATTGATATTATTGCTGAATATATAACATCTGAACAAATCAGTTTACCAATGGCCATTGAGCATAAGACGGACGTATCCTTAGGATTTCAATTTCATCCAGAGTCAATCCTAACGACTTATGGCGGCACGTTATTAGCGCAAACTATTGATTATTTACTGGCTTCACCACACAAAGCAGCGGAAGGTTCTTATGAGTAAAATTTTACAACAACTTGTTGATGGAAATGATATTAGTCAGACTGAAGCTGAAGATTTTTTTAAAAATATGATCAAAGGTGAAGTTGAGCCCGTACTGTTAGCAAGTGTATTAACTGCCTTAAAAATAAAAGGCGAAACGGCTAACGAAATTTCAGGTGCTGCCCTAGCAGTAAGAGGCTCAGCAACACCATTTCCACAGCAAGAGCATAACGTTGCTGACTGTGTAGGTACCGGTGGCGATGGCGCGAATACCATTAATATATCAACTACCGCGGCAATTTTAGCCGCGGCATGTGGCTTAAAAATGGCGAAACACGGTAACCGAAGTGTTTCTAGCATGTCTGGCTCCGCAGATTTATTGGAAGCCTTTGGCGTCAATTTAATGATGTCGCCAACGACAGCAAGTGCGTGTTTAGCGCAAACAAATTTATGTTTCTTATATGCTCCGGCTTATCACCCGGGTTTTAAACATGCAGCTCCGGTTAGAAAATCTATGGGTGTGCGCACTTTATTTAATATATTAGGGCCATTAGTAAATCCTGCTTCACCGAGCACTATGTTACTCGGTGTTTATACACCAGCGCTTATCGATGTAATGGCAAAAAGTTTACTGTTAACTGGGGTTAAACGTGGTTGGGTCGTTCACGGTAGCGGTTTAGATGAAATTGCCTTACACGGCGAAACGCAAATTAGCGAGATAGCCAATGGTCAGTGTACAAGCCGAACCATTTCTCCCGCTGATTTTGGTTTACCCAGTTACACATTAGAAGATATTAAGGGCGGTACGCCACAAGAAAATGCTGACTATATTCGCGCAATTCTTAGTGGTAATGGCAAGGCTGCTCATAATGCCGCCGTCATTATTAATTGTGCCGCATTATTGTACCTACATGATAAAGCAACTGATTTAAAAATAGCCGCTAACATGGCAAGAGAAGTATTAGCTTCAGGTAAAGCATTAACGACTTTAGAAAATATGGTCGTGATTTCAAACTCAAATTTAGACTCAAAGGCAATGGCATAACATGGCAAATGTATTAGAAAAAATTGTTGCTGATAAACGTATCGAAATAGCGCAACGTAAAATTGATTTTCCATTAAGTGAATTTATTGACACTTTAGTACCCACTCAAAAAGATATGTACGGTGCACTTGATAGAAAAAAAGGTCACGCGCATGCTGGCTTTATTTTAGAGTGTAAAAAGGCTTCGCCATCGAAAGGTTTAATACGCGAAAATTTTGACCCTAAGGCTATTTGCCAGATTTACGATAAATATGCTGCCGCTATTTCTGTTTTAACCGATGAAAAATACTTTCAAGGCACTTTTGAATATTTAAAAATAGTGACTGACTCGGTAAATTGTCCAGTACTTAATAAAGATTTCTTTGTTGATGCCTATCAAGTTTATTTGGCGCGATATTACGGTGCCGATGCGATTTTATTGATGCTAAGCGTTTTATCAGACCAAGAATATAAAGACTTATCTGCTATCGCAGAGCAATATAACTTAGCGGTCTTGACTGAAATATCTAATGATGAAGAGCGCGATCGAGCCATTGATTTAGGCGCTAAACTTATTGGTATTAACAACCGAGATTTACGCGACTTATCCACCGATATCGCTCGAACCTTTGACTATGCGCCGACACTGCCTGCTGATCGCATCGTTATATCTGAATCGGGTATTTATACCAACGAACAAGTTCGCGAGTTAGCGCCAGCAGTTGATGGCTTCTTAGTGGGTAGTTCAATCATGGCAGAAGATGATATTGATTTAGCTTGTCGTAAACTTATTTATGGCAATAATAAAGTCTGCGGCTTAACACAAGTTGACTATGCCCAAAGTGCTGTTGATGCCGGCGCACAATTTGGTGGCTTAATTTTCGCTGAAAAGTCGCCAAGGTATGTTAACGAACAACAAGCAAAAATGATTGTCGAGCAGGTTCCCTCTTTACGTTACGTTGGCGTGTTTGTTAATCATGCCATTGAAGAAGTGGCGAAACTTGCACACAAGCTAAACTTATTTGCGGTGCAACTTCATGGTAATGAAACTTCACAATATATCGCTTCATTGCAGCCATTACTTCCAAAAGGCTGCCAAAGTTGGAAAGCTTTACCAGTCGAAGACGAAGTACCTGAGTTAATAAGTAATGCGCAGTTTTATGTCTTAGACGGCAAAAATGCCGGCAGTGGTGAAACCTTTAATTGGCGAGCGTTAGCCGATTCTGGGCAAGACTTAAGTCATTGTTTTCTAGCGGGCGGGTTGTCTATCGATAATATAGCGCAGGCGGTTAGCCAGAAAACAACACTAGATTTATTTGGTTTGGATCTCAACTCAGGCGTTGAAACAAGCCCAGGCGTTAAAAGCCGCGAAAAACTTCAACAAGTTTTCGCCGCTATTAGACACTATTAATAAGACCGAACACACAAATTAAGTGAATATTTATACGCTATAAATAACTCACTTAATTCATGTAACTCGTATAAAGCATTAGGAATAAAGAAAATGACAGATCAAACAATTACACAAGAGACAACCCAAGTAAAAGCAACTTTACCAGCCTATTTTGGCGAATTTGGTGGTATGTTTGTTGGTGAATTATTAGTTCCTGCCCTTGAGCAGTTAGAGCAAGCATTTATTGACTCACAACAAGACGAGAGCTTTTTAACTGAGTTTAATGACCTACTAACAAATTACGCGGGACGTCCGACCCCCCTGACCTTAACCCGGAATTTATGTAAAAATCCATTAGCTAAAATATATTTAAAGCGCGAAGACTTATTACACGGTGGCGCGCATAAAACCAATCAAGTCCTTGGCCAAGCATTACTCGCTAAACGTATGGGTAAAACAGAAATTATTGCCGAAACAGGTGCTGGGCAACACGGCGTAGCTACAGCTATCGCTTGTTCACTATTAGGTTTGAAATGTCGAGTTTATATGGGCGCATTAGACTGTGAACGTCAACAACCCAATGTATTTCGCATGAAATTAATGGGAGCAGAAGTTATCCCTGTTACTGCAGGCTCCGGCACCTTAAAAGATGCCGTTAATGAAGCTTTGCGTGACTGGTCTGCAAACTATGAAAACGCTCATTACTTGTTAGGCACAGCCGCAGGTCCTCACCCGTTTCCAACTATCGTTCGTGAATTTCAAAAAATGATTGGCGAAGAAGCTAAACAGCAAATCCTTAAACAAGAAGGTCGCTTACCAGATTATGTCATTGCTTGTGTGGGTGGTGGTTCAAACGCCATTGGTATATTCCATGATTTTATTAAAGAGAGCAGTGTAAAATTAATTGGCGTTGAAGCGGGTGGCAAAGGTGTTAATACCAACCAACATGGTGCAACCTTAGTTGCCGGTACAAAAGGTATGTTACACGGTAACTACACTTATATTATGCAAGATAAATCAGGACAAATAGAGGAGTCGTACTCGGTTTCAGCCGGTCTAGACTACCCAGCTGTTGGTCCGCAACATGCCTTTTTAAAAGATACGGGTCGAGCTCAATATGTGCCTATTAATGACGACGAAGCGTTATCAGCTTTTAAACTGTTAGCAATGAATGAAGGTATTATTCCAGCACTTGAACCATCACATGCCCTTGCTCACACGATAAAAATGGCGGAAGCGGTTACTGAGGAAACCGTATTTCTTGTTAATTTATCAGGGCGCGGTGACAAAGATTTAGCGCATGTGCAAACAGTATTACAAGCTGAAAATGAAGCAAAAATTCAAGGAGAAGCAAAATGAGCTTAGACACAACGTCAAACAAGCAGATGACCACACGTTATCAGCAAACTTTTGCTGAATTAGCAAAAAAGAATCAAGGCGCTTTTATTCCGTTTGTGACCGTAGGCGATCCAAGTATTGAGCAATCATTTGAAATAATCAAAGCTTTAATCGATGCTGGCGCAGATGCATTAGAATTAGGTATTCCATTTTCAGACCCAAGTGCTGATGGTATTACTATTCAAATGGCGGCATTGCGTGCACTCAACGCTGGGGTAGACACTGATGTTTGCTTAACTATTTTAGCAAAAGTTCGTGCTTACGCGCCTGAAATCCCAATCGGTTTACTACTTTATGGAAATTTAGTTTTTGCTCGTGGTATTGATGATTTTTATAAAGATATGGCTGCTGCTGGTGTTGATTCAGTGTTAATTGCTGACTTACCTTTGCGTGAAAGTGCCCCGTTCCGTGCTGCTGCACTAAAGTATGGTGTTGCGCCAATATTTATTGCTCCGCCTAACGGCAGCGAAGAAACATTAAAGCAGGTTGCAAAATATAGCTACGGCTACACCTACGTATTAAGTCGTGCGGGTGTAACGGGTGTGGATACGCCTAAAAGTGCATCGGTAGAAGCTACTAATCCTGCTATTCATTTAATTGAAAAGCTAAAAGCAAATAATGCCTCACCGGGCGTGATAGGATTTGGTATTTCTAACCCAGAACAAGTTAAAGCAGCACTTGCAACCGGTGCCGCTGGCGCAATAAGTGGTTCTGCCGTGGTTAAAATCATTGAAAATAATCTTGATGATAACCAAGCAATGTTAGCGGCATTAACACGTTTTGTTCAAGAAATGAAAGCAGCGACACGTTAATAATAAACGCTTGTTTATTATCTATAAAATTAAATAAAGCCAGCTGAATTAACATCAGCTGGCTTTATTTTTATCACTATGTTTTGTTAACTTGCTAATAAAATCTTATTAACTATCACGTTTAAATAATAAATATAACGCTATTGCATTATTTATCACTAGCGGACTTTTTAACTTCGTTAGTTTTTCAAAAATAGCTCGTCTGTTATCTAAACTTTAAAATCACACACCTAAATATATTAAGAATTACGATACCATTCAAAACAAGCTATATGATGAAAAAATTAAAGTATAAATTTAGATAAAAAAAAACCTTTATATACCGGTAAAATTCCAGTAAACAAAGGTTTTAAACGTAATTGCAGGGTAATTAGTTACCCATTTTAGCCCAAGTATCGCGTAAACCTACCGTGCGGTTAAATACTAACTTATCACCTTGTGAGTCTTTATTATCACGACAAAAATAACCTTGACGTTCAAATTGAAAGGCTTGTTCAGGTTTAGCATTGACCAATGATGGCTCTACTTTAGCGTGACTAATAGTAATTAACGAATCTTCATTCATCACACTCTGAAAATTTTCTGCAGCAGCAGGATTTGGTACATTAAATAAACGGTCGTATAAACGAATTTCTGCATCAATAGATTGCTGAGCAGCAACCCAATGAATAACACCTTTTGGTTTAGTACCATCTTCAGGGTTTTTACCTAAGGTATCGGCATTATAATTACAATAAACGGTCGTAACATTGCCTTCGCTGTCTTTGTCACAACGTGTGGCGGTAACAACATAAGCTCCACGTAAACGCACAGCTTTATCAAGTACTAAACGTTTATATTTTTTATTAGCTTCTTCACGAAAGTCTTCCGCTTCAATATAAAGTTCTGCGGCGAAAGGAACAATGCGAGTACCTTGTTCATCATCACTTGGATGATTTTTTACTGTTAATTCTTCTACTTGATCTGCTGGATAGTTTTCTATTACCAATTTAATCGGGTCAAGTACCGCCATAGCACGAGGTGCATTGTCATTGAGGTCTTCACGAATACAAGCTTCTAAAACTCCAATTTCAACGGTATTGTCCATTTTAGTAACGCCAATACGTTTAGCAAACTCACGTAATGAGCTCGGAGTGTAACCGCGACGACGAAAAGCAGCAATCGTTGGCATACGCGGATCGTCCCAACCATTTACAAGCTTTTCATCAACTAACGTATGAAGTTTACGTTTACTCATCACCGTATATTCAAGGTTTAAACGTGAAAATTCATATTGATGTGGTACAACATCAATCGATACATTTTCAAGTACCCAGTCATATAAACGACGGTTATCTTGAAATTCTAATGTACAAAGTGAATGGGTAATACCTTCAATAGCATCAGATAAACAATGGGTAAAATCGTACATCGGGTAAATGCACCATTTGTCGGCTGTTTGATGATGATGAGCAAAACGAACGCGATAAAGAATCGGGTCACGCAAACACATAAAGCTTGATGTCATATCAATTTTAGCGCGAAGAACACATTCGCCTTCTTTACATTTACCGTCTTTCATTTTGGCAAAAAGTGCTAAGTTGTCTTCAACACTCGTATCACGATACGGGCTATTTTTCCCTGGCGCTTTGAGCGAACCACGATGTTCGCGTGCTTCATCCGCATTTAAGAAACAAACGTATGCCAAGCCTTTCTCAATTAATTCAACAGCAAAACCATGCAATTGATCAAAGTAATCAGAGGAGTAATGAACCTTACCCGCCCAATCAAACCCTAACCATTTTACGTCTTCTTGAATTGAGTTAACGTAATCAATGTCTTCTTTTTCAGGGTTGGTATCATCGAAACGTAAATTACATAAGCCTAGGTAATCTTGAGCAATGCCAAAATTTAAACAAATTGCTTTCGCATGGCCAATATGTAAAAAACCATTGGGCTCAGGTGGGAAACGAGTTTGTACACTCGAATGTTTACCACTTTCAAGATCCGCATCGATAATTTGACGAATAAAATTTGTTGGGCGTTTTTCAGCTTCCGACATCCACAAAACCTCTAAAAAGAATTTAAACTACGTTATTTTTCGGCATTATAACAACTGTTAATCAAAGGGAATAGCGCTTATCTTGGCAAATTATAAATTTTACGCATTAAGGGCAAAAGTTGCTTAATAATTAAATAAATATCGGCTTATTCCTAGAAAAATCAATTAACGTCTGATTATCATCAATAGGTATTTACCTAATCCCCATAAAAAAGAGAAGTACCGAACGGCACTTCTCTTTTATAAAGATTTTTTACTGCAATAAGACTTTAGCTTAAGCTTTTTTATTCGCTATTTTTTATTCGCTATATAGGTATCAACTAATTGAGCTAAAACATTTAAGGGTACTGGACCATTACGAAGTACCACATCATGAAACTCACGAATATCAAATTTCTCAGCAAGTTCGACTTTAGCGTGTTCACGTAGCTCAATAATTTTTAACATGCCAATTTTATATGCGGTTGCTTGTGACGGCATAACAACATGGCGCTCTACCATTTTTACAGCGTCAGACTTAGCATTTGGCGTATTTGCGACATAATATTCAATACCTTGAGCTCGCGTCCATTTTTGTGTATGGATACCGGTGTCAACCACTAAACGACAAGCTCTCCATAACTCCATAGCTAAACGACCAAAATCAGAATAAGGGTCTTGGTATAAACCAATTTCCTTCGGGATCATTTCTGAGTACAAACCCCAACCTTCGGTGTGTGCGGTATAACCACCAAATTTACGAAATTTTGGAATATTTGTTAGCTCTTGTTTTATCGCTATTTGCATATGATGACCAGGGATCCCTTCGTGATAAGCAAGCGCTGCCATTTGATAAGTTGGCATCGCTTGCATATCGTAAAGGTTAGCGTAATAAACTCCTGGACGAGAGCCATCAGGTGCAGGCTGTTGATAAAAAGCTTTACCTGAAGATTGTTCTCTAAAAGCTTCAACCGCTTTAACCTTTAGCTTAGCTTTAGGTTTGGTTAAAAATAAACTGTCTAAACGTCCTTCCATATCATCAATTAAAGCAACAGCTTCATCTAAGTAACGTTGTTTACCCGCGTCATCAGCAGCGTAATAAAATTGTTTGTCATTTCGCATGAATTCAAAAAACTCGCCAAGTTCGCCTTCAAAGCCAACCTTTTCCATAATTACGCGCATTTCACCGTGAATTCGAGCCACCTCACTTAAGCCAGTTTGGTGAATTTGGTTAGCGGTTAAATCTGTTGTGGTGGTGCGTTGTAATGCATTATTAAAGAATGCTTCACCTTCTGGGAATTTCCATGCGCCGTCTCTGTTGTCTGCTTTTTTTGCTAGCGTTTCTAAATAACTGACTAATTGCTGATATCCAGGCTTTATGCTGCTCATTAATGCGGTATTAACCTCTGCTAACAGCGTGCTTTTTTCAGCGGCATTGATCTCAAGTTTATTCACCTTTTTAGTGAAGTCAGCTAAAATCGTACTGTCTTTTCCTTCTTCAAATGGAGCACCTGCAAGAATATTTTGAGAGTCACGAATAACGTGAGGAAAAACAAACTTAGGGGCGATAATACCTAAGTCTTCACGCAATTTTAGTTGTGTCGTTAATTGTTCTAAAAGTACTTTAGCACCCTGCACTCGAGCAATATAATCTTGTGCTTCTTTGACATTGCTAATGGAATGCTGATTAATTAAAAATGCAGGTAAACTTGAGTGTAAGCCACGCATTTGATTTACAGGATAGTTATGAAAACGCCACTTATGGTCAGCAATTGTATTTTCTAATTTTTGTACCAATAAGTGATAGCTGATCATTGTCTGCTCATCGAGTTTTTGACTATCGATGGCTTTAACACGTTGGAGGTTTTCATGAGTAATCGCTAATTCTTTTAGCGTGTTTTCTTCTGAAATATCATCCCATTTATCATAATCTGTTTTTATGCCTAAATAAGTTTGCATCATCGGGCTTCGTGCAACACCTTCATCAAAAATAGCATCAAATATTTGGTTAGCTTTTTCTGATTCAGACAGTGCTTTAATCGCACTTTTTTTCTCAGCTTCCTTTGAGCTTGTTTGTGGTGTATCAATACCTTTTTGTTCTGTGCAAGCGGCAAGTAATGAGCTAGAAATAGCCACTACCAGTAATGTACTTTTGAAAGTCATAAGTATCTCTTTTTATAGGAATATATAGTTACATTACAATAACTGTAAATGTTCTGAATTTAAAATGCTTTTATCTAGTCTTGATCAAAAATGATAGTGTTGGCAATAGCTGTTCGACAAATCGCATTGTAATTACGATAAAAGGAACTTTACCTTTTTTATTTTTTATAAGACATAAAAAAGAGCTTATACCGAGGTAAAAGCTCTTTTCAATTAGAGTAGAATTTATATTTTTATGATTAACAAAGGAAAATTTATTCTCAAGAATTACTGAATATAAATAACCACGCCTAAAACCTAATTTTTATAAATATCTGAAGGCTTAAGTTTTAACACTGTTCTTTTAGGTTTATCATCGTTATCTGTTGCTTTAGTGGCATTGGGGTTTATGTATATTTTGCTCACTTTAGGCTTAGCTGTTTGATAGTCTTTTTTTGGTAACTCAGGTTTTTTTACCGTTTCAACTTCACGCTTTGGGGTGAATTTTTCAGGTCGATTAACATGATATTTGGTATCAATGGCTTGAATAAAGTTTCTCAAAAACTGATCTTTACACTCGCGGTAATGTTTGTGATCGGGCTTACGAAAAAATGCACTTAATTCAGGTTTAGTCATACGTATACCTGAGGTAGACATCATATCGAGAACATCTTCTGCGCGCAGCGCTAATGCTATTTTTAATTTGTTGAGCACAAGATTGTTATTCATTCGTTTTTCAGCTGGCGGTGTTTCACCATCACGGGCGCCACGTTTGTCAATAATTAAACCGTTCAAAAAAGTTGCTAGCTGAACATCGGTGCAGTTAACAACTTGTGGATCATCTTCTTTTTTCAACCAATAACTGATTTGTTCACGACTTACCGTTAACTTTGCTAAATTAAATAGGTCGATCATCTTTTGATCATTAAAATTAAAGGTATATCTTAAACGACGTAAAACATCATTATTGGTCACGAAACTCTCCAAAAAACACAGCAGGCTCTACCCAATGTAAAGCTGGGCCTTATTATATCACTATAGTTTTTTAAACAAAAAAGTATTTACTCGTTCTTAAAATTTAACCATAACTCATGTTAAGATAATGCGCTGTTTTAGACGCCTTATTAACAATCATTATTTGATAGAGAAATCATGAGTAAAACTGCTAGCTTATTTGAACCTGTATTAACTAAACGTCGTGGCAAACATGCTGATAAAAAGCATTGGACTAATTTACTAGGTAGTAGTGACACGCTAGCTATATACCATGGCGCCCTCAATGCCGACGCTCCGATGTTGTTATTAACCAATGACACCCAGTCAGCATTGCGTTTCGAGCAAGAATTAAAAAGTTTAAATAAAAAGCGGCAACTGCCTATTTGCTTATTTCCTGATTGGGAAACATTGCCCTATGATACCTTTTCACCGCATCAAGATATTATTTCCCAGCGACTAGCAACGCTTTACCAATTATCAAATATGAAAAGTGGCATTATTATTGTGCCGGTTTCAACATTATTACAACGCCTTGCGCCAACGCAGTATTTGCGTACGAATAGTTTGATCGTAAAAGTAGGTGATAAAAAAGACTTACATCAAATGCGACAAAATCTTGAAGCCAGTGGTTATCGCTGCGTAGAACAAGTAATGGAGCATGGTGAATTCTCGGCACGTGGTGCAATTCTCGACATATTCCCTATGGGCTGTAAAACTCCGTTTCGCTTAGATTTTTTTGATGATGAAATTGATGACATTCGCTTGTTCGATCCTGAAAACCAGCGTTCAAGTGATAAAATAGATGAAATAAATTTATTACCCGCACACGAATTTCCGACCGACGAAGCAGCAATAAATTTATTTCGTCGTCAATACCGAGAAGAATTTCCTAACACCATTCATAAAGAGTCAATATATCATCAGGTCAGTGATGGTATTTTGCCGGCAGGTATTGAATATTACCTCCCCTTGTTCTTTGAAGAAACGAGCACTTTGTGTGACTATTTAGGCGAAAACACACGGATAATGCTCAGTGGCGATATTGATAAAGCTATTGAACAGTACTGGCTTGATATTGATTACCGATTTGAAGAACGTCGTTATGATCTGACTCGGCCATTATTACCCCCCAAGAAACTCTTTTTAAATAGTGAAGAGTTTTATCGTGCCTTAAAACCTTTTGACCGAATTTCAATAGAAAAAGTGCCGGTAATAAACGCGTTACAAGAAACTG
Source organism: Colwellia sp. BRX8-9 (assembly GCF_014077245.1). Taxonomy (NCBI): domain Bacteria; kingdom Pseudomonadati; phylum Pseudomonadota; class Gammaproteobacteria; order Alteromonadales; family Colwelliaceae; genus Colwellia; species Colwellia sp. BRX8-9. The sequence continues at coordinate 27,197 of NZ_JACGVN010000003.1, forward strand.
ACAGTGACGACATTGAAAAGTCAAAAGCCGGTCATATCCGTTTTGATGTCACTCCCTTACCTGATGTTACGGTTAATCATCAACTGAAACAGCCTTTTGAATTAATCAATAATTTTATTCGCGACAAAGAAACCCCAGATAAGATTTTATTTGTTGCCGAAAGCCAAGGCCGTCGAGAAAGCGTTTTAGAGTTATTAGAGCGTAACCATATCAAGCCACAATATTTTGACGATATTGAAAGCTTTGTCGCAAGCCCGGACAAACTTGGCATCACAGTGAATACCCTCAACAGTGGTTTTATCTTTCAAAGTAAAGGCACCGCTAAGAAAAATGCGATAGCCCTAATCACCGAAGATGAACTTTTAGGAGAGCGGATAAAACAAAGTCGCCGCCGTACCAAACAACAAACTATTCAAGCGGATGCTATTTTTAAAAACTTAGCCGAGCTTTCAATGGGACAACCTGTTGTCCATTTTGAGCATGGTATTGGTCGCTACATGGGCTTACAAACCATTGAAAACAGTGGCATAACCACTGAGTTTCTAGTTTTAATTTACGCAGGTGAATCAAAGCTTTATGTACCGGTTGGCTCATTGCATTTAATTAGCCGTTATTCGGGCGCCGACGCAGAAAGTGCACCGTTACATAAATTAGGTAACGATACTTGGAGTAAAGCAAAACAAAAGGCCGCTGAAAAAGTGCGTGACGTGGCGGCTGAACTACTCGATATATACGCCAGCAGAGCCAGTAATAAAGGTTATCAATTCAAACGTGACAAAGCTGAGTATCAAGCTTTTTCAGACAGTTTCCCGTTTGAAGAAACCTTTGATCAAGAGCAAGCCATTAAAGCAGTAGTGTCTGATATGCTCAGCGATAAGGCCATGGACAGACTCGTTTGTGGAGATGTCGGTTTTGGTAAAACTGAAGTTGCGATGCGTGCCGCTTTTGTTGCCGTTAACGACGGCAAGCAAGTGGCTATCTTAGTGCCAACAACCTTGCTTGCCCAACAACATTATGAAAACTTTCGCGACCGTTTTGCTAATTTACCGGTTGCTATAGAAGTATTATCACGTTTTAAAACAGCCAAAGAGCAAAACGTTGTTATTGCCGATGTTGAATCAGGCCAAATAGACATTCTGATCGGCACCCATAAGTTATTGCAAAATAGTATTAAATATAAAGACCTAGGTTTATTAGTGGTCGATGAAGAACATAGATTTGGTGTAAAGCAAAAAGAAAAAATCAAACAATTACGCAGCAATGTTGATATTTTAACATTGACCGCAACCCCTATTCCACGGACCTTGAATATGGCGATGGGCGGCATGCGCGATTTATCGATTATTGCCACACCGCCGGCAAAACGCTTAGCGGTAAAAACCTTTGTTCGCGAACGTGACGACGCCCTTATTCGTGAATCTATTTTACGTGAAATCCTTCGTGGTGGTCAGGTTTACTTTTTACATAACAACGTTGATACTATCGATAAAACCGCTGCAGATATTCAAAAACTGCTGCCAGAAGCAAAAGTAACCACCGCCCATGGGCAAATGCGCGAACGTGAACTTGAACGCATTATGGGCGACTTTTATCACCAACGTTACAATGTATTAGTTTGTACAACGATTATAGAAACAGGTATCGATGTGCCAACAGCTAATACCATTATTATGGACAGAGCCGACCATTTAGGTCTAGCGCAACTCCATCAATTACGAGGCCGAGTGGGTCGTTCACATCATCAAGCTTATGCTTATTTATTAACACCACATGTTAAACGTATTACTAAAGATGCGAAGAAACGTCTTGAAGCTATTGCGTCTCTTGAAGATTTAGGCGCTGGTTTTACCTTGGCCACACACGATCTCGAAATTCGTGGCGCAGGTGAATTATTAGGTGAGGGACAAAGTGGTTCGATGAGCCAAATCGGCTTTACCCTTTATATGGAAATGCTCGATCAAGCTGTTTCAGCGTTGAAGCAAGGCAAACAGCTTTCGCTTGAAAATATGACCGCTAAGCAAACTGAAATTGAATTGCGGGTACCGGCGTTACTACCAGACGATTATATTTTTGATGTCAGCTTACGGTTAAGTATTTATAAACGTATCGCCAGTTGCGGCAATAAAAATGAACTTGACGAAATTCAAGTAGAATTAATTGACCGTTTTGGCTTATTACCGCAGGCTGCTAAAAATCTAGTCCATATTGCGAAGTTACGTTTAAAGGCCCAAAAAATAGGGGTTTCTCGTATCGAAGCAGGTCCAGCAGGTGGCTCTATTGAGTTTAGCGATGAGACAAAAGTTGATCCTATGCTTATTATTGGTCTTATTCAGCAACAGCCAAAAGTTTATAAATTAGTTGGCGCTAATAAACTCCAATTTAAAATTGCCACTGAAGACAGTAAATCACGCTTTATTTTAGTGACATCTATGTTAAATGATTTAGTAAAAACAAAAAAATAACCGTAAGATAACAGAGTAGACTCAATGCCTTAGTTTACAATAACAAGGCAGGTTATAACTCTTTGGATGATTAATGAATTTAAAACATTTAGCGCTGCTCTGTGCAGCCTTAATATTTTCACAACAAACCAGTGCCGCTGATAAAGATAATGACGACCGCTGGTTTGAAGTGGAAGTGATCCTGTTTAGTCAACTGGGCGATAAAGCGCAATTAAAAGAGAAGTTTCCAAATAATACGCTTTTACCCCAATACCGAAATATTATTGACTTGTTAGGCCCCTACCTTAACCCTGATATCGCCAGCTTAAAACAGCAATTACCCCGTTGTGATAATCCTACTTATGCTCAATCACTCCTTGAGCAAGCTATAACGGCCATAAAAGAACAGCCTTACTATGTTGCTAAAAGCTTAGCTGAATTACAAACGCTTTCAGCCCAAACGATAGACGAGTCGTTAACCGATCCATCAATATCAAAATTTAGCGATGGCACACATAGACAAGTGGCTTTAGACAATATCGATGATAGCCCAGCGTCGATAAATAATTCATTAAAAGCGTATGACAACAGCAGCTTAGCTATGCCATTACCAAAACAAGTGATGAGTGAAAAAGAATTAACGCAACGCTTAATGTTACTTGAGCAAGCAGCGGCTGAATTTTCAACTTTGCCCTTAACTTATACCAACGAAACTGCCTCATTTACCGACGGTATTTGTACTATTTCTGTAGAGGAATTTCAGCACTTTAATCAATCAACCGATGCTTATGCTTATCAAAGTTATAACGCTTTTAATATTGAGCAAGTACCGCCTACTATTAATAATATTGAAAATATCTATAGTGATGAAGACTACTTACTTAATAAAGAATCATTACAACTTGACGATATTGTTAAAGAAATAGCCCGCAGTCGAAATTTCAAACCATTACTGCATTTTGGCTGGCGTCAAAAGACAAAAACTAAACAATTAGCTGTGCCACTGAAAGTTATTGCCGGTGAAAATTTTGCTGAACAATACCAAAAAGAATTGCAACAATTTCAACAGCAACGCAAACAAGCACAAAGGCAAGAAGAGGCCCTGCATAGCGTATTATACAAAGATACTTCGGCCCAAATAGAAGGGTCAGATGAAACAGTAAAAGAAAAAATAATGGCAGAACGTTTACAAGAGCTGCTGATAAAGCTACCCAATTTACCTACTGAGACAAAAAGTTTACTCGCTGAAATAGAGCAAGATATAAACGACACAGCGGTAATATTGAATACTAACACAATGCAGGCAGCCCCAATAAAGCCTCCTCAAAATTGGACAGTAGAGGGTTTTATCAAGGTAGAAGTTGACTTTTATTTACATATTACCGCTGATCTTAATGTAATGAATATGTCGTTAGCCGAACAAGCAACGCAAAAGTTATTACCTGGTGATAAACAAAAGTCATCGGCAATTTTAAAAACGATAAACTTTAAACAAGACAGACGAGTCAGAAGCACAGAAATACACTATTTTGATCATCCTTATATCGGTATGATTATTCGTATTCTGCCTTATGACAAACCCACTAAGGAAGTTGAACAGTCAACTCCACTTAACTAAATAAAGAGATGAATATGGACAAAGAAATAGAAATACAAGCTGCTGTTTTTCGTCGATTACTGGCTCACTTAGACAGTAGAAAAGATGTACAAAATATTGAGTTAATGAATTTAGCGAGTTTTTGTCGTAATTGTTTTTCTAAATGGACAGTTGCTGAGGCTGAGAAGTTAGGTGTTGAAGTAGATATCGAGACCGCTCGTCAGCAAATTTATGGTATGTCCTATAGCGAATGGAAAGAAAAACATCAATTGCCAGCAACAGCAGAGCAAATGGAAAAATTTAATCAGTTACAAAAGAAGTAAACAATTTAGCGCAATTAAATTTTCACTGATATTGCATATTGAGTCGTTCGGCGATCATTTCTGTCGCGTGACTCTAACCAACGTCCGCGTTTATTTTTTAAATGACGTCGATCAGCAGATGAGCGGCGTTCAGGTCCTGTCCAAAGCACTTTTTTTATTCCCACTCCATTTTTCACATCATCTGCTACATCGGGCAGACTTGCTGCTGAGTTCATTTGACGATTATATTTATTAGCTTGGCGCTTATCTTTTTTTGATTGAGCGATTTTTACTTGATTGGCCGCAGGCAATAAATCTATCAGTACATCCACTTTACTTGTCCGTTCATCAGTAATTGTCTTGTTGTACATTTAATCGGCAACTAAGAATAAAAGTTTAATCTTTTATATAAATAGTACTGCTAGGCTAACTGACGATTATTTTCAGCCATGGTTTTGATACAAATCAAATAGATGTTCTTCAGCAAGCCATTTAAAAATATGCTCAGGTAAAATGCTGTTATCGTTATAAATAAGTAAAGACTCAGTATTATGGATAAAGCCACGCCATCAATAAAAAAATGGTTAGCATTTGGTTGGTCAAGTTTCATCAAAACTAAAACCATCAGTATAGTATTTAGCAGCTTTTTTTGCATTATCGCCGGTCTACTCTATTGGTTATTATTACGCATTGGTGCCGATTTAGTTATCTTTCCTTTTATCGCCGGTTTTTTCATTGTTGCTCCTATTCTTATTATTGGTTTTCAGCAAGTTGCAGGTCTATTAGAAAAAAATAAAATACCTACATTTAAAGACTTAATTGCGATTAAGGGACAAAAAAATAAAGGCATTTGGTTTTTAATCTTTATTCTATCCTTGTGTTATTTTATTTGGATAACCGATGCTTTAGTGATTTACGGACTGTATTTTGGCATAGAGCCCTTACCTTTAGACCACACTTTCATTACTGATCCAGCGTTAAGAGAATCATTACTTTGGTTTTTACTTTACAGCGGTTTAATCGGCTGGGTAACTGCAGTGATTGGCTTTTTACTCGGTGTGTTTTCTATACCCTTGATTATTCACCAACAGTTAAATTTTGTTGATGCGGTAAGTATCAGTGTTAAAACCGTATTTAAACATAAAAAATTAATGTTTAAATGGGCGCTAACCTTAGTCATGATAACGTCTTTAACTTTAGTGGTAGCACTACCGCTATTAATTATTGTCTTTCCTGTGTTGGGTTATGCAAGTTATGCGGTTTATGCTGACTTGTTAATCAACAAGGATAATAGCCCGTAATATTGTCAACACTCGAAAACAATACCTTGATAATTCAAGTAAAGCTATTTACCTCAGCATTCGCTAAATAGCGCCACTTGCCCACTTCAATACTCAATTAATTTTACCTGTTAATTGACGAACTAAACCAACCCCTTTATTAGCAACACCGGCAAATATTTGTTTAAGCTAATGGTGTTTACCTTCGGTGATAGTCGTTAATACTTATTTTTCATTTCCCCTTTATAGCTCGACATCTAAGTTAGTTGCTCATGTTTTTCAAGAGGCTTCAAGGTAAAGTGGTTAATTGGCTAAGCTGACTTGTCTGACCATATGGCCTTACGTAAATTGTTTGTCTTATAGTGAATAAGTAAAATAACGATGCTGCAGTTAATTGTTGATGCTAGGATATATGACACCCCATCAGAATTGTTTAATATAAAATAAAAATTCATAAAAATTAAATATTTTAAGTGTTTATTATGAAAGACTTAAAATTGTGTCTATACTTCTCAGGACATTAACTAACGGCGCGGTAATATCACTTGAGTCTCCTATCAAAGAATAAGAATCAAACTCATATTTTAATTATTCTCATTCTTATCTTCGTTGCCATTGGCTTTACCCAATTTTTAATTATGCAGTTCTTGCCTTGGATACAAACCTTATTTCCATTTTTACCTGAAGCGTTATTGAACGCTATATTACTGAGCCTATCGATTACACCGATTATTTATTTATTAATTAGAAAGCATATTATCGATGTATCATCTGACGAATCAAACATTCGTAAAAAGCTTATAATTTCTGCCGGCTTACCTCTTATTATTGCTATTACATTAATGCTAAATATTGTTCACAATAAACAACAAGATATTTCAATTTTACACAATACTGAAAGCATAATAGCGTTGGATAGTAATATTGCTAAGCTCATTGATGCCCTCAACAAAGAATTAGAACTCAGTGCGCTTTTTTTAATTAGTCTTGATGAAAAATCAGCAAAAATTTCGTCAAATACTCGATCACTAGATGACTTGAAAGTACTCCGTATCGCTGTTGATACATTGCTGTTGTCAATAAAGAAAAGCATGACATCTGAAGACATTGTTGTTGGCGAATTTAATCAACAATATGTTGCTGAGCTAAAGTCAGCGTTAATAACTCTTAGAGAAGGGATTGATGCTAACAATATATCTTGGCAGCAAATCATTGATTTTCATATTGATTGGAAAAATGATTTTTTATCAAAATTACAATCATTTTCAGATCAAATAAGAAATAAAAATATTGCAAAGATGCACAGTAATTTCCTTATTTTATTGAAGTTGAAATCTTTAAACCTGCTCAATAGTACTATTTTAACAGTGACCCTTGAAAATGAAGAAACAAATGATAATACCATTGACATACGTCCACTTAAGCTAAGTATCCGCCAACAAAATAGTCAAGAAAGACTGTATAATAATATATTTATCTCTTCACTATTTAAAGACAACGAAAGCCATGTAATTCAATTACTTGATAATAAAACAATAAGTGAAGCTAATCGACTTCAAAATGTTTTGCTCGAACGGAATACTGAGGAGCTTGTCGCTCAACTAAAAACTTCTATAGGCTATAATGGACTGATACATCAATTTAAAAATTATCTACTGCGTGATGATGAAAAATATCGAATCGCTTTTTTAACGCTTCATAGTGATGTAGAACAACTTATCAGTAAGTTACGAACGCTTAAACAATATAATCGTAAAGCCTTGTATCAGCTTGACAGTTTTTCAGCTGTATTGAATCAATATAAACAAACGTTGTCAGATATTTCTCAATATAGACAGCAAGGAAAATCGGCATCAGAGATTGACCAATTGGTTATTATTAATGATGACCCCGCCAATGAAGCATTAGAGTATTTGCAAAACCATTTATGGGAGAATGATCCTTTATACACCTTAGGGGTGCTTAAAAATAAAAACCTAATATTACAAAGTATTGAAAATCATCTCTCTGCACAAATACAAAAAACGCTCACCCATTTGTTGGTAGAAAAGCGAAATGATTCTTACATATCCGCAGTAACTGCACTTTTACTCAGCCTTTTCGTTATTGCACTTTTATTGCTTATTAGCCGAAATATTAATGACTCATATCAAGAAAGAATTGCTGCACTTAATAAAGCGGAAGAAGGCGCGAAATTAAAGTCAGAGTTTTTAGCAAATATGAGCCATGAAATACGCACCCCCATGAACGGTGTATTAGGCATGCTAGGTTTATTACTTAATAGTAAACTTGATGATGAACAAAAACACCGAGTTAATATCGCAAAATCTAGTGCTGACTCCTTATTAACTTTAATTAATGACATTCTAGATTTTTCAAAAGTTGATGCGGGTAAACTCGAACTTGAATACTTAGATTTTAATTTAAGAAACTTATTAGGTGACTTTGCTGAAGCTATGGCCTTACCTGCTCAAGATAAAGGTTTAGAAATAATCCTAGATCTTACGGGTATAAAAGAATCGATGATCAAATCAGATCCGGGCAGAATTAGACAAATACTGACGAATCTTGTCGGCAATGCAATAAAGTTCACAAATCATGGAGAGATAGTTATTACCGTAAAACTCATCACTAAAAAGAGTAATTATGGTGATGAATTAATATTACATTGTCAGATATCTGATACAGGAATCGGCATTCCGGCAGATAAAAAAGAAGGGCTTTTTTCAGCATTTAGTCAAGTAGACTCATCGACGACACGTAAATATGGGGGCACAGGGCTTGGGTTAACAATAACGAAAAAACTCTGTAATTTAATGCACGGCGATATTAATGTAGTTGATAAAATGGGTGAAGGTAGTTGTTTTGAATTTAGCTTATTAGTTGAGAAAAGTAAAAATTCGACCCTAGTTATACCCGAAATAGATATTTCGGCATTGCACATTTTAATTGTTGATGACAATAAAACCAATCGCGATGTCCTTCGCTCACAGTTACAGCTGTGGGGGGCAAATATTGAAGAAGCTGATAGCGGTGATGCAGCATTGGCTCTATGTAAAAAGCGATATGAAGATACCGGCACACCCTTTTTTGATATTGCCATACTTGATATGCAAATGCCTAATATGTCAGGAGAAACCTTAGCGAAAAAATTAAAAAACCAACAAGAATTTAAAGCAATGAAACTCGTTATGATGACCTCTATGGGTGAAAGAGGTGACGCAAAACATTTTGCAGATATTGGTTTTAGTGCTTATTTCCCTAAGCCAACAACAACATCAAATCTATTTAAAGCCTTATCTGTAGTTGCTCATGGCGGAGAAATACTAAAGCAAGCGTCACCATTAGTTACTCATGATTATGTTAATGCAATGAAAATAGTAACAACAGAGGATAAAAAACCATTATTCGTTTCATCTGCCAAAAATATAAGAATATTAATTGTTGAAGACAATCGCATAAACCAAATGGTCGCTTTGGGTGTTTTAGAAGAATTAGGATTCACAGCTGACGCAGTAGCAAACGGCTTAGAAGCACTGATAAGCTTAAAAGAGTCATTAAAAAGCCACCCTTACTCTTTGGTCATAATGGATTGCCAAATGCCAGAAATGGATGGCTATGAAGCAACACGACTTATTCGCAAAGGAGATGCAGGCCAAAAGAATAAAGTTATTCCTATCATTGCGATGACAGCAAATGCAATGCAAGGAGATAAAGAGAAATGTTTAATAGCAGGCATGGATGACTACTTAACAAAACCTATAGAAATAAATAAAGTTAAAGCTAAATTAAAGTTATGGCTTGGAGTAACAGCTGATAAAGAAGAGCGTTTCGATACTGATACCTTAAATTCAGACCACCTCACCTTAAGTAGTCAATCAATTGAAAAATCTAAAAGTGAGCATGATAGCCCTTGGCACAAAGCTCATTTATTAAAACGGCTGGGTGGAAACCCTAAAAAAATGACATTATTGGTAAAATGTTACCTAGATGATAGCGAAGAAAAAACACGCGAACTGCAAGAGTCAATAAAGGCAGAAAATTGGCAAAAGATAAATTATAACCTGCATTCAATTAAAGGTGCAGCAGGTAACTTAGGTGGAGCTCAAGTACAAAACTTAGTCACTAAGATAGAAATACTATCAAAAGAAAAGAATATAACGGCATTGAATGAGAGCATAAGTGAATTATATACCGCATTGGAGACGTTTAATTCATTACTTGCTGACCACTTAAAAGCGCATTAAATTTTCATCACTTAACTTGGTGAGAAGCACCATGAAAACTTTATCAGCTTGACTATTAATCAGAACAATTGATTACTGAGTTTCTGTATCACTAGTGGCTAAATCCGCTTTTTATGTCTCAATAAATATTAAGCCAAGATAAGTCACTGTTTTATATAAATATATAAAAATCAGTTGCAGCCCTGATAGATAATTAATATGGAAAACGCTCAAAAAACGCCTAGATATCTTATTGCATTCTTATACTGTAAAACTTCCGGTGATGGCTATTTGGCTGACTTTTTCTTCATTTGAGATAGCTTTGTTACTCGAGGCAAAGACAAAGATAACAGTCAGTGAGGGCCACAACACCAAAGTAGCCAACTAAAAGCTATTTACCTCGGCATCCGTTAAGTAGCGCCACATGCCTAATTCAACATCTAAGTTAATTTCGCCGATTTGCTGGCGATGTAAACCAATAACTTTATTACCAACAGCAGCAAACATTCGCTTAACTTGATGGTACTTACCTTCAGTGATGGTCAGTAATACTTCTTTTTCATTGAGTATTTCTAATTTAGCTGGCAGAGTCAGTTGATCTTCTCCTTGTAACTGTAAGCCAGCTGTAAAGCGCTCAATTAGCTCCGCTGACTTTTCAGATAATATTGCATTACGTAAATTAACGCGGTAAACCTTGGCGCAGTTTTTTTTGGGTGAAATAATATTATGCGACCAACGGCCATCATCGGTAACTAATACTAAACCTGTGGTATCTGCATCTAAACGTCCAGCAATGTGAAGATCAAACACTTTATCCACTTCAATATAATTGAGTAAAGACGGATAAACTTCATCGATATTACTGCAAATAGTATCTAAGGGTTTATGCATCATGATATAACGAGAAGTGCGCGCCGTGAGCGCTTCACCGTTAACAGTAACGCTGTTATTTTCATGCACTTGTGTTGCTGCGTTCTTAATCACCTCACCATTAACTAGAACATCCCCCATTTTTAGCAGTTTCTTCGCTTCACTTCGGGTCAGTTCAGTGCTCTTACATATAAATTTATCAATACGCATGGTTAATTAGGTCAGTGTTTAGTCATTATAAGTATCGCTATTATCCTTCATAGTCAGTAAGAATCAACAAAGAAAAATAAAAAGCCAGTAAGCGAAATCAATTTAACCAATTTTAAAAAGCACTTGTCAGGTTAATAAATCAATATTGCTTTTTTATAAGCTTAAAAAGTGAGCTCAACTCATTAAACACTTACCCTTTTTTATCAGTATTGAAAGTTACGATTTACAGCATAAGATCAGATATCATGCTAACGACATGCCTGCAATTTTATGCCAGTAACCATTACATTCTTCAACACCATTTAGTGGATAATGTTTAGCTTGATTAAGCTGTTCTCTAAAGGTAGATATTTTAGTAAAAGCGTTCACACTGTCTGCACTTATACGGACAATATCGACGCCTATTTCCGCCATATTCGGTACTTCATTTATTAAGTTATATTGATAGCCCGACATTGTCTGTATGCCATTTAGTACAAAAACACGTTCACCTTCACGACTGTTCATTTTCCTGCCTAATGGGTATTTAATACAACAGAGCTCGCAATTGTCTTTAGCTTTGTCTTCAGAACGAGCGGTAAAACAACGAGCAGAATAAGCCAATGGCATATAACCCCAAGCAAAGACTTCACACTCAAATTGTGAACGAACATTATCTTCCTCTGCCTGTAGTAATAATGTTTTTAGCCAATCACCTGATAACTCAACAGGCATAACCCAACGACTCATCCCTTGCTTAATTAAGACTTTCAATGTTGATAAGTTATAACAATTGATTGCTGGACCCACAACAAATGGCATTTTCAACTGATGCATAATTTGTACAGCGCTAAGGTCATTCGCTTCAATAAGCAGGTCGCCATTATCACAAAGTTTTCGCATGGTTTGGATTTCAGCAGGTGATTCAAGTAGGGTCATGGTTGATAGAACGATTTCTTTATCAAGGTCACACGCCAAGTCTTTTGCTAAGCCAATCCAATCTTTAGCACGCAACTGGCGGCGTTTAGAACAGACTGTTTCACCTAAATAAATAATATCCGCTGCGCTATCTTTAGCTTGTTGATAATAAGTTTCAACTTCAGCTTTGGGCCAAAAAAACTGACTAGGTCCAAGAGAAAATTTCATAGTATTTCCAATTTTTATTATGCTGTTTAAAATAAGGCTATCGTGCAAAGTAAGTTCGTTTAACTGCCGTCATTAATGCCTATGCAAATAATGGCAAGCTACGAGCATGGATAAACAAATATTTAGCGCTAAGCGCTTACCTTATTGCCATTTACGATGGTAAGCGCCAAGTGTCGTCTGCGTGCCTTCTGAAAGGTTCGCTAAGGTGTTCATCCACGCACCTTCAACGGCAAAATTGTCTGGGTTTTGTTTAAATCGGTCAATGGCACTACGCCATGTTTTAGTAACCTGTTCAACATATGCAGGGCTTCGCTGTCGTCCTTCAATTTTAACTGAAGCGATCCCCATTTTACTGAGATCAGGAATAAGCGCTAAAGTGTTCAAACTGGTTGGCTCTTCAAGCGCATGATAAATATTATTATCAACCTCAAAACGTCCTTTACACAATGTTGGATATCCTGCTTTTTCATTGGGTTGATAACGGTCTATTAGCACACCATTTAAACGACTCTCTAAACCTTTTGTTGTTTCTTGCCAGCGAACATATTTTGCTGGTGAGCAAGCGCCCGCAGTATTTGGTGACTCACCCGTCATATAAGAAGACAAATAGCAGCGCCCTTCCGACATAATACATAAGCTACCAAAAGCAAAGACTTCAAGCTTTACCGGGCTTATTTTTGCTAATTGTCTAACTTGCCCAATCGAGAGTACGCGTGGCAAGACCACGCGTTCAACGGCGAAGTTATTGGCAAAAAAGTTTATTGCTTCAATGTTAGTGGTTGAGGCTTGCACAGAAACATGACGTTCAACATCAGGGTACTTATTCGCAGCATAATCAAGCACGCCCAAATCGGCGATAATCAAAGCATCCGTTCCAATAGCCACGGCGTTATCAACAGCTTTTCGCCATCGATGTTCACCGCCAGCATGAGCAAAAGTATTGATGGCAACGTGTAATTTTTTACCATGACGATGTACATAATCAGCAGCTTTTTCAAGCTTGCCATCATTAAAGTTTAATCCAGCAAAATGACGGGCATTGGTATCATCTTTCATCCCAATATAAACGGCATCAGCGCCATTATCTATGGCAGTTTTAAGTGCAGGCAGGTTACCTGCTGGGCATAAGAGTTCCATAAGGTAGACAATATAATTAATAAGAATAAATGTACGCGAAGTGTAGCGCTAAAAAATTTGTACTTTTTTGACCTGAAATAACTTCTTTGTTTTTAATGCTGTTTGATAATATTTGTCCCTAAACTTGATCTACCCCCAAATAATAAATAAACAATTAGGTAAACTTCTCTTATGACTCCTTTTAAATGTTGCCTCAATTTTGCTTAATATTACTGAATGTTCAAACTTACTTAGCGCTGTAAATATTAAAAGAATCCCGCTAGCCTTTAGGGCTACTGTAGTTACTTTAGTGCCTAAAATATTAAAACCAACGTTAAGTGTCGTACCTTACAGCCTTCAAAAAAAGTTATTGTTGACCGCACTACAATCGGTATTTAAAGAAGCCTTAGCCGACAATGACTTTGCGTTTTTAGAAGATAAATGGCTACATATTTCAGTAACCGACTTGGCATTAAATTGGTTACTCAGCTGTAACAATGGTCAATTAATTATGACCGAAGATAACCAAAGACAAACAGCTGACGTAAGCTTTTCAGCCAGTAGTGATGACTTACTATTAATTGCTGGGCGTAAAGAGGATCCCGATACCTTATTCTTTCAACGACGATTAAAAATTGTCGGTGACACTGAGCTAGGGCTTGAAATAAAAAATTTGATTGATGCGCTTGATCTTGAACATTTGCCCAGTATCGTTCATAACGTGGTTAACCGCCTTGCTATTATTGTCCAACAGACAAACAATAAAGTGATTTAATATAAAGACAAAAACATCACGTCAATGCCGAATACTCAAATACAGATCCAAGAGTAACTTTAAAGATACGGGTAAGTTTTTTCAGAAACTAAATAAACCTTAGTTACTCGGCAATTCATTACTTGCTGAACACGTCAAAGAACATTAAAGTTTCACTAATCATATCAATGAGAAACACTATGGAACTTTTACAAGGTTTACTGTTAATTAGTTCAATTCATTTATTAGCTGCCGCTTCACCTGGGCCTGATTTTGTTTTGGTGTCTCAACAAACACTAAGCCATGGCAAAAAAGCCGGTTTTATGTGCAGTATTGGCATTGCACTCGGTTTATCGATACACATAATTTATTCTGCTTTAGGCTTAGCTGCTGTTATCGCTAACTCAGCAACAACGCTATGGGTAATTAAGATCTTGGGGGGCTGTTACTTATTATATTTAGGTATTCAGGGACTCCGTGCAAAAGCCTCGACACAAATCAGTAACAAAGCGGATTCAAAACCCTCGATGAAACGTTCATCTCTCAAAAATATCGGTGTTGGTTTTCTATGTAATGCTTTAAACCCAAAAGCACCGATTTATTTTGTCGCGCTTTTTACCGTGGTACTTTCTCCTGATTTACCGTTATTACACTTAGTTATTTATGGACTTTGGATGATGGCTATTCAACTCGCTTGGTTTTCGTCTGTGGTCGTTTTGCTATCTCAGCCAATAATAAACGAAAAATTTCAACGTTTGGGTCATTGGATAGACCGAATTTTAGGCGGAGCAATGATACTTATTGGCTTAAAAATATTGACCAGTAAAATTAATTAACATCACTGACGAGAGGAATAACTGATGGCGGTAAAAAAATACCAGACCTTTAGCGAGTTTTATCCATTTTATTTAAGCCAACACCAAAATATTATCTGTCGACGCTTACATTTTATCGGTTCGTCGTTAATAATATTACTGATTATTTATTGTATTAGCTATGCGCTATGGCAAGGCTTATGGTTTATTCCCGTGATAGGTTATGGATTTGCTTGGCTGGGACATGTTTTCTTTGAAAAAAACAAACCCGCCACATTTACCTATCCTTTCTATAGTTTACTCGGCGACTGGGTGATGTTTAAGGATATGTTGACAAGAAAAATTAAATTTTAACTGAATTAAGGCATAACGATAAACACTTGCATTCAAAAAATGCGATAACAAAACCTTAACAATCACTTAAAACAGCGATTTAGCTATTTTAACTTTAATGTCTACTCCATATTAACCAAGAGTGAAATAGCCAATAACACTAATAACCTGCCTTTTATCGATATTGAACGAGAAGGCAGAAAGTTTTTTGAATGCACTTTATTATTTCGCTAACTACCCTATATAATTATCAAAAAATTAAATTAAGATCCGCTAAGATCATTGCTGCCCTTCTCTGTATATAACAAAATGTAAAATAAACCAATCATGATGTAAAAGATATTTGACACTGGGTGTATTAAATCTTATGCTAACTCATGTCAAATATAGTAGACACAGTGTCAAAATTATCAACCTAGGAAAGCTTATGTCTTACAGAGAAACCAGTATTTTAGTATCACTTTTAATTACCCTCGGTATTTGGAGCAATTATGCATTGGGTGTCGTCAATTTATATCAGCGGCAATTATTCTCGGTAGAGGCTATGTATGGCTTATTGTTTACTGCAGTAATTTATACGATTTTTTTAGAAGTTGTTTTACAAACTATTCTCGCTATTTTTAAGTATAGAGAAGCAAATGATAAAAGTGATGAGCGTGATAAAATAATTTCAAGGCGGGCAAACTCATATGCTTATAAGATATTGTCCTTGGGTGTTTTCTGTGTGACCTTCTATATTCTATTTCCCGCACTATCCAAATTTACTTTTTCAATGCCTGGTTTAGCTAAAGAGTATGAAATTATGCATTTAATTATTGCCTTTTCTTTGCTTGCCGAAATTGTTTGTTCGTCAGTTAAATTAGTTTCTTATCGTCGAGGCTATTAATATGGCTAAAGTTATTACCAATAACATTAGAAAATTGCGCTTTGAACATCAAGAAATGACTCAGCAAAAACTTGCTGATAGCGTTTCAGTCTCTAGGCAAACCATAGTAGCCATTGAAAAAGGAAAATATTCTCCCTCTTTAGAAGTTGCTTTTAAAATTGCAGATATATTTGAACAACCGATAAACCAAGTGTTTATATATCAAGAGCAGCGTTAGCGGATGAAGACTAAGTGGAATAATCTTACCAAAGCACTTGGTCTATTTCATTAAGTAGGTTTTGCGCCGCTTCACTGATCAGCTGAGAAGAGCCAGTTTTAATATGTTTTTCTAATTTTATCGCACTCACTGAAACCAGTGAAAAACCAAACATTTGTGCGGCGCCAGCAATACGATGAGCCAATTCAGCAAGCTTCTCTAATTCATTATTTTTAATATGAAGAATGATATCTTGCTGCTCTAACACTAAATTCGATTTAAATTCTGTCACTAAATCGGACATATCTACGCTTGAAATGGCTTGTTCAGCTGCGCTTTCATCCATTTGTTCACCAAAATATTTAGCTATGGTCGCAATAAATAATTTTCGCTCAATAGGCTTTTTTAAATGTCCATCGAAACCAAGCGCTAAATATTTGTCGACTTCATGAGACATGGCATTGGCAGTTAATGCGACTATTGGGCTAGCGCATCCTTTTTGTCGCAATACTTTAAAAGCCTCAATACCATCCATTTCTGGCATTTGTATATCCATAAGAATGAGTTTAGGTTTGTTTTTTAAACAAAGCTCAACTGCTTCTCGACCATTTTTAGCTGACAATACCTCTAAGCCTAGCGATGTTAATAAACGAGCGATTAACCGGCGATTATCATCATGGTCATCGGCCAGTAATACTTGCCCTTCAAACTTAATATCACTAGCATCTGCAGTGAATGCAGAGGCGATAATTTTAGTGGGAGGAAACTTGGCTAATTGAATCGATTCGAGTTGCTTGCAAGGTAAGACTAAAGTAAAAATACTGCCCTTATTTAGCGTACTGATAACGGTGATTTTTCCTGACATTAATTTGGCCAATTGCTCTGATAGACATAGACCTAAACCTGATCCACCAAATCGTCGGCTAATGCTGCTGTCGCCTTGAGTAAAGCTGCTAAAGACTTCCTGCAATTGTGTTTCACTCATACCAATACCGGTATCGCTAACCGCAATAGTTAACGCGGCGTTTTTGACCGATATATCAAGAGTAACTGAGCCTTTACTGGTAAATTTAATGGCATTGGAGCATAAGTTAATTAAGATTTGTTTTAAGCGAAAGCCATCAATGGTCAGCATAAACTTGTTTGGCAAGGTGTGTACTATCTGAAATTGTAATCCTTTGACTGTCGCTGATTTAATAAAAATATTAGCAATGTCATGCAAAATAACGTGTAAGTCTTGCTCGACAAGTTCTAACTCTAACTTATTGGCCTCAACGCGACTTAAATCTAAAATATTATTAATAAGCTCTAATAAATGCAAACTATTACCGTGAATTATTTTAACTTCTTTTTGCAGGTAACTTTCATCAACATCACCATTTATTATTGCCTCTGCTTGGCCAATAATTGACGTTAAAGGGGTTCTTATTTCATGGCTCATATTGGCAAGAAATTGACTTTTAATGGCATTAGCTTTGACCAACTCGCTGGTTAGAAGTTCTAACTCTTGAGTGCGGTTTTTAACTCGCTCAGATAACTTTAATTTAGCGCGTTTTTCAACATTTCGGTTGAAAATAAATAAGGCCAAAACAATGATAAAACAAGCAGCCACTAAGCTAAAATTACGTTGTTGATCGGCTTGCTCTGTCTCTAATGCCTGAAGTTGCTCATTTTGCTTGAGCTGGCTAACTTCTTGTCTTAATTTGTTAGATTCAAAGTCTGACAATTGACTATTGAGCTGATTGTTCGCTATTCTTCTTGTTCTTTTAATATATTTTTGATGTGTTTCAAAGGCCGCACTTTGCTTGTTTTGTGCCGAATAAATCAACGCCAGCAGCGCCATATTATTCGTCATTTGTTCTTCATGACCAGATTTTTTAGCTATTTCATCAGAGAGCTGTAAGCTTTCATAGGCTTTTTCAACATAGCCCAACGAAAACTCTGCTTGCGCTAGACTATACAAGCCACCCGCATAAGCGGTGTTATGATTTGAAGCTTTAGCCAAATTTATCGCTTGTGTTGCATACTTAATTGCATTTATTGGCTGGTTCATCATATTATAAAGACCGGCAATATTATGACTAAAAGCCGCTAAATAATAGTCGTTATTAGATTGTTCAAAATACGCTATTGCCTGTGACAGAAATTTAAGAGATTGCTGATACTCTCCTGAATATTTATAAACAGTGCCCAATTCTCCCTTGGCTTTAGCTAAGGTGAGCTTGTCATCGACAAAAGCAAGCTGTGCAATAATATCGAGATAGAGTTCAATCGCGATATCGTATCTTTTTAAAGTTAAATATAAACCGGCAATGTTATAACGCACATCTATTTTATCTTGCTTAGTGCCCAATTTATTATAGATGCTTTCGGCTAGTTGAAAATTGACTAAGGTTTTACTGGAATTACCCAGATTAATATAAGCCAAGGCAATATTATTGTATATCCCAGCCAATGTAAGCGGCTCAGGTGAGTTTATATAATAACTTAATGCGGCTTGAGAAGCGGCTACAGACTCTGGATAATCACCGATTAAATAGTGATATATACCGATCATTTTATTAGCATTAGCGGCTATTTTTTTAAAGTTATTTTCAGTGGCAATTAATTTTATTCGTTGAGCGCTAGCTAATCCTAATCGAAGCTCGGTTAACTGATAGTAACGTTTTTGTTGAATATCTAAGATGTCAATTATTTGCTTGGGAATTAAAGCTGAGCGCGTTAATAATAATATTGAGTAATCAACCGCTTGCTGGTCATCTTCAATTTTTTTAAGAATTTCAATTTCTTGTGATATCTTTTGCTCATCACTGGGCAGGGTATTTTGATCCGCGGCAAGCGTCGCAGACGAAAAAAATGAAGCTTGAACAATAATAACGATAAAAAAGTACACAATTCGCTTGAAAGCAATCATTAAGAATAACCAAAACACTTGAATTAAATATGATTTTTATTTTATACCATCTTATTTAATTAAATCCCACAAGTGTTCGGTTATCTATAAAAATTAATCTCAGCGATGGTTGAGTTTTTCTTTGAGTAAAGTCTTAATTTCGGCAAGCTCACGCTCAAGGTTTTCAATTTGTGCTCGGCTAGCCGGCTCTCCACCTTCACCTGATTCGCCATGTTGTTCGGCGCGATAAATTTCATTTTCTTTGCCCATAACTTCTAGAATAGTACCGACCATCATGTTTAAAAAGATAAAAGCCGTTAAGAAAATAAAGGTCAGGTAAAAAATCCAGCTAAGCGGATAAATCGCCATCGTTTCATACATCACATCGGTCCAATCTTCAAAAGTGGCTATACGAAAAAGGGTCAACATCGATATTGAAACATCGCCCCAAAGCTCTTTATTAATATTATTAAAAACCATACTGCCAACTGCAGCATAAATATAAAAAATAACAAACATGAGTAAGGCGATATAGCCCATACGAGGAATAGCTTTGAGCAGCGAATTAATCAGCAGGCGTAATTCAGGTACCATAGAAACTAGACGTAACACCCGAAACACTCTCAACAGCCGTGCTAATAAGACACCTGAGCCACCTGTTGGTATTAAACTACCAATAACAATTAAGGTATCAAAAATATTCCAACCACTTTTGAAGAAATTCTTTTTATCTTGAAAAGCCATAAAACGTATTGATAATTCGATGACAAAAAATACCGTGATAACACTGTCTAAAAAAACCAATATTCTTAATGCTTGCGGGGGCAAGTTATGGGTTTTTGCGCCAATAAGTAATGCTGACATAATAATAACGGCAATAATTGACCATTGAAAAAACGGGCTAGCGTCAATTTTTTTTAGCCGTTCTTGGATACGCACCACATAGGAATTCATAAATAAAGTTCTCTCAAAATAACATTCAACCGTGTTAACGCCGACAAACGGGTTATTACAACGTTCTTATTAAAATAAACGTAGCTTCGGGGGATAATGTCCAAGCTTATCTTGATAACTTTAACAACACCCACACTTTTCATACGTATTTATAATGACATTAATTTAACTTCAACCTATATAGGGGTAATATTTTTGAAAGCAAGTTTATCAGCCATTAGTTGCTAGGTTTACAGTGTTTATATTTTATCAGAAACAAATTTTTAAAAAACCGTTGCTATATGATCTGAACTCGGTAAGCTCATCACCAAATAAAAATAATTTGCATTCAATACTATATGACACACACTAGAGATTCTTTTCATTCCCGTATCGGGTTTGTCTTGGCCGCTGCAGGATCAGCCATTGGTTTAGGCAATATTTGGGGATTTCCAACCCAAGCCGCTAATAATGGCGGTGGTGCTTTTTTATTCGTCTATTTACTCGTGACACTTTTACTCGCCCTCCCCGCTTTGTATGCAGAAATATATATTGGTAACCAGGCGCAAAAAAATCCGGTAGCCGCATTAAAAGAGGCCTGTAAAGACACTTGGCCCAATGTAGGTAAGTATGCCGGCATAATAGGCCTATGTGGCGCTATAATGATGTTAAGCTTTTACACTATCGTCGCTGGTTGGATGTTAGCGCATGCTCTATCAGCATTTACTGAGCTGTTAGGCCTAACTAATATTTCACAGTGGTTAGCCACATCAAGCACCGAACGTAATTTATTATTTACGCCACTTTTTATCTTACTCGGCGCCGCCATTATACATCAGGGCGTTAATGCCGGCATTGAAAAATGGTCAGGGCGTTTAATGCCGTTATTGTTAGTGATGCTAATTGGTTTAATCATTTATATTTTACGCCAACCCGGTGCAGAAAAAGGCTTAGCGTTATATTTAATTCCTGACTTTTCACAGGTGACTAACCCTAAACTCATCATATCAGCAATGGGACAAGCCTTCTTTTCATTGTCTATTGGCGTAGGCGGTATGATGGTGTACGGCTCGTACATGCAAAAAGGTAAAGATATCGGTAAATTAGCCATTTCTATCACCGCACTTGATACTTTTATCGCTTTTATGGCCGGTCTGTTAATCATACCGGCACTTTTTGTTGCTCAAGAAGCCGGAGTTGAAGTTTTCAGTAATAACGAGTTGATTGGTGAAGGACAGTTAATCTTTAAGATATTACCTGAGCTGTTCAATTCAATGGGTAATGTGGGCTTGATTGTCTCAAGCTGTTTCTTCTTGTTGTTATCCATTGCGGCATTAACTTCAACTATTTCTTCAACTGAAGTACCTGTATCTTATTTAATGGAAGACAAAAGCTTTACTCGTTCAAAAGCGACATGGCTAGTCTCCTTCGTGGTGCTTTGTGCCAGCATGTTGTTAATTGCTTTTTTTGACGAATTATTTGGTTTAGTGATTCGAGCATTAACAACCATATTGCAGCCATTAAGTTGTTTATTCTACTTTATTGTGGTCGGTTGGTTATGGAATAGAGGTAATAAATTACGTGATAAAGCGCTACAAGAAGGCAGGAAGTGGCTACCCATTTGGGGAAATTACCTTCGTTTTGTCTGCCCACTATTGTTAAGTGTGGTTTTTGTTAACGTTGCGATATTAAATTAAGCGTTAATAACTGGCTTACCCAGCATTATTACAGCCTTTTAACATCAGCCCCTGAAGCAAGTTCAGGGGAGCCGGTAATTTGTGCTCGGTGGCGATTAATAATATCACTGGTCACGTTAACGTCAATAAACAATGCAAGGCTTGCTCAATAATGATGCTTTGCATGAGCGTGGTTCACCTTGCTTGTGAACGATGATTTTTGCTGGTCCAGTCTTATACTTGCAAACAATCATCATATTTAGCCCGCTTTAAACACTAACGTTGTTTCGCCCTTTGTTCTTAGCTTTGTATAACGCTTGATCCGCGCACTTTAACGCTTGTTCAAAGCTTTGTTTACTTTCCCGTACTGCAACGCCAATTGAAATAGTGACATTGACCGTTTTAAACTCACTATTTTTGCTTACTTTTTTAGCGTTTCGTTGTTGTTTTGTTTTTCTTTGTGGCTGACGAATGACAATTTTATAGGTTTCAATAGCTTGACGTACCGCTTCTAACTCAGTTAAGGCTTGCTCAATAGTTTTACCAGTAAATACGATGGTAAACTCTTCTCCGCCATAGCGAAATGCTTTCCCTCCCCCTTTAACGTTGCCAATTTTTTTTGCCACTAGTTTTAATACTTGGTCGCCAATATCATGGCCATAGGTATCATTAAACTTTTTAAAATGATCAATGTCTAGCATAGCAAGGGTGTAGTTTCGTCCAAGTGATAAGGCTAACTGATTGAGCGCCCGACGCGATGGTAAGCCCGTTAAGTCATCTCGATAGGCAAGAAAATAAGCGTCGACAACAATGACTAACACGAAATACAAACTGAGTAATGCCAGCGTTAAACTTAGCGGTAGCTCAATTAATTGATATTGATAACATAGCCAAAACAGTAAAGAAAGCGCAACCGCTGAAGTCACTAAATCCGCTTTAATCAATGCTCGCCAAACAATAACCATAGTGCATAAAGCTAGTGGTAACTCTAAACGAATAACCTTACTAAAGCCTGCAATATGGGGAAAGGTTTGTACAAAAATGATAATTGGCTCACTCATCGTTAACCAAGCATAACTAATGATAGCCACTAAGGCGATAGCGACTAATCGATAAAGACCATGAATTGAGATGACGCCACGGTCTTTTATCAAAGACAATAAAAGTAAAACACTACAGCCAAATAACGTTAACCAATCACCCTGCTGCAGTAACCAAGTTGACCAAGGCGGTGAAAAAGTAATACTGGCGTAATATAAAAGCCACAATAATGATAAGTAGGCTAACCTGCTACGATTAAAATAACTGGCAAAGACGATCACAACAGCCAAGAACACCACTAATAATTGTTCGACAATCACTACTTGCTTTAGCCAAAAAGCTTGGCTTTTCATCATCAAAAAATAAACTAAAGCAACTGTGCCTAAACTAATAAACAGAGTTTTTAGTCCTTTAATTCTTTGCAACAAGATTAACTCCTTAGATTAAGTTATCGCTAAAGGGTAGAGAAGCAATCAGGTTAAACAACAGGTAGAGCTTGCTCATTATCTATTTTACTGTCTGTACCAGTGGGCTTTTCATCACTTTCATTTTTCAACTCAACCTGTTCAATTTTATCAAAGCGTGACGATATTTTATCTGCAGAGGTATGGATTTGTTTTACGTCACTCGCCGCTTGGTCTATGTGCTTTGCTAAATTGGCAAAACGAGATTTAAAACGACTAAAGTCCTGAGATAAGTGTGAGAGATGCGCTTGAATAACATGTATTTGCTTACGGGTTGCTTCATCTTTTAGTACCGAGCGTGACGTTGTTAATATAGCCATTAACGTGGTTGGCGATGCCAGCCATACTCGTTTTTTATTGGCGTAATCAACTAAATCACCTTGATGTGCATGAATTTCAGCAAAGATAGCTTCTGCAGGAATAAACATAATAGCGCCGTCGGCGGTTTCTTTTTCAATTAAGTATTTAGAACTAATATCGTTAATATGTTTTTTTATGTCGAGTTTAAATTGACGCTCTGCCGATTTTCGATCATGTTCCCCTAATTGGTTATCCAGCATTTTCTTATAGTTTTCTAAAGGGAACTTAGAGTCAATAACGACATTACCGGTTGGCTCAGGTAAAAATAAAATACAATCAGCAATTTTTCCATTTGATAAAGTGTGCTGTAAAGAAAAGTTTTGCTCGGGGATCACGTTGCGAATTAAACTGTTAAGCTGAACTTCGCCAAAAGCCCCCCGCGAACGCTTATCACTTAATACTTCTTGTAAGCTGACGACGTTTGAGGAAAGTTCCGTTATCTTCTTTTGCGCGTCATCAATCAAGGCAAGGCGTTGCAAAATATCATTAAAGGTTTTTGTTGTTTTCTCAAACCCTTCCGCTAAACGTTTCTCTACTTGCCCGCTAATTTCTTTCAAGCGGTTATCGGTAGAGACGGTTAATCCATCAATACGTTTAGCCATTTGCTCACTCGATGCTTGCAATGACTTCGTTAACTCTTCGCGGCTAATGTGCGTCACTCGATTTAGGTGTTCAACAAGTTGATCAACCGATTTTAGCTGATTCTGATTAAAAACGACTTGGTGCTCGTGTAATGCGCGGTGTAACTTTTCACTACTTGCATGTAAACTCGATGACTGCTTCTCACCTTGCTCAGCATGTTGATACAACAGCTTAATTTTAAAGTCAGAGATTTGTTGTTCAAAATAAGTCTTTAACTCAACTTGTTGGTTTGCCAATTGTTGATGATTAAAGCTAGTTTGCTGCTGTTGTTGCTGTTGATATTTATTTGAGACTTCACTATCAACGGTTAATTTTTCAAACAATAGCTGTAACTTTTCATGTTGCAAAGACAACTGTAGTGACATTTTTTTTATTTTAAAAAATACTATAAAGCTGATTAAAAAACACAATACCAATAGAATAACGCTAAACAGCATAAAAATTTCGGTAGGGATTTTCTCTAAAAAAACAAGGAGTTCATCGATAGGCATAAAGTCACATCAGTAACACTGTAAATATTATCAGTATTAAACCATAGAAATATACTCAGGTTAAGTTTATTCTAAGCTTGTTCATTAACAAGTCCATATTTAATAATCATTGATAAGATGAATGCGATCGCCAACTTTATTAAGAATGGTTATTTCTCCATCACACACAGCAACAATCGATTTATCTTCTTTAAATTTTTCCGGAATAATGACCCGCCCACTGGCATTTTCTGCAAATTGTCCAACAAAGTGCATTAACTCAAGTGAATCTTCAATATAATAAATAATAGTAACAGTGCGCAGGTTAGTGTTAGTCATAGTTAATGTTTTCAAAACTTAATTTTATTAATGTTCTTTTAGTATAGACAAAATTTTCAACTTATTATCGTCAATAAAAAAGCGCCCTAAGGCGCTTGTTTTAAAATTATTTGCTTACACAAGCATCAATTAATTTTTTGATTTGGCATCTTGCACTTCAATCTTAGCTTTCCAAATAGCAGGACCCGTGACATGAGCCGACTCTCCTTGGCTATCAACAGCTACAGTGACTGGCATATCTTCAACTTCGAATTCGTAAATAGCCTCCATCCCCATATCTTCAAAAGCAACAACTCTTGCTTTTTTAATAGCTTTTGATACTAAGTATGCAGCACCACCGACGGCCATTAGATAAACTGACTTATGGTTTTTGATGGTTTCAACGGTCTCGGCACCACGTTCAGCCTTGCCGATAGTGCCAAGTAACCCTGTTTCAGAGAGCATCATTTCTGTAAATTTATCCATGCGTGTTGCTGTCGTTGGGCCAGCTGGGCCAACTGCTTCATCGCCAATAGCATCGACAGGACCTACGTAGTAAATAAACTTGTCAGTAAAGTCTACTGGTAACTTTTCGCCCTTGGCTAGCATATCTTGAATACGTTTATGGGCAGCATCACGTCCGGTTAAGATAGTCCCGCTCAATAATACAGTTTCACCGGTTTTCCAGCTACTGATATCAGATTTTTTCAAGGTATCAACATTAACACGACGTACGTTTTCACCGACTTCCCAAGTTATTTCTGGCCAATCTTCTAATTTTGGTGGTGTTAAGTTAGCCGGACCAGAACCATCTAAGTGAAAATGAACATGACGCGTTGCCGCACAATTGGGTATCATCACCACAGGTTTTGATGCAGCGTGGGTTGGTGCTGACATAATTTTAATGTCTACAACCGTCGTTAAACCGCCAAGACCTTGTGCGCCAATACCTAATTTATTAACACGTTCGAAAATTTCTAGACGCAGTTTTTCTTCGGCTGTTTCAGCACCACGGTCAATAAGGTCTTGAATATCTACCGGTTCCATTAAACTTTCTTTGGCAAGTACCCCTGCTTTTTCTGCTGTTCCGCCGATACCTATGCCTAACATTCCCGGTGGACACCAACCTGCGCCCATTGATGGTAGTGTTTTAACTACCCAGTCAGCGATTGAATCACTAGGATTTAACATCACCATTTTAGATTTGTTTTCACTACCACCGCCTTTCGCTGCGATCATGATATCGACGCCACCACCGGCAACCATATCGATATGAACAACCGATGGTGTATTATCTTTAGTATTAATACGCGCGCCAGCGGGGTCTTTTACAATAGAAGCGCGCAATGGGTTGTCTGGATTTAAGTAAGCTCTGCGAGTACCTTCATCAACCATTTGCTGAACTGTTAAGTCAGTTTTGTCCCACTGAACATCCATACCCACTTTAACAAAGCAAGTCACTATGCCGGTATCTTGACAAATAGGACGCTGGCCATGGGCTGACATTCTAGAATTAATTAAGATCTGAGCAATAGCGTCTTTAGCTGCGCTGCTTTCTTCTTTATGATAGGCTTTTTCAAGCGCTTGAATAAAGTCTAAAGGGTGATAATAAGAAATGTACTGTAATGCATCGGCAATACTTTCAATTAAATCTTGTTGTTTAATGATAGTCATGAGGGTCTCTTTTTATGCAGATCGACAGATGTAGTTCAACGGCATTTACTTACTTACCTGAAATTATAGATAAACGAGGGAAGCTGAAAATGGTTGAAAGTTATAAATTTGCAGATATCATACCCTTCTTGTTAACGAGCTTCCACAATATTATCGAGTAAAACCTGTCATGTTCACTATTTCTGCCCAGCATTTTACTGTAGAAAAATCTATCGATGTAAAAGCTTTATTTTCAGCTTTTAGTCATCAACCTTGGGCGATGTGGCTTGACTCTTGTGGTGAACAACAGTCACCTGCCCACGTTGATAGCAACTTTGATATTCTGGTTTGGCAACCCGAAATTACGCTAACTACTCGCGGCGATCAAACTGAAGTACGCTGGTTAAAAGAGGACAAAAAACAAATCAGTCATCAAAATCCATTAACGCTGTTAAAAGAAATTCAACAACAATGCTTCAACAACATAACTGTTGCCACCAGCCACTTACCTTTTAATGGCGGCAGTGTCGGTTACTTTTCTTACGATTTAGGCAGACGTTTTGAGAACTTGCCTCATCAAACAACGCAAGATATAGATTTAGCCGACATGTCGATAGGGCTTTATTTTCAGGCATTAATCTTTGATCACCAAGCTCAACAGTTTTGGTTGGTTTGCCCACAACCACAACGAGAAAGCCTAACAAAAGCAATAAATCAGCAGTTAGCTTTGATAAAGAAAGCCACACAAGTAAAAGAAAAGTTTTCATTAATGACCGACTGGCAGTCGAATATGAGTAAAGCGCGTTATGATGAAAAATTTAAGCGCATACAAGACTACTTATTGTCTGGAGATTGCTACCAAATTAATTTAGCACAACGCTTTAGTGCTCAGTATCAAGGTGATGAATTCGAAGCTTATTGCGCGTTACGTGATAAAAATAAAGCACCGTTTTCTGCTTTTTTACGTTTTGAAAAAGCCAGTATTCTCAGTATTTCTCCTGAACGATTTTTACAAAAAGCAAGCCGTAAAGTACAAAGTAAGCCGATAAAAGGCACTAAACCACGAAGTGATGATGCCGTCATAGACCAACAAAACTCAGTTGATTTACAGCACTCAGAAAAAGACCGAGCCGAAAACTTAATGATTGTTGATTTACTGAGAAATGATATCAGTAAAGTCTGTATTGCTGGCTCGGTAAAAGTTCCTAAGTTGTTTAATATTGAAAGTTTCCCTGCGGTTCATCACTTAGTTAGCACCGTTGAAGGTGAGTTAGCACAACCTTATCAAGCGACTGATTTATTAGCGGCTTCATTTCCTGGCGGTTCAATTACTGGCGCTCCAAAAATAAGAGCCATGGAAATAATTGATGAATTAGAGCCTCATCAACGAAGTATTTATTGTGGTTCTATTGGTTATATTTCTGCTTGTGGCAATATGGACACTAGCATTACTATACGTACCCTACTGTGCGAAAAAAATAACGCGACCAAAGCGAGTATCATTTATTGCTGGGCCGGTGGTGGCGTAGTGGCTGATTCAAAAGTTGACGCTGAATATCAAGAAACCTTTGATAAAGTAAACAAAATATTACCTGTGTTATCAGCGCTTTAACTTATTGTAGTTTTGGTTTTCGCCATTGATGGATTTATAATGAACAAGCATGATTTTTTACAAAACTTTCAATTTTCAACACTTGATGTTTCCCTCCATCAATACCAGCACCTTGGCGCACTAAAACCTGCAGCCGTGTTAATCGCGCTAATAGAAGAGAATAAACAACTCTCTGTTGTGTTAACAAAACGTGCTAGTCATTTAAAACATCATCCTGGGCAAATCAGTTTTCCCGGTGGAAAAATGGAAGACTTTGATACAAGTTTTATTAGCACCGCCATAAGAGAAGCTGAAGAAGAGATTGGTTTAAATAGTAACAACATTAATATTGTTGGCCAATTACTTCCTTATGAAACAATCAGTGGTTATGTGGTTACCCCCATCATTGCTTTTATTGATAAAAAACAAAATTATGTGATCGATAAAAATGAAGTTGCTGAAATATTTCAGGTGCCATTACAACATTTTCTAGATTTTAATAATCACTACATGGTGACCATTGAACGTCATCGCAAACCCTTTTCAATTCACTTTATGCCTTTCGAGCACCATAATATATGGGGCGCAACCGCGGTAATGCTGAAAGATTTGGCCATTCAATTATCTTGACCTTTAAGTTTTTAGTTAATATCAACTATAATTAAACTATTATTGTTTTTCATGGTGGTAGCTTTAAGTTACAATTACCGAAGATAATTCCATCTTTTGATAATTTTATCAAAATAAATTCAGGTTTTAGTATGATTAGTGTATTTGATATGTTTTCTATTGGCATTGGCCCGTCAAGCTCTCACACTGTAGGTCCAATGAAAGCAGCGAAATTGTTTGTTGAACAACTTAAAGATGAGCATAAATTAACCCAAACAACACGGGTGAAATGTGAACTTTTTGGTTCGTTAGGGCAAACAGGTATTGGCCATGGTACCGGCAAAGCGGTAATTTTAGGTCTGTCTGGCGAAAATCCGGATACGATTGCCGTCGACGCTATTGATTCAATTCTAGAAGCCGTAGTGGCTAGCCAAAAAATTTCGCTTAATGGCGAGCACTTAGTATCATTCCCTAAAAATGATGCAATTATTTATCATCGCCGTAAAACGTTACCTGCTCATTCAAATGCCATGACTATTTTTGCCTTTGAAGATATCCCAGGAAAAGAAAGTACGTTATTACTAGAGCAAACATATTATTCAATCGGTGGCGGCTTTATTGTTAACGCCCGCGACTTTGAAAAAGAAAAAGATAAAGCATTATCTCTGCACAACAATATCAAACGTCCTCATTATTTCTCATCAGCGACTGAGCTTATCAACGAAGCTAATGAGAAAAATCTCAGGATCAGTACCATCATGATGAATAATGAGAAGTGCTTAGCCGACGAAGCCACGGTTAGGGCTAAACTAGTTAATATCTGGCAAGCAATGAAAGATTGTGTTGACCGTGGTATTAAAACCGAAGGTATTTTACCCGGTGGCTTAAAAGTTGCGCGCAGAGCCCCTGCCCTTTATAAAGCATTATCAGTTGAAAATAACAACGATCCGCTTATAGCGATGGACTGGGTTAACTTATTTGCTCTTGCAGTTAATGAAGAAAATGCCGCAGGTAGTCGTGTTGTAACGGCGCCAACCAATGGTGCAGCCGGTATTATACCTGCCGTATTATGCTACTACGATAAGTTTGTTAGACCTGTTGATGAAGATACCTGTGTACGCTATTTATTAACCGCCGCAGCCATTGGTATTTTATATAAAACTAACGCGTCAATTTCTGGTGCTGAAGTGGGCTGCCAAGGTGAGGTTGGCGTAGCTTGTTCTATGGCAGCTGGCGCATTAACTGAAATTATGGGTGGTTCGCCAAGTAAAGTAGAAAACGCGGCAGAAATCGGTATGGAGCACAATTTAGGATTAACCTGTGACCCTGTTGGTGGCTTAGTTCAAGTTCCTTGTATCGAACGTAACGCTATGGGCTCGGTAAAAGCGATCAACGCATCGCGTTTAGCTTTACGCGGCACCGGTAATCAAAAAGTCCCGCTGGATAAAGTGATTAAAACCATGTGGGAAACCGGCAACGATATGAAAACCAAATATAAAGAAACTTCTCGTGGCGGCTTAGCGGTCAACATTACTGAATGTTAAGACGTTTTTAATCCCAAAGCTGCAACGGACAAAGGGTTAATGGCTGAACATTTGTCGTTCCTTGCTATCGCCGTACAGCGAAACACTTATGATTTGAAATACAGGATGTCTGAGAAAGGCCATCCTGAACATTCGTCGTTACTTGCCATACTTTCCATAATTGCCACCACGACATATCCTTCGTCCTGAACATTCGTCGTTCCTTGCCATACTTTACATAATTGGCATCACGACATCCCCTTCATCCTGAACATAAAAAAGCGACTGATATCAGTCGCTTTTATGTGTTTATTGATTTATATCGCAGCTGCTTTAACGAACAGGCAACTTAATATTTGCAAACATCTCATCTATTTCAGCATTATTTTTCAATAAAACAGCTTTAGTGACTAAATCACGATTTAAATGAGGAGCAAAACGCTCAATAAAATCAAACATGTAACCACGTAAGAAAGTACCGCGTCTAAAGCCTATTTTAGTGGTACTTGAATTAAATAAATGACTGGCATCAATAGCCACTAAATCACTATCAATTCTAGGGTCGATAGCCATAGTAGCAATCACACCAACGCCAACACCTAAACGCACATATGTTTTAATTACATCAGCATCGGTGGCAGTAAAAGCAATTTTAGGCTCTACTCCAAGACTATTAAAAGCAATATCAAGCTCTGAACGTCCAGTAAAACCGAACACATAAGTCACTAATGAATACTTGGCTAAGTCTTCAATAGTAATGCCTTGTTTTTTAGCTAAGGGATGATCGGGTCGCACTATTATACTGCGATTCCAGTGATAACAAGGTAACATCACTAAATCGTTATACAAGTGTAATGATTCCGTCGCAATGGCAAAATCTGCGTCACCTTTGCCTGCGGCATCACTAATTTGCGCTGGCGTTCCCTGAGACATTTGCAAAGAAACTTTTGAATACTTTTTCATAAAGCCTTTGATCACTTCAGGCAATGCATATCGCGCTTGGGTATGCGTGGTTGATATACGTAATTTACCTTCATCGGGTTGAGTATGCTCACGCGCAACCGCTTTAATCGCTTCAACTTTAGAGAGAATTTCTGTGGCAATATTAATAACTTCATTGCCTGGGGCAGTAACATGGGTTAAATGTTTGCCACTGCGGCCGAATATTTGAATACCGAGTTCATCTTCTAGCATGCGAACTTGCTTGCTTATGCCCGGTTGAGAGGTGAATAAACTTTCTGCTGTTGCAGAGACATTTAAATTATTGTTGAGTACTTCAACAATATAGCGCAGTTGTTGCAGTTTCATAATTATACTTCAAAATTTTTGATGCTGATTGCTTATGCAAAAAATATATACTTAAATGAAGACTTATTCCATATTAATTTTCATTATTCTGCTTATATGCGAGATTTAATTTAAAAATGTAGGATTATTACAACAAAAACCACGTAACTAAGTTAAAAATGACTTTTATAGGATAAAATGAAGTTTTTTATTCAAAATAAAAAGTTATATAAATAGCCTTCATTAGTATCAGAGATAAAAGGTTGATATAAGGCTATGCTAATGTGTCCATTTTTTGTAGACTGCATAAAAGATATTTCTATTTTAACAGACGAGTAGTTAACATTATGGGCATTATCATTGCTTTAATTATCGCATTAATCATTATAGTTGTGAGTGTTGGCGCAATTCAACAGCACAAAGAAAAACAAGAAAAAGACAAACGCACAAAAGCGGCTAAGCAAAAAGCAATTATAGATGAAAGTGAAGACCTTATTCTTCATCTTGCTAACCTGCCCAGTAATCCTGGCATCGTCAACATTCTTAATCGACGCAGTTTAACCGCAGCAAAAGCGATGAGATCAATTTTACCTGATTCAAAACAAATTAAAGGTAAAGTGAATGAAATTGAGGCAAGGTTGAAGGCGTCACAAGAACTTGCGGCTTCAACTTCAGGACAAGAGGAACCATTCCTTCTCCCTGATAATGAACAACAACTCGTCAGTATTTTGCAATGTATTAAAAAATTACGAGCTACACTTAAGTCAGAGCAAGTAAAAGGAGCTTTAGACGCACAAACATTTACCCATGAAGATAAAAAGCTTGATGCTATGCAACTACAGATTGGTGTTGAAAGCCTGCTAAAACGTGGCAATATGGCTTACCAAAAAGAAATGTTAGGTTCAGCGCGCCAATATTTTGAGAAAGCTTTGCAAACATTGTCCGCTCATCCTTCGCAAACAGAATATACCGTCAGTAAAAAAGCTGAGGTTGAGATCCAACTTGAAGAAATAACCGATGCACTTAAAAGCACTAATGCTAAAGATGCGGCGAAAAAAGCCAAAGATCAAGAAGATGATTTAGACTTATTATTTCAACCGAAGAAAAAATGGTAATCAACTATTATTAGTAAACTGAAACCAGCATTTTGCTGGTTTTTTTATTCTCTGTTAACGTTACTCGCTCCTTATGAAAACATCGCCGAATCATATACCTGTCATTAATCTGCCCTCATTGCTTAGAAAAGTAATAAAAGCTTATGCGTTAAAAGCAGGAATAAGAGCTAGTGGCTGTGAGCTTTATAGAATTGGCCGTTCACGCAATTGGCAGCTCAAAGCTAGCTTTGAACAACTAGAACACGTTGTCGCTTTTATACAAGACTCAGAAGAGCCGAGTTGGCAGTGGCTAGTTAATTACTTAATGAGTCAAAGGCAGGCACTTAGTCACGATGAACTTATGCGTATTGCTAAATTAAAGTCAGACATTACTGTTAACCAATTGATGGCTCGCACTGATTGCACGATTGCTGAAGCCAGAAAAGTCATTGATGAATTAGAGTGGTTGGTCGAATAAAAGCACTTACCTGCTGTATTCCTTGATGTTATACGAGTATTATAAGCTGAATTAGCATTTCTTACTTTACGGATAATCATGGCACTAAAAGCAACAATAAATAAAGCCAGTATACAACTGTCAGATATGGACAGAAATTACTACGATACCCTCAATTTAACCATCGCCCAACATCCTTCAGAAACAGATATTCGTATGATGGTGCGCTTGTTAGCTTTTATTTTAAATGCAAATGAACATTTGCAGTTTGGTAAGGGTGTAAGTGACGAAGAAGAAGCGGCTCTGTGGCAAATTAATTACTCTGAAGTGATTGAGCTATGGATAGAGCTTGGGCAACTGGATGAAAAACGTCTCAAAAAAGCCTGTAATCGTGCCCAAAAAGTGATTCTTTATGCTTATGGCAGCAGTGCTGAAACCTGGTGGAAACAGTCGCAAAACAAATTACGTCTACTCAATAAACTTTCCATTGAGCTCATTAGCCAAGAAACCTGTGATGCATTAGCAAAACTTGCTGGTCGCTCTATGGACTTTCAGTGCAGTATCCAAGATGGCCAATTATGGTTAACTGCCGGTGATGAAACACTGTTAATTGAGACAACAAAATTACAATAATTAATACCAACATGGATAGGGAAATAATAAGCATGAAAAGTCACCTTACTAAAAGCCGCTTAACTTTAGCTCTTTTTACTGGCATTACACTCCTTTCGGCATGCAGTGAGCCTGAATCACCTAAAGCCAAAATTGCTGAAATGTCATCGGAACAAGTTATTAAAGATATTACTTATCTCGCAAGTGACGATTTAAAAGGCCGAGCCAGCTTCTCTGTTGGTATTGACCAAGCGGGTGATTATATTAGCCAAAGGTTTACCGAAATTGGACTAAGCCCAATGGTAGGCAATAAAGATTTCAAACAAACATTTAATGTAACCAGTATTATGCCAACAGCATTAACGGTGACCTTAAATGGTAAGACTATTGCTGACGCTAACTTAGGCATGGCAAGTACTATGGCCACGCTTTCATGGCAGAGCCTTGAAAATGTTAACACCCATATTATTGCTGAAGCGGATGATATGCGCGCGGCTCTTGGTAAAATGAATAATGACGGTGGCCAGCATCTGGTTATTATCCATAGCGCTCACGCTAAAACCTTTGCCGGTTACCGAGGTTACTTTCAACGAGGCTTAACTAAGCTTAACCTTGAGCACCAAGGGGCTATTGTTATGGTTTTAGCCGATGATAATGAAATTACCACGGTAGACGTTAACGCGAGTACTTCGATAACTGAAAAAACCTTAACCAATATTGTTGCGATACTACCGGGTAAAGATAAAAATCCAGCGACAGCAAAAGAAGTGGTTTTATATTCATCACACTATGATCATTTAGGTGTAACGGCTGATGGTAAAGAGGTTTTTAATGGTGCTGATGACGATGCGTCGGGCACCTCTGCTGTTATTAATCTGGCACAACACTATGCCCATCAAGGTGAGAACAAAAGAACCTTAATGTTTAGTGCTTTTACCGCCGAAGAAATTGGTGGCTTTGGCTCTAAATATTTTTCACAACAATTAGATCCTAACAACGTTGTGGCAATGATAAACATTGAGATGATAGGTAAACCTTCAAAGTTTGGCGCTGGTTCAGTTTGGATGACAGGAATGGAGCGTTCAAATTTAGGTGAATTACTTAACGTCAGCTTAGCGGCTAAAAACAGTGAGATTTACCAAGACCCTTACCCTGAACAGGGTTTGTTTTATCGTTCAGACAATGCAACACTTGCCCGTTTAGGTGTTCCAGCTCACAGTTTTAGTAGTACCCAACTTGATAAAGACCAGCATTATCATAAAACGTCTGATGATATTAGCAGCCTAGACTTAGCGTCGATGTATCAGGTTATTGAGTCGTTATCAGTCGCTACGCAAGGACTAGTTGATGGCAGTATTACCCCAACACGTATTGATGTAAACACCGTTCGAGCGAGTGGTAAAATCTATTAAGTTTGATCGTTCATCCTGAACATCGTCACTCCTTGCCATCCGTGGCATCGTGACATACCGTTCATCCTGAACATCGTCACTCCTTGCCATCCTTGCCATCCGTGGCATCGTGACATACCGTTCATCCTGAACATCGTCACTCCTTGCCATCCATGGCATCGTGACATACCGTTCATCCTGAACATAAGGTCAGTGATTTGTTAATTACTGGCCTTATTTTATTGTAACCAGCACATTTGATACTCAACTTCATTCTGGCCAGTGACAACAAAACCATGGCGTAAATATAAAGAAATAACCGGATTTGCTAACAAAACATTTAATGTTATTGGTAGTTTTAACTCTTTTGCTTTTCTTTTAATTAAGGCTAAAACCTTACCACCAATTCCTTTTCCTTGATGTATAGGTATAATTTGCAGCTGCCTGATGTGTAATTTATCCGCTAAAACTGCTATTTTTATTAAGCCTATCGGGGCATTGTTCATCAAGATAATAGTTGAATCTGCAAAAAATTCATTCACTCGTGCAAGATGTTGCTGATCAGATAAATCCAAACCTGCGGCAATAAGATGTTCGCCCATTGAGGCTTTTCTTAATTGTAATAAATAGCCTATATCACTCTGCTGGGCTTGTCGAAATCCTATGGTTACTTTTTCATCAGTGAGCATATTTATTACGATGGTGTTTAATCACTAAATCGCCCCATTGATAAATAGCTAAACCAGCAATGATAGCTAATGCGCCAACGATTAAATTAATATTAATTGTTTCATTATTTAATAGTAACCCCAGTGAAATGGCAATCACTGGGGTGATCATAGTGATCAATGCCACCGTACTCGCTTTTAGGCGTTGTAATATATAGAAATAAGCAATAAAGCCCACTAAAGAGCCAATAACACCAAGATAAACGACACTTAATATTGATTTGTTACTCCATGTTTGATGCGCAATATTGCCATCGAAAATAAGCCAAACTAAGATAAATAAAGGCAGACTTAATAATAGTGAACCCAGGGTTGTTGCCATAGGGTTTATAGCAACTTCAACACTTTTTACCAATACACCACTTAAACTAAAAAATGAAACAGCAATCAATACCGCGATAATGCCAATATATCCATCATCTTTAAGTGATATTTTATCAAAACATACCGTAGCTAAGCCGCAAATAGCGATCGCCAATGCTATTTTTTTTGCTGGTGATAATGCAGACTCAGCCAAAATGCGCTGACTTAGTACTCCAGATAAAATAGGTGCCAAGCCGAACATTAACGACATCAGCCCAGAAGAAATGTAGCCAGCGGCTAAATACGCAAATAACATCCCACCAAAAATACCTATCGCTGAAAAACTATAAAGTTTAAGCGCACTTTTATGCCAAGGAAGCTCAATACGAAAAGCCTTCAGTATTAACCAGCCAGGTACAACCGCAATCAGCATCCGCAACAAAACCGCTAAGGTTGGATGAATAGTTTCACTGCTCCACACTATCGCTAGTGGTGTTGTTGACCAGATAAGAATAACGGCAAAATAAGCGATGGGGACTGACATTTCATAAATCCTTTATCGGTACTATATTGAAAATTTAACAGGAAGAAAGCTAAAGAAACATAACGAGTATACAAATGAACAATGGCGATATTATCTGACTACGTCAATAACACCAAAAAATAAACTTATCGAATAGTGTGCTTAATAGCCACTAATACCTGCTAAAATAACAGCCAATAAACTTTTTAAGCTTAAGGTAAATCATGGAGTTAAAAGTAATACCCGTTGTGCAGATATTAATAGCCGTGTTATTAATGATGATTTTTTATAAAATATCACCCGATCTCACCTTGAGCTGGCCGGCTCATGTGCCAGTTGCCCTCGCGCTGTTATTTATCGCGATAGTTGTGGGCCTTTGTGCAATAGTCAGTTTTAAAAAACACAAAACAACTGTTAACCCCACTAAACCAGAAACAAGCTCAACCGTGGTAAGTTCTGGTATATATTCATTTTCAAGAAATCCAATGTATTTAGCCATGCTGATTTCACTGATCTCGCTCGCTTATTACTTACAACATTTAGCATCTTTACCTATTATTTTAATATTTATTGGCTACATGACACGTTTTCAAATAATCCCCGAAGAAAAAATGTTAACAAAAATATTTGGTCAACAATACCGTGATTATCAGCTAAAAGTAAGACGTTGGTTATAAACGATATGAGTAAGACAGTAAAACCGCAATGTTGGGGCTTTACTGACTTACTTTGATGCTTTTTTTGACTTTACATAGCTTTTTAAGGCGATTATAAACAGCAAGTTTTGCTTAAGCTTTTTTCAGATACGCCGAGACTAAAACAATACGTGTACCGTTAACTTTTCCTTCAATATGCTCAGGATTATCCGTTAAGGTAATGCCACGCACCATAGTGCCCTGCTTAGCCGTAAAGTTAGCGCCTTTAACTTTTAAATCTTTAATCAAGGTAACATCGTCGCCGTCTTGTAAATCAGTGCCATTACTGTCTCTTGTTGGCCCCTCTCGCTCAGCAGCGGCAATGCCTTGCTCAGCCCAAGTTTTAACATCATCTTCCATGTAAATCATTTCTAAAGCGTCTTGTGCCCAACTCTCTGCTGACAGTT
Source organism: Colwellia sp. BRX8-9 (assembly GCF_014077245.1). Classification (NCBI taxonomy): domain Bacteria; kingdom Pseudomonadati; phylum Pseudomonadota; class Gammaproteobacteria; order Alteromonadales; family Colwelliaceae; genus Colwellia; species Colwellia sp. BRX8-9. Next base: position 65,018 of record NZ_JACGVN010000003.1, read on the forward strand.
TATGAAGCAAGCGATACGACATAACTTGCACAGCAGGTTCTTGATTCCACATACTGTCGTTCAAACAACGCCAGTGACTTACATCCATTGCAGTGTCACCATTAATTTGTGCTGTGCATGTAGCACATAGATATACACATTGCTGAGCACTTAAGTCGCTAGTTGGTGGCACAGGAAACACCGCTAATTGTTCAGTTGACGTACATAATTCACAGCTAGCATTACTGCGTGCTTTTAAGGCATTTTCGGTAGGCATAATATTAATTCACTAATTTTTGAAGAAGATTTTTCGCTATTATGCTCCTAATTCAGTGATTTAAAAAGTGCTGATTAAAAACGGGGAATAATTGACCTGAGCCATTATTTAAAGGCTGCACTTTACTTTGGCTAAAACGTGACCATATAGCTTAGTTGCTGAATACCAAAGTGGCGGTATAGCTCTGTTGCTGAATATTAAAGTGAAAGTATAGTTTTGTTGAGGGCTATAAAGTGGCAAAAAAGCTATCCCCTGAATTAGCTTCAGGGTCTAAAATCAACCACCTCTATATGAGGTGGTTAACGAAGACTTCATTTATTCTAGATTTTTAGTGATGTGATGCGAAGCGGCTGCGGTGAAAATAACATCGGTAGAGCTATTTAAGGCTGTTTCGGCAGAGTCTTGAATAACACCAATAATAAAACCTATCGCGACTACTTGCATAGCAATATCACTGTCTATACCGAATAAACCACAGGCTAATGGAATAAGTAACAATGAACCACCTGCAACACCAGAGGCACCACAAGCTGATACTGAGGCGATGACACTCAATAAAATAGCGGTTGCAAAGTCAACTTCAATATTTAAAGTATTGGCCGCAGCCAGCGTTAATACCGTAATGGTGATCGCCGCACCAGCCATATTAATGGTGGCACCTAAAGGAATAGAAACCGAATAGGTATCTTCATGTAAATCAAGTTTTTCACACAGTTCCATGTTAACCGGAATATTTGCTGCAGAGCTACGCGTAAAGAAAGCGGTAATGCCGGATTCTTTTAAGCAAGTAAATACTAGCGGATAAGGGTTTTTACGCGTAATAAAATAAACGATCAGCGGATTAACCACCAAGGCAATAATAACCATAGATCCTAAAAGTAATAGTACTAAGTGTCTAAACTCACCTAAGGTATCAAAACCTGTGGTCGCAACCGTATTTGCGACTAAGCCCATAATACCTAAAGGTGCAAAACGAATAACCAATTTAACGACACTTGAAATTGCTTCGGCTAAATCATGAACCATGACCTTCGTTGATTCACTGCCTTTTTTCAACGCGAAACCTAAGCCTAAGCCCCACGCTAAAATGCCAATAAAGTTTCCAGTAACAACCGCATTAAACGGATTATCAACAATTTTAAACGCTAAGGTTGATAAGACTTCACCTAGTCCTTGTGGCGGATTAGCACTTGCGCCAATAATATCTAATGTTAACTGTACCGGGAACGCAAAGCTTAGTGCTACAGCAACCAGCGCAGCACTTATTGTGCCGAGTAAATAAAGCCCAACAATCGGTTTTAAGTTAGCATCGCTATTTTGTTTTTGGTTAGCAATAGATGATGCGACTAAAACTAACACCAAAATAGGAGCAACCGCTTTTAGTGCACTAACAAATAAACTGCCGAGTATTGAAAATGACTGTGCAACTTCAGGTAAAACAAGCGCTAAAACAATACCAACAACAAGTGCAATAATGATTTGATTGACGATGTTAATAGCTTTTAGCTTACCAAAAAGTGATGTTTTTTCTACAGAGGTATTTTGTGTTGTCATAGTTTGTCTTATTTTAGTTATTGTTTTTGTTATTAAGATAACGCATCGATGAAAGATTTTTACCACTTATGCACCGACACTGTCTAGTTTATTCGTTACACGGTACCTTTAAAGAGGCAGTTGACCATGCCATGATAGCGTAAATGCTGAGTCACTGTTCTCGGCTAGATAGCGCTGACAAACAAACTGTCCGACTACCGCAACCAACTCATTATCATAAAAGATAAAAGGTAACCTTTTTCTCTGCCATGTTGGTATAGCAAGCTCTTGTAAGACTTTCTTTAATGGTCTTGAATGCTGTCGATATTGTGGCAAACACCTTGGGTTTTCGTGAGAAAAACTAATCGTCACTTTTTGTTGCTCTGCCGGTTTTTTTATCACCGACTGCCAGTCACTGTTTTCTTGTACTTGTGCTGATAAATTCGAAAAACTTAACCAACCTAATTGATCGGGAAGACAAACATCTAACGGTTTATCATCGGCTAACAGCGCTAATGCTAGATTTTGTTGCCACAGCGACAGGTCCTGATAGATACCCGTTAGATGTAACTCACCTTGATAACGTCTGATGCAACACTCAGCTAATTGCACAACTGGCGACTTATCCGCTTGTGCATTAAGCTGCTGGCATATTTGCATTAATTGCTTTTGGCTTGGCATTAAAAATCCATGGCAAGATAAAAAATAGCGCAATAGATTTTTAAGACGTGCTTCGCTGAGCTTATTTAAATCAACAACACTCAGCTTATTAGCTGAAGACTGGCAAGCAATTAAATCTTGCTGCGCTAATTCATCGAGTAATTGTTGTGCTTCAAAGCAATGTTCAGCACTGCGTGCAATCGTCTTATTGATGCTTGGCCAACGTTGATTTAACTTAGGTAAAATTTGATGGCGGAGAAAGTTTCTGTCGAAACGCTCATCCGTATTCGATTCATCTTCTATCCAAACTAAGCCATACTCTTTCGCATAGGCTTCAATATCGGCTCGTGAAATAGTTAATAACGGTCTGACCAGTAATTGCTGCCCCAACATCATTTCACTTTGCATCGCTGAGAGCCCTTTCAAACCTGCGCCTCTTTTTAGGGCGAGTAGAAAAGTTTCAGCCTGATCGTCACTGTGATGACCAGTAACAATTAAATCACCTGCTTTAGCTACTGATTTTAGTGCTTGATAGCGGGCATCGCGCGCAAGCGCTTCTAAGCTTTTTTGGGCAACAGCTTGCACGTTTACTTCAATAATGTCTAACGGCAGGCCAAATAGTTGGCATTGAGCTTTAGCAAAGGCTTGCCATTTAACGGCATTAACACTCAAGCCATGATTAACATGACAAACACGAATATCGCTATTAATAGCATGTTGTGTTTTTAAAGAACCAAGGCAATGTAACAGCACTTGAGAGTCGATACCGCCACTGTAGGCAATAAGCAGTGATTTTTGAGGGTGGTTGGAAAAAAAATCTATTAAGGTCTGTTTAATCATAAAATACTTGGTTAATTGACACTGAAAACAAAAAAACTGTAGCCTTAACTTAGAGATAGAATCAGTAAGATAAGACTACAACTTCATCAGCAAAGCATTCAATACTACTTTGCTCGTGTCGATTTATAACAACTTAACAATAACCGAAAGACATTAATCTGTCATAACGTTTTTCAATTAATTCTTCTTTTGACAAGCCTTCTAGTTCGGCAAGATTTGATTTTAATTCTTGCTTTAAGTTAGCCGCCATAATATCCATATCACGATGTGCACCACCTAATGGCTCTTCAACGATATTATCGATAAGTTCTAATTCTTTAATACGCGTAGCGGTAATACCCATAGCGGCAGCGGCAGTAGGTGCTTTTTCAGCAGTTTTCCACAAGATTGATGCACAACCTTCAGGAGATATTACCGAGTAAGTAGAATATTTCAGCATGTTGACACGGTCACCAACACCAATCGCTAATGCACCACCAGAACCACCTTCACCAATAACCGTACAAACAATCGGCACGGTTAAACGTGACATAACCTTTAAGTTCATCGCTATCGCTTCACTTTGGCCGCGCTCTTCTGCACCTATACCCGGGTAGGCACCAGGAGTGTCAATAAAGGTAATAATGGGCATATTAAAACGTTCAGCCATTTGCATTAAGCGTAAGGCTTTACGGTAACCTTCTGGACGAGGCATACCAAAGTTACGCTTAACTTTTTCTGCTGTTGAACGCCCTTTTTGATGACCAATAATCATCACAGGTTTACCGTCTAAACGCGCAGTACCACCAACAATGGCTCTATCATCCGCATAGTGTCTATCACCGGCAAGCTCATCGAATTCAGTAAAAATGCGTGGTATGTAATCAAGCGTATAAGGACGCTGTGGATGACGTGCCACACGAGCTGTTTGCCAAGGGTCAAGATTTGCAAAAATCTTTTTGGTTAACTCAGCGTTTTTACCGCGTAATTGAGTAATTTGATCTTCAAGGTCAAGATCTAATTCTTGACCGTTATTGACTAATTGTAGCTCTTCAATTTTGGCATCAAGCTCAGCAATAGGCTGCTCGAAATCTAAAAAATTTAATGACATATGATTATTCTTACCTATGTTCTATGCCGTTTTATAACAACAGCATGATTATTCAAATAGAGTACTTAATAATTTTAATTTGACTATTAAGTTGCTAACAAAGCCGTCATCGACCTTGTTATAAATTTTTTATAATGGTTAACAATAAATAACCCTTTAATGCGCCCTAAATTATTTAAACCTTAAAGTAACGTCGCCATCACCTAATAAGGTTCTTAATTCATGTAATAAAGGGTCTGCAGGCGTAACGCGCCATTGTACGCCTAATTCTAGCATAGCTTTTGCTTCATCTCTTTGATAAAACAACCGAACAGGACACGTACCATCCTTATAAGGTGTTAATACCTCGGTAAATTTATCAATAAAACCTGCGCCTGCCTTGTTTTTATTGACATTAATATCTACTGAAGAGACATAGTTTTCACGAGCATCACCAACCGTCATGATATCTCGAGCGGTCATTGTAATGCCTCCGGAGTATTCATCAAAGCTGACCTGTCCGCTACAGACCAAAATAGCATCACTTACCAGCAATTCAGCAAAATTATCATAGTCATCGGGAAAGAGTCTAATGTCCATGCGAGCGCTTTTATCGTCAAGCGTAACTAAGGCCCATCGTCTGCCGCGCTTATTGACCATGACTCTAACACCTAACACTAAACCAACCGCAACCGTGGTTTTGTCTTTACTGGTCGGTTGCAAGCTTACTAACCGTCCAGTCGCATAATGCTTTATTTCACTTAAGAAACGATTAATGGGATGACCGGTTAAATATAAACCTAACGTTTCTTTCTCTGCATTGAGCCAAACTTCTTCAGCCCACATCGGCACATCTTTAAAGGCTTGTCGCGGCTCTGCTGACGCTTCATTAATTAAGCCAAATAAATCATTCTGTCCAACTGCCTGTGCTTTTGCATATTGGTCTGCAGCCTTTATTGCTTCAGGTAATGTTTCAAATAAAACAGCACGATGTGGTACTTCTTTACCGTTGATAATTTTTTTAGGCCCTAAACTGTCCATGGCCCCAGCTTTAACTAATTTTTCTAAAACACGTTTATTAATTTTTTTAAGATCGAGTCGCGCGCAAAAATCAAAAAGATCGGTAAATTCACCGCCGGCTTCGCGTGCGGCAATAATGGCATCAATAGGACCTTCACCTACACCTTTTACTGCGCCAATACCGTAGACAATTTGATCTTGCTCGTTAACGGTAAATTTATATTGACCGGCATTAACATCAGGAGGCAGTAAATCTATCCCCATATTGCCACATTCATCAACTAGGGTAACAATTTTATCGGTGTTATCTATGTCGGCTGACATTACCGCTGCCATAAATGGCGCAGGGTAATGTGTTTTCATCCATAAGGTTTGATAAGAAACCAAGGCGTAAGCCGCTGAGTGCGATTTATTGAAACCATAACCCGCAAATTTCTCCACCAGATCGAAGATCTTCATCGCAAGTTCGCCGTCAACACCTCGGTTGATCGCGCCTTGCTCAAAGCCATCACGCTGTTTGGCCATTTCTTCAGGTTTTTTCTTACCCATAGCGCGGCGAAGCATATCCGCGCCACCTAACGAGTAACCCGCCAATACTTGCGCAATTTGCATAACCTGTTCTTGATATAAAATAATACCGTAAGTCGGTTCAAGAATAGGCTTTAAGTCAATATGTTGCCAAGTAGCATCCGGATAGCTTACTTCTTCACGACCATGCTTACGTTCAATAAAGTTATCAACCATGCCAGACTGCAATGGCCCCGGTCTAAAGAGCGCAACCAAGGCGATAATATCTTCAAAGCAATCAGGTTTTAATTTGGCAATAAGTGATTTCATACCACTAGATTCGAGCTGAAACACTGCCGTCGTCTCAGATCTTAATAACACTTTAAAACTGGCTGGGTCTTCTAAATTAATCCGGGTAATATCAATAGGCGCTTTGCCTTGTTTTAACAATTTTGCATCAGCCATTTCGATGGCCCACTGCAAAATTGTTAACGTGCGAAGTCCCAAGAAATCAAACTTAACTAAACCGGCATCTTCAACATCATTTTTATCGAACTGAGTAACCGGGTTTTTACCCTCTTCGTCACAGTAAAGTGGCGCAAAGTCGGTAATGGTGGTTGGTGATATAACCACACCACCGGCATGTTTACCGGCATTACGTGTTGTGCCTTCTAAAATACGGCACATATCAATTAAATCTTTGACTTCACTGTCTTGTGCGTAAGCTTCTGGCAACTTAGGCTCTTCTTCAAAGGCCTTGGCTAGTGTCATGCCTGGTGTTGGCGGTATAAGCTTAGAGATGCGGTCAACAAAACCATAAGGGTGACCGAGTACTCGACCAACATCTCGGATAACCGCTTTGGCTGCCATGGTGCCAAAGGTAATAATTTGCGACACGGCATCACGGCCATATAGTTCAGCAACGTGATCAATAACTTCATCACGCCTGTCCATACAGAAATCGATATCAAAATCTGGCATGGAGACACGTTCAGGATTCAAAAAACGTTCAAAGAGCAAATCGTATTCAAGGGGATCTAAGTCGGTAATTTTTTGGGCATAAGCAACCAGAGAGCCTGCACCAGAACCACGACCAGGACCAACAGGAATATTATTATCTTTACTCCACTGAATAAATTCCATCACGATTAAAAAATAACCGGGAAAGCCCATATTGTTAACCACTTTAAGTTCAATGGCTAAACGTTCGTCGTAGGGTTTACGCTTTTCAGCAAAATCTGCTGCGTCTTTATCAAATAAGGTCTCTAAGCGGTCTTGTAAACCTTCTTCAGACACTTTAACCAAGTAATCTTCTATCGATAAACCTTCTGTTGGAAAATCAGGGAGAACATACTCTCCAAGCCTAACCGTAACATTACAGCGTTTGGCGATTTCAACCGTATTCTCAATCGCTTCAGGGATGTCTGAAAATAACTCACACATTTCCTCTTCAGTTCGAAGGTACTGCTCTTTAGAATATTTTTTCGGGCGACGTTTATCGTTGAGGGTAAAACCATCATGTATGGCAACACGTATTTCATGGGCATCAAAGCGCTTAGGAGAAATAAACATCACTTCGTTCGTCGCTACCACAGGGAGTGACGCTTTTTCTGCCAGCTCGACAGCCAAATGGATATAGTTTTCTTCGTTTTCTCTGTTGGTTCTGATCAGTTCAAGATAAAAGCAATCAGGAAAGTAGCTTTGGTAAAAATCGACCATTTTATTGACCAGCTCGAAATTTCCCTTAATCAGCGCTTTACCAATATCACCTTCGCGACCCGCCGACAATAAGATCAAACCCGGAGCATAGTCAATTAACCAATGCTTATCGATAACCGCCTTGCCTTGAACATGACCCCGAAGGTAGGCTTTAGAAATGAGTTCAGTGAGATTTTTGTAGCCGACATTATTAGTGGCTAAAACAACAATGCGGGAAAGTTCATTCTCTAATTCATCACTTTTAACCCAGAGATCGCAACCAATAATTGGTTTTATACCCGCGCCGTGAGCGGCATGATAATATTTAACCAGACCACAAAGGTTTGTTTGGTCGGTTAGCGCGATAGCTGGCATCCCTAAAGCTGAGGCTTTGGCGACAATAGGTTTTACTTTATTTAAACCATCACATAATGAATAGTCACTGTGCACTCGCAAATGAATAAATTTTGGTTGAGCTTTGACTGACACTAATTCGGCTGCATCAACTAATACTTGCTCTGACATTAACACTTCACCTGAGAGTCTTCTTGTTTAGTTTTTGTCGGTAAAACACCCTGCATAGCAATAACTTGTGCTACTGGCTTAAAGCTTGCTCGGTAGCAATCAAGTACACCGTGCTCTACTATTTTTTCTAAATGGGCTTTGGTTGGGTAACCTTTATGTTTTGCAAAACCATACTCGGGATGTAATTCATCTAAAGCGAGCATTTCATCATCTCGAACAACTTTTGCAAGAATTGATGCCGCACTTATTTCACTAACCCGATCATCGCCTTTAACCACAGATTGGCTAGCAATGTTGCCGTTCACCTGCATAAAAATAGGGCAACGATTACCATCAACTAAAACATAATCAGGTGTTACTGATAAATCTTGTACTGCTCGCTGCATCGCTAACATAGTGGCATGAAGAATATTTAAGGTGTCTATTTCTTCCGGGCTTGCTCTTCCAACAGCCCAAGCAATAGCTTTTTCTTTGATTTCCACAGCAAGTAACTGACGCTTTTTATCTGATAGTTTTTTTGAATCCATTAAACCTTCAATAGGGTTTTCGGGATCAAGAATAACCGCCGCGGTAACAACGTCACCCACCAAAGGTCCTCGCCCAACCTCATCGACTCCTGCGATACAGTAAGCAATAGGGTATTCAAAAGGTGGGAAAATCTTTTTAGCTTTTGCCACTTTCTTACGGGGGGTTAAACTGGTATCGCTTACCGCTTCATTACTCATTTTGACATTAGATCCATTACAGCTTTCGCCGCTTCTTGACTGGCATTTTGTTTTAAAGCGAGATGAATTTTCATATATTCATCTTCAAGTGACGATTGGTCTTGGTATAAACGTTCTTTAACTAACGGCACAATGTTATCAACGCTGACTTTACCTTGCAGTAATTCAGGTACCAGTGTTTTTTTCGTCAATAAATTAGGTAGTGAAAACCATTCTAATTTTACTAGGCCTTTAAACATGTGATAAGTAAAAGCATTGAACTTATAGCAAATCACCATGGGGCGTTTAACTAACGCAGCTTCCAGTGTTACCGTACCTGAGGCCATAAGTAAACAATCACTGGCAGCCATCACTTGTTGGGTTTTATTAGTAATAATTGTTACCGCTAAATTTGGCGCTATCTTTTCTTTCAATTGGCTAAATTGTTCGGTTCTCTTATCGCTGATCATCGGCACAACAAAATGTAATTGTGGGTCTTGTGCTAAAAGTTGTACCGCAGAAAGTAAGAAAGGCTCGGTTAATCGAGATAACTCACCACCACGACTACCAGGCATAAGCGCAAGTATTTTTTTATCAAGCGGTAAGTTGAGTGCTTGTCTCGCTTCACGCTTATCCGAATGAAATGGAATGTCGTCTGCTAGCGGATGGCCGACAAAAGTACAGGGCACTTCATATTTATCATAGAAATCTTTTTCAAAAGGCAATAACGACAGCACCATATCGGTAGCCGCTTCAATGGTAAAAATACGCTTTTCACGCCAAGCCCAAACAGATGGGCTAACGTAATGAACTGTTTTAATACCCGCTTTCTTTAGTTGTCTTTCTAGCCTTAAATTAAAATCGGGTGCATCGATGCCAATAAACACATCGGGTCTATTATTAATAAACTGCGCGGCTAAACAGTCTTTGACATGAAATAAGCGTTTGAGGCGGCCCAATACTTCAAAAATGCCCATCACGGAAAGCTCTTCCATTTCAAACAAACTTTCGAAACCCAAAGCTTGCATTTTTGGACCACCAATACCGATAAACTTGGCATTAGGATAGACAGATATTAGAGAGCTCATAAGACCAGCGCCGAGCGTATCGCCAGAATGCTCGCCAACAACAAGCCCAAACACGGGCGATTGTTGAGCAGTTGAACTATTTATAATGGGTGATGTTTGGAGAATAGCCTGTTTTTCTACTGTTTTTGTCATTAACCTTTACTCTATACTTTTAACAATCGTGTTTAGCGGGCAATGCCACGGCTAGAGTTTTTAATAAACTCAGCAAACAAGGTTAACTCTGGCATATCATCGGCTAATGCGGCAACTTTTTCTAAAGCTTCGTTAACGTTTAAACCTTTACGATACACTTCTTTATAGGCTCGTTTGATCGTTAAAATAACCTCTTTGTCAAAACCTCGGCGTTTTAACCCTTCTGAGTTTAAACCAAAAGGAGAAGCCGGTTGACCAGACACCATCAAATAAGGCGGTATATCTTTTAAAATCAGCGAATTTGCCGCAACAAAGCTGTGCGCGCCAATATGACAAAACTGATGAACGCCTGTCATACCACCTAAAATAGCGTAATCACCTACATGAACATGGCCAGCAATAGAGGCATTATTTGCAAGAATACAGTGACTGCCAACGATACAATCATGGGCAACATGGGTATACGCCATAAACAAATTATTACTGCCTATTTGCGTTAGGCTATTATCTTGAATCGTGCCGCGATGGACCGTACAAGATTCACGAAAAACATTATTGTCACCAATAATCAATTCGGTTAACTCGCCGGCATACTTTAGATCCTGACAATCTTCACCAATACTGGCAAATTGAAAGAATTTGTTGCCTTCGCCAATTTTTGTTGGGCCTTTAATGACAACATGAGAATTAATCACACAGTTGTCACCAATAACGACATCTTTAGAAATATAACTCCAAGGGCCAATACTAACATTTTTGCCAATGCTAGCGCCTTCTTCGATAATCGCCTGAGGGTGAATTAAGCTCTGCTTATTGGAAGTCACCATTTATACCACTCTTCTTGCACACATAAGTTCAGCGCAGCAAACAACTTTACCTTCAACCCTAGCTTCGCCATAAAATTTCCACATACCACGACGCTCTTTTAAGAACTCGACATGCAAATGCATAGTATCGCCTGGCACAACAGACTTTTTAAATTTTGCCTTATCAATTGAAGCAAATAAGTACATTTCATTTTTATCTCTGCCATCTGTACTTTTAAAGCCTAAAAGCCCAGTTGCTTGCGCTAAAGCTTCGAGGATCATCACACCAGGAAAAATAGGGAGATCAGGGAAATGACCATTAAACACAGGTTCGTTAATACTAACATTCTTAATAGCATGCAATGTTTTCATTGGCTGATAATCTAAAACGCGATCGACCAAAAGCATGGGGTAACGATGTGGCAGTAATGCTTTGATTTCTGCAATTTCAATGGTGTTTTTTGGTAATTCCAACGGACTATTCCTTTTCAATAATATTGTTTAAGTGCTCGATGTCATGCTCTGCACTCTTAATGCGCTTAAGTATACTTTCTAATTTGCGAATTCTGGCATTATTTTTATTCCATTCTTTATTTGGTTGGCACGGCATGCCCGAAGAATAAACACCGGATTCATTAATATCTTTGGTCACCATGGTCATGCCGGTAAAAACACAACCATCAGCAACTTCAATATGACCATTAATACCAACAAGGCCCGCTATCACACAATTTTTGCCAATAACGGTACTGCCTGCAATAACACTACAAGCTGCCATCGCGGTATTTTCACCAATAACAACATTATGAGCAATTTGAATTTGATTATCTAAAATAACACCATCTTTAATCACTGTATTTTCTAGCGCGCCACGATCGATAGTCGTGCTGGCACCAATTTCGACTTTGTTACCAATAATCACGCTTCCCAGCTGAGGTATTTTCAACCATTTACCTTGGTCATTTGCATAACCAAAGCCATCAGAGCCAATAACCGTATTCGCTTGAATTAGACAATCTTGACCAATTTCAACACGATGATAAATGCTAACATTGGACCATAATTTAGTACTTGCGCCGATTTTTGCTTGAACACCAATAAAACAGCCCGCACCAATAGTAACATTATCACTAATAACTACGCCCTGCTCTATCACAGTATTAGCGCCGATGGCGACATTATCACCTAAAGTAACATCCGCTGAAATTTGAGCCGAGGGATGAATACTGTTAGCCGGTTTTGGAGTGGTATCAAGTAATTGTGCGGTAAGTGCATAACCCAAATAGGGGTTATTCATCACTAGCGCATGGGTATTACAGTCATTAAGGTGTTGAGAAGAAATAATAACCGCACCAGCTTTAGTATCAGCAAGCTGTTGGCTGTATTTTTTATTGGCTAAAAATGCAATTTGTTGTGCATTAGCGGTTGATAATGTGGCAAGTGAATGAATGATATATGTTTCATCACCATGAACCTCAGCACCAATTTTTTCAGCTAGCTGTTTGAGAGTATAAGACATAAACACTTAATATTTTTATGGATGCTCAATGAGCATAACTGGAAAAGACGCTAAAACCAATATGATTTTATTAGGCTAGAAAAAAAACTTGCAACTAATATTATTAATAATAGTTGCAAGTTTTATAACGGTAAGGCTTAAATTAACCTTATATCTACTACTTAGCGGTAGACTTAGTTAAGTTTACTAACCTGTTCAACAACCTTATTAGTGATCATTGCATCTGGCTTAGCAAAAATAACGGCTTGCTGTTCTAAAACAAGGTCATATTTGTCTTTTGCAGCAATGCTGTCGATAGCTTGACGAACCAAGGCTATAATTTTGTTTGTTTCTTCGTTCTTACGCAAGCCAGTTGCTTGTTGGAACGCTTTACCTTTAGCTTGGTAATCTTGATATAATGTTGCGATTTGAGTATCAAGTTCTTCGATATCTTTAGCGCTCATTAATGAACCGTCGCGCTGTTTCTTTTCTTGGTAGTACTTAATGTCTTTTTCTAACTGAGCTAAAATAGCTTTATCATCTTTAAACTCAGCTTCTAGTACCTGCATTACTGCCGTTGTTTGTGGGATTTTACTCATCACTTCTTGGAAATTAACCACGGCGATTTTTTGATCAGCAGCCATTACAGAGCTTGCTAATAACAACGTTGACGCTACTGCAGAGCAAGTAACTGTTTTAATGAATTTTTTCAATTTTATCTCCAAAATATTATTACTTCACAACTTTGATATAAGTTGCATTAATTTTTATAATTGTCATGTAATAGCTATGGGGGCTAACTATAAGAATTAAACCCCCTTAGTAAATTTATACGCACTATGCCTGAAAGTTCTCTTTATTAAAATGTTTTACCTATATTAAAACTAAAGAACTCTTTATCATCGTCTTTTTCTGATTTTAGTGCTTTCGCGAAACTAAAGATCATTGGGCCCATAGGAGATAACCACTGCACTGATAAACCGGCAGAGCTTCTATAACGACCAACATCTGAATAATCATCAATCTTTTCAAATTCAGAGGTTACTAAATCGTTGTAGTCTTCTAAGTTGAACTCTGTATCCCAAACATTACCAACATCGACAAAAAAGCTGGTACGAACACTGTTCGAGAAACCTTCATCAAGTAATGGTGTTGGTACAATAAGTTCGATACCCGCGACAATAATGGCATTACCACCAACAGAACGCTGTGAGACGTTAATAAAATCGTGATCTTGCCCTAAACAACAACTACTTCCACCCTCGACCGGATCAGGAGTACCTGTGATTTGTGTTGGATAGCGAAATACCGCACGTGGGCCAACAATGTTATTTTCAAAGCCACGTAATGTATCAGAACCGCCCGCTCTAAAGTTTTCCCAGAAAGGCAATATCTGGTCATTACCATCTATGGTGCCATAACCATTACCGTAACCGGCGTTTAAACGTGCTAGCACTGTCCAACGTTGATCTTGTGTTAATGGGAAGTACCATTTAGTGTCTAAGTTAATTTTAAAATAATCAACATCTGAATTTGGCGTTGTCATTTTATAAGTCAAACTTTGACTTGAGCCGTCTGTTGGAAAGGTACCACGGTTTAATGTCGTGCGAGATATAGCCATCGATAAATCGAAACTTTCAAATTCTAAACCACCATCAGGATTATTAGGATCAGAATATATCTCGTAAAATTGTTGAATTTGTTCATAAGTTTGTAAACGTGTAATACCGTTACTTTTGTAACCTACGCCAAAGTTTAAACGAACATATTCATTAATAGGAAAGCCTAAGTTAAGCCCAACACCATAAGTTCTATTGTTGTATTCAACTAAGTTCGCATTACCCGCATTAAACTCGCTGTAATATATTTGCCCGCCTAAAGAAACAGCATCTACAGTAAAGTATGGGTCGGTATAAGAAATACTCGCACTTTGCTGATAACTCATAGTATTAACATTAAATGCCAAGCGGTTACCCGTTCCTAAAAAGTTGTTTTGCTGTATACCTGCACTTAAACTTAAATTAGTCGTAGAACCATAACCAATACCGGCAGTAAAAGACCCTGAGGGTTGCTCTTTAACCGTAAAGTCAATATCAACTAAGTCATCATCACCTGGTAACTGTTTAGTTTCGTATTCAACATCTTCCAAATAAGGTAAACGCTGTAGCCATGCTTTTGAACTTTCGGCAGCATTATTCGATAACCAAGCACCTTCCATTTGACGCATTTCACGGCGTAGTACTTTATCGGCAGTAACATTATTACCTTCGAAGTTAATACGGTTAACGTAAACACGTTTGCCAGGGTCAATAGAAATAGTCAGTTTAACCGTTTTTTCTTCTTCATTAATTTCAGGAATAACGGTTACTTTCGGGTAAGCATAACCATAACGGCCTAGATAACGGCTGATAGTTTCTTCGGTATACGTTACCTCTGCACCATTATAAAGTTTACCTGGACGTAATGGGTTAATAGCTCGGATCGTACGTTCAAACCCAACCATATCACCAATAAAATCTATTTCACTGACTTTAAATTGTTCACCTTCAGTGATATTCAAGGCAATATAAACCGCTTTTTTATCAGGGGTCATTGACACCTGAGTCGAGTCTACTTTGTATTGCAGATAACCACGGTCTAAATAGTAACTTTTAATCGTTTCTATATCACCTTGTAAGGTTTGTTTTTGATAGCGGTCTTGCGCCATAAAATCCCACCAAGGAGAATCAAAGGTAAGTTCTATGCGTTCAAGAAGCTCAACATCAGAAAATATCTCGTTACCAACGACGTTAATCTGCTCTATAGCTGCAGCATCGCCTTCGGTGAAAACAAAATTTATGTCAACACGGTTACGAGGCAAGTGAATAATTTCAGCTTTTACATCGGCATTATATTTACCAATACTGTGGTAGAAATCTTCTAAGCCTACCTCAATACCGGAAATTATAGTCATGTCGAGTGTTTCACCGACTCGAATATTACTGCCGTCAAGACTCTCAGTTAGTTGCTCTGCTTTTAAGTCTTTATTGCCATCGAAGGTGATTTCACTGATCGTTGAACGCTCATGAACACGATAGATAACTCTATTACCTTCACGATAAACGACAACATCATTAAAATGTCCTGACTTGTAGAGAGACTTTATCGACTGAGAAATACGGAATTCATTGAGCGTATCTCCCGTATTAAAAGGGATATGAGTCAAAGCAGCGCCGAGTGCGACACGCTGTAACCCTTTTACTTCAATATCTTCTACTTGAAATTCTTCAGAGGCTTGTGCTGTTGTACCTAAGGCACCTAATAATACCGCAAGGGCAATTTTTTTAATTATCATAAATGCTAACTTTTATTACTTCTTTTGTTATAACCGCGAAAAATCGTTAAATAATGCGATACTCATTAAGCCTAAGAGGGCTAGTGTACCAAACTTAAAACCTATTTCTTGTATTTTTTCTGATACGGGTTTACCTGTGACAATTTCCACAAGATAATAAAATAAATGCCCGCCATCAAGCACTGGTAAAGGTAATAAATTTATAATACCTAAGTTAATGCTAATTAAAGCCAGAAAACCTAGGAAATATACCAAACCATATTGTGCACTATTTCCTGCTCCTTGTGCGATAGAAATAGGCCCACTTAAGTTCTTAACAGAAATATCACCCGTCAAGAGCTTGCCTATCATGTCAAAACTCAATACTACTAAGTTCCAACTACGCTGTAAGCTTTGTCCTAAAGCATCAACAACGCCGTAACGTAACTCAAATAAATATTCTTTTGGGTAAGAGTCAGATTTTGGAACCACACCCAAATAACCTATTTTCTTACCCGCACGTTCAATTAAAGCCGGTGTTACCATTATCTCTTTGTTTTCACCAAGTCTTTCGACGACTAAAATAACGTTTTGTTCCGGAAGTTGACTAATATTTTTTGAAAACATCGCCCAACTGCCATTAATACTTTCGTTATTGATGCTAATTAACTTGTCATCAACTTTTAGACCGGCCTTATCTGCAACACTACCTTCTTCAATAAAAGCTAGCTCAGCATAAACAGCGGCTCTATAAGGAGCAATACCTAAACTACTAATGGCTGATTCTTTATCGGGTGAAAAAGACCAGTTAGCCGCATCCAAATTATAAGTTTTCGGTGAAGCACTACCTTGTTCTTTTGTTTTTATAGTAAAAGCGCTCTCACCTATTTGCGAGACTAACGCTAGATTGACATCTTGCCAATCTAAGGTCTTTTGACCGGCAACTTCAATGATTTCACTGTTACTGGTAAGATTCGCCCGCTGCGCTATAGATTCTGGCATTATTTCACCAACAATCGGTTTTACACTCGGCACACCAATTAGAAACATCAGATAAAAAGCAAAAATAGCAAAAGCAAAGTTTGCTAGAGGCCCAGCAGCAATTATCGCTATACGCTGATAAACCGTTTTATTATTAAAAGTTTTATCAATATCTTCGGGTTTGACCTCATCAACGCGGCCATCAAGCATTTTAACGTAACCACCCAATGGAATTAAGGCGATAACAAACTCTGTACCTTCTTTATTAACTTTTCGCCATAATACTTTGCCAAAGCCAATTGAAAAACGCTCTACTTGCACGCCGTTTCTGCGGGCAACCCAATAATGGCCGTATTCATGCACCGTAATCAAAATACCTAAAGCGACAACAAAAGAGGCTAAATTCCAAAAAAAATCAAACAACTATAGATTACCTTTTTCGTTAACTTCATTAATCGCCACATCATTGACTACAAAGCAGCCACTGGCAATTAAATTACGTGAAAATTCTCTAGCACTTGCATCAAGCGCAACGACATCATCAATTGATGCCACCCTTTCTGAGACAAATTTATTCACAGAAGTTTCATTTATTTTTGCAATATCAGTAAATTTTATTTTTTCGTTCAAAAAAGCATCAACGGCAATTTCATTAGCGGCATTTAAGGCTGTACATGCACCTTGGCCACTTTTACAAGCCGCTATGGCTAATTTTAAATTAGGATACTTTTGATAATCGACATCTTCAAATTCAAATGATGGCGTATTGAAAAAATCTAAGGGTGCGACACCTGAATCAATTCTCTGCGGATAAGCCAAGGCATGAGCAATGGGGGTACGCATATCAGGATTACCCATTTGAGCTATCACGCTACCGTCTTTATATTGCACCATTGAATGAATGGTACTTTGCGGATGTAAAACAACGTGGATATCGTCAGGGTCGATATTAAATAACCATTTTGCTTCAATAAATTCTAGACCTTTATTCATCATGGTCGCAGAGTCTACAGAAATTTTACGGCCCATTTCCCAATTAGGGTGGGCACACGCTTGTGCTGGGGTTACTTCTGCTAACTGTTCGACTGAAAAAGTTCTAAACGGACCACCTGAGCCGGTCAGTAATATTTTACTGACGCCATTACTTGCTAAGTCGCATCGACCTGGCTTAGCTTGTACATTAGCGGGTAAACACTGGAAAATAGCATTGTGTTCACTGTCTATCGGCAATAATTCTGCACCATACTTTTCAACCGCATCTATAAACAAAGCGCCTGAAGTCACTAAAGCTTCTTTATTTGCTAACAGTACTCTTTTACCCGACTTAACTGCAGCCATAGTAGACAAAAGACCTGACGCTCCAACAATAGCAGCCATAACAGTATCTGAGGTATCAGCTTGAGCAATATCAATTAAGCCTTGTCCGCCACTGAGTACTTCAATATTTTGTAAACCGTTTTGGTCGAGTTTTACTTTTAAAGCTTGTGCCGCATGCTCGGCCACCATAACGACAGTGCTCGGTTTAAATTCCAGACACTGCGCCAACATTTCATCAACCCGGGTATTCGCCGATAAAGACTCAACAGAAAATAACGTGGGATGAAGTCTAACAACCTCTAAGGTGCTAACACCTATCGATCCTGTTGAACCTAAAATACAAAGTTTACGCATCGTTTATATCAACCTACTGCCAGCCTAATAAGGCATAACATAATGCATAAATCGGCGCAGTAGCCGTTAAACTATCAATTCTGTCCAAGATACCGCCATGACCAGGTAAGATTGCGCCACTGTCTTTTATGCCTGCTTGGCGTTTAAACATACTTTCATTTAAATCACCTAGCACTGACACTGTTGTGATGATAGCGGTGACAATTAACGCTAACGTAAATTGATGTTGCTGCCATCCGAGCGAGTAACCGGCAATACTGATAAAGATACAGGCACAAACAACACCACCAATAAAACCTTCGAGGGTTTTGCCTGGACTGACATTGGGTAGTAGTTTACGTTTACCGATAGATTTACCGACAAAATAAGCACCTACATCAGCACTCCACACCATTAAGAATAAAAACATAATCAGCTGAGCGCCATTATACGGATCTTGGTTGTAATCATTACTGCGCAGCACCATAAAAGCGAGCCAAGTAGGAATAAGCGTTAACCAGCCAAATACACCACGAATCGAGCGATGGCTTGACCAAAACTTACTGTAGCGAGGATAAAGAAAGGTTAGCGTTGCTGATAGCACCCACCAAGCAACAGCAATCCATAATACCAGCGACACACCTGAATGGAGCTGCCCATCATTAGACCAGAGTTGTAACAATGGTAGTGCGTACCAAAGCACAGATATAAGAATAATCGTCGCACAAACAAAAGCAAGACGACGGCGCTTATTGGCAAAGCCCATTAAAGGCCCCCACTCCCATGCACCAATAGCCATAACAGCCATAAACAAAGCCGCAAATTGATCTAGAGGTAAATAGAAAATGGCGAAAATAGTTAAAGGCGCTAAGATAACAGCGGTAATAATACGTTGTTTTAACAAATGGAAACCCTTATAAATGCTATTTAATTTTATCGTTATTATTGTTTTTAATTTATAGTCTTAAATTTTTATTTGTTCACCTGTTTGACCAAAACGTCGTTCTCTTTGGTCAAAGCATCCCATTGCGTTAATGAGCGCTTGTTCATCAAAATCAGGCCATAGTGTTTCTGTAAAATAAAATTCTGCGTAAGCTGCTTGCCATAGCAAAAAATTACTTATGCGAAAATCACCACCGGTACGAATAAGTAAATCAAGTTCAGGTAAGTTAGCTAAACAAGTATATTGATGGAGTGTTTCTTCGGTTATATCATCAACAGACATGGTGTTATTGGATACTTTTTCAGCTAAAATTTTAGCGGCATTAGCTATGTCCCAACGTCCGCCATAGTTAGCTGCAACAGACAATACCATACCTTTATTGTTTGCGGTTAAATCTTCTGAAACTTTTATTTTTTTTTGTAAATTTTCTGAAAAACGTGAAACATCGCCAATCACTTGGAAGCGCACATCATTTTTATGAAGCTTTTTCACTTCTCGTGTTAGCACAAACATGAATAAATCCATCAATACGCTAACTTCTTGTTCTGGACGTTGCCAATTTTCACTACTAAAGGCAAAAAGTGTTAATGCTTTCACCCCGTATTTTATCGCAGTACTCACTGATGTTCGAACTGATTCAACACCTGATTTATGACCTGCAACCCGTGTTTTTCCACGTTGTTGTGCCCAGCGTCCATTACCATCCATTATAATGGCAACGTGTTGCGGCACTTTGATTAAAGTATCTGTTATTGCTTCAGTCATAATCGTTCCGTCATACTAATCAAGCTAGATTCAAATTTTCTGTAAAAAAAACCGTAGTGATCATTTAATAACTACGGTTTATATTATCGGTTAAAGAAGTTATATTTCCATTAACTCTTTTTCTTTAATAGATAAGATATCATCAACCTGTTTTACATAAGTATCGGTTAATTTTTGAATATCATCTTCAGACTGATGCATCTCATCATCATTAATTTCTTTTTCTTTATTCAATGATTTTACATCTGAATTAGCATCGCGGCGAATATTTCGAATAGCGACCTTGCCATTTTCAGCTTCATTTTTAACCACTTTAACAAGATCTTTACGACGCTCTTCTGTTAAAGGTGGTAAAGGAATACGAATAAGTGTTCCTTGAGATGATGGGTTCAAGCCCAAATCAGATTTCAAAATTGCTTTTTCTACCGCGCCGATCATGCCTTTATCAAAGACAGTAATCGCTAAAGTACGCGCATCAGGTGTAGCAATGTTGCCCACTTGACTTAATGGTGTTTCCATACCGTAATAATCAACAACAATATTATCAAGTAAAGAACGATGTGCTCGCCCCGTTCTTACTTTGTTTAAATTGCTTTTTAATGATTCGATACTTTTACTCATACGGTCTTGAGCATCTTGTTTTATTTCATTTATCACGTTGAATTTCCTTTAAATCAAAAATTAAACTAAATTTTCTGAATGGTCGATAGTTGTACCTTCATTACCGCCCATTACCACTGCTTTTAGTGCACCTGGCTTATTCATATTAAAAACACGAATAGTCATATTGTGATCACGCGCGAGCGTAAATGCGGCTAAATCCATTACTTTGAGTTCTTTTTCTAATACTTCGTTATAACTTAATTGGCTATATAAGGTAGCATCAGGGTTTTTAACAGGGTCATCTGAGTAGATGCCATCTACCTTAGTCGCTTTTAAAACCACATCAGCTTCAATCTCAATGCCGCGTAAACAGGCTGCTGAATCTGTGGTAAAGAAAGGATTACCGGTACCGGCACTGAAAATAACAACACGGCCAGATTTTAATAAACTGATGCCTTCAGCCCAGTTATAACGGTCACAAACACCTGCCAAGTCAATAGCAGACATTAATTTAGCATTAACAAAAGCGCGATGTAAGGCATCACGCATCGCAAGACCGTTCATTACGGTTGCTAACATACCCATTTGGTCACCAACAACGCGGTTCATTCCTGCTTCTGCAAGACCAGCGCCACGGAACAAATTACCGCCGCCAATAACTAAACCCACTTGGATGCCCATTTCAATCAGTTCTTTAATTTCTTGAGCCATACGATCCAAAACTTTAGGGTCGATACCGAAACCCTCTTCACCCATTAAGGCTTCACCACTAAGTTTTAATAAAATTCGACGATATATTGGTTTTGGACTGATGCTCATAAAAAACATTCCTGTATTTTGTCTATAAATAGGCGAAAAAAATAGCCGTGATCAATTTGACCGCGGCTATTTTAATACGTTTAGCTGACTATCGAAAGTCTAAACTGAAAAAAGAACTGTTTTACTGAATTAAATGCTTAAAAATTAAGCTTTTGATGCAGCAATTTGTGCTTCAACTTCAGCAGCAAAGTCTTCTTCTTTCTTAGCAATGCCTTCACCAACTTCTAAACGAACAAAGTTAGAAACCGTAATGCCTTTCTCTTTAAGAACAACACCAACAGTTTTCTTAGGTTCCATGATGAATGCTTGACCTGTCAAAGAAATTTCACCGGTAAATTTCTTCATACGACCTATGATGATCTTTTCAAGTAATTCAACAGGTTTTTTCTTTTTATCATCAAGAGCATCGTTTTCAGCTTTTAAGATATCTAGTTGAATACGCTGTTCATTTTCTACAACACTATCAGCAACATCTTCAGGTGTTAAAAATTCAGGCTTACTTGCAGCAACGTGCATAGCAATGTGCTTTAATGATTCAGCATCGCCTTCACCAGCAACAACAACACCAATACTAGCGCCATGGCTGTATGAAGCTAATGCAGCACCTTCAACGTATGAAACGCGACGGATATTGATGTTTTCACCAATTTTAGTCACAAGCGTAATACGCTTTTCTTCGAATTGAGCTTGTAACTCTTCGATTGTCGCTTTTGATGCTAAAGCAGCGTCTGCAACTTCGTTAGCAAAACCTAAGAAGTTAGAATCTTTTGCAACAAAATCAGTCTGACAGTTAACTTCAAGAAGTGCAGCAACGCCATCAGCGCTTTTAATTAAAATAGCACCTTCAGCAGCGATGTTACCGGCTTTTTTAGCCGCTTTTGCTTGACCGTTCTTACGCATATTTTCAATCGCAAGTTCCATGTCGCCTTCAGCTTCTTGTAAAGCTTTTTTACAATCCATCATGCCCGCAGCTGTGCGTTCACGAAGTTCTTTTACCATTGCAGCAGTAATTACCATGAGAGAATTCCTCAAATTTTGTTATCCCCTAAACTATTTAAAGCCGGGCATAAATATTAATATGTTGCCACAAGCGCTAACACGCTTGTGGCAATAGCAAAAAAGATTATGAAAAACTGAAATTATTCAGCTTCTACAAAACCGTCTTTTTCAGCTTGAACAACAATGTTCTTTTCACGACCAGCTAAAACTGCGTTAGCAGCAGAATCAGTGTATAAAGTCACAGCGCGAATTGCATCGTCGTTACCCGGGATAATGAAATCAATGTTATCTGGGTTTGAGTTTGTATCAACTACAGATATTACTGGAATACCTAAGTTTTTAGCTTCTTTAATAGAAATGTGTTCGTGATCAGCATCAATGATGAATAAAACGTCAGGTAAACCACCCATGTTTTTGATTCCACCAAGACTTTTGTCAAGTTTTTCCATTTCACGTGTACGCATCAAAGCTTCTTTTTTAGTAAGAGCTTCAAAAGTACCGTCAGAGCTTTGTGCTTCAAGATCTTTTAAACGCTTGATTGATTGACGAACTGTTTTCCAGTTAGTCAACATACCACCTAACCAACGGTGATTAACGTAAAACTGATCACATTTGATAGCAGCATCTTTAATTGCATCGCTTGCAGCGCGCTTAGTACCAACAAATAAAACTTTACCTTTTTTCGCAGAAACACCTGATAAGAAAGCAAGGGCTTCATTGAACATAGGAACAGTTTGTTCAAGGTTGATGATATGAACTTTATCGCGTGAACCAAAAATGTAAGTTTTCATTTTTGGGTTCCAGTAACGGGTTTTGTGACCGAAATGAACACCTGCTTTAAGCATATCGCGCATAGAAACGTTTGGCATGATTTTTCCTTTATTTGGTTTAGGGGGTTAAGCGTTCATACATTCAAATATACCTGACTCTTTATTGTTCGATTATTTGCTTATAATTAAGACAAATTCAAACTGAGCACCCCGACATATTCTTAATAAATGTATGTGAATTTATAATAAGTATTATTATTTTTAATAATACAAGTTTAAAAGCTAAACACTATCGATAACAACAAGTTAGTAATCGGATAACCGAAAACACTGAGTAATACTTAGATAAAATCTAAATAACTATGCTATTCAATCGACAAATTTAACGGCGCACTTTATACCATATTAATTTACCAAAGGCTAGAAATTAACAATTAAAGGTCAATATTTCTTAATTAATATAGTAATAATATTACTGGGATAATTTTACTGTACGCGCTAAAATTAGCGGTTCTATATTTTATTAAATTTTTGACTTAACACTACGGCGATATATGACCATGTCTACTGAACTCTTTTTTATTTATGACACACACTGCCCTTGGAGCTTTGCGACAACTTCTTTAGTTAAAGAAATTGCTGATGCTTATCCAAATATCACTTTAAATTTATGGCACAGTGCTCACTATGAAGGAGATGAGAAAGTCAGCCGAAAAACTATTGATGCCGTTGAAGATGACGCTAACATTGAATTTAGTCACGAATATGTGAAGACACTTAACGTAGAGAAAGACTCAACATTAAGTGCTAATTTAATAGGATGGGTCAGTCAAAAAGTGCCTCACTTAACTTTAGAGCTTATTACCGCTATCCAAAAACAGCATTTTGAACAAGGCACAGCGTTTACGCACGAAAGTGATTTTCAGCCTATCATTGATGAACTTAAGCTATCACCGCCTGCAAAAGTATTTAAAGAAGGTAAAATAGCTAAGGAAGCCGAATTTGTTTTACAAGAAATTTATGACTTTCAAGAGTATATTGGTACAAAAGCGATCCCCGCATTACTAATTGCTCATAATGAAAACCTAACCTTACTCAATCATAACTTATATTTACAAAACCCTAGTGCAATAATAGAAGCTGTTGAGCTTGAACTTGCAAAAAACTAGACCAATAGACAATAACGACACTTTTAGGCAAAATAACAACCGTAGCCTTTACACTAAACAGACAATAGAGGAATAAATGGGTATTACAATTAAAACTCAGCAAGAAATAGAAAAAATGCGTATAGCAGGAAAACTTGCCGCCGACGTATTAGAGATGATCACACCTTATGTAAAAGCGGGTGTGACAACCAATGAGTTAAATACCCTATGCGCTGACTATACAGACAAAGTGCAAGATGCCATTTCAGCGCCATTAAATTATCATGGCTTTCCTAAATCAATTTGTACCTCAGTTAATCACGTGGTGTGTCATGGTATTCCTAACGACGTGCCATTAGTTGATGGCGACATCGTTAATATGGACATCACTGTTATTAAAGATGGCTATCACGGTGATACCAGTAAAATGTTTCTTATTGGCGAAGTAAGTCTTGAAGACAATCGTTTATGTCGTATCACCAGAGAAGCTTTGTACGTCGGATTGAAAAAAGTAAAACCTGGCAACACCTTTGGTGAGATTGGCACTGCTATTCAAAAGTTTTTAAAAAAATCAGGTCGTTACTCTATTGTAAAAGAATATTGTGGCCATGGTATTGGCAGCGTTTTTCATGAAGAACCACAGATCGTTCATTATAAAAATACCGACAAAGAAAAAATGCTTGAAGGTATGTGTTTTACTATCGAACCTATGGTTAACCTTGGTCGTGCTAATACACTACTAGATAAAGAAGATAATTGGACCGTTTACACCTTAGACGGCAAAAAGTCGGCACAATGGGAACATACACTTGTGGTTACTCGCACAGGCTGTGAAATTTTAACATTGCATAGCGATGATACGATTCCAAGACATCTACATAACTAGTTTTATTACTGGTTTTGTTAACAAAGTATAAGTTAGCGATAGTCGTTATTTGCTTTTTAATGGCTAAATAAAGCATGATGTCTATCGCCTTAACTTATTGAGTAAAATATTCAGCTATGCAAACTCTTTTTCCGATAGAATATAGTACCCCATTAGCCGTTAGCTCCCCTTTTATTTCTACTCAAGATATTTGTCAACTTAGCCGCGATTTTCAGCAATGGCAAAAAGATAAATTTCCTTATGTAGAGGTATCCATATTAGTATCAACGCGTTCAGAGTTTGTCGACAAAATTCTCCATAAACTTTGGTGCCAGCACAATTTAGATGAAGATCAAATTAGCTTACTTGCTGTTGGTGGTTATGGTCGAGGTGAATTACATCCTTATTCTGATGTCGATATATTATTACTGACTAAAGAAAAGATCAGTGATGCCTTATCCGAAAAAATATCTGCTTTTATTACTCAGCTATGGGATGTAAAGCTCGATATTGGTCACAGTGTCCGCAGTGTTAAAGAATGTGTAAAACAAGCAAAAAGCGACGTTACCATAGCGACAAACCTGATGGAAATGCGCCAAATTTGTGGCAATGAAGCCCTCACTCAGAATTTATACCCGTTATTGGCAAAAGATGGCTTTTGGACCTCAAAAAAATTCTTCTTGGCCAAACGCGAAGAACAATACGAACGCCACCAACAATACCATGGTGCTTCTTATACGCTAGAGCCCAATTTAAAAGCTAATCCGGGTGGCCTGCGAGACATTCAAACCATAGCTTGGGTTGCCAAACGACATTTTGTTGCCGACTCACTTGAAGAACTTGTTGCCCATCACTATTTAACACAAAACGAATTTTTTGAATTATTAGAGTGTCAAGACTACCTATGGCGGATGCGTGCCGCTTTGCACATTATTGCGGGTCGTAATGAAAACCGTTTACTCTTTGATTACCAAGGTGAAGTTGCCAGTTTAATGGGCTTTGGTGATGAAGGTAAATTTGCTATTGAACGCATGATGAAGCGATTTTTTCGTATTATTGGCCGTGTTGCTGAACTTAATAAAATGCTATTACAGCATTTTGAATATGCCATTATCAAAAAGAATCATCCGGTTGAAAAGATCCCCCTGACTAAAGATTTTATTATTATTGATGGCCAAATAAATGCAGTAAATGACAGAGTTTTTATGAGTTCAGTAAAAATTATGGAACTGTTTTTACTGGTTGCTCAAAATGAAAATATTACCGATTTACACCCTCAGACACTAAGATTATTAAGAAATGCCCGTAGACGTTTAATTTCAGGGCTGATGGATTACGCCGAATGTCGACGAATCTTCATCGAAATTATGAAGCATCCTAATGGCTTAGGATTAACCTTTAGCTTAATGCATCGCCATTCGATTATTGCCGCTTATTTACCACAATGGCGAAGTATTGTTGGGCAGATGCAGTTTGATTTATTTCATGCATATTCAGTTGATGAACATAGCTACCGCTTAATTAAAAATATTTACCGTTTTAGCCAACCTCAACACGACAATGATTATCCGCTTTGTAGCAAGATAATGCAGCGTATTCGTAAGCCAGAAGTATTATATATTGCAGGCATTTTTCACGATATTGCGAAAGGTCGTGGTGGTGACCATGCAAAGTTAGGTGCAGTTGATGCCTTAGAATTTAGCAAGGTTCACCCGATAAGTGATCACGATGGGCGCATGATAGCCTGGTTAGTCAAAAACCATTTAGTGATGTCGGTAACCGCACAACGTCGAGATATTGCTGATGAAGAAGTGATCAGAAATTTTGCTGCTATTGTCAGGGATGAAGCTCACTTAGATTATCTCTATTGTTTAACCGTTGCTGATATGCGTGCAACCAATGAAAGTTTATGGAATAGCTGGAAAGCAAATTTACTGCAAGAGCTTTATTTTAATACCAAAAGAGCCTTTCGCCGCGGACTCGAAAAACAAGTTGATTTACGTGCAAAAACACGAGAAAACCAAGAAAAAGCACTTGAACTGCTCAAAGATTACGAGTGCGATGCTAATCAAATTAGAACCTTTTGGAAAAAGCTTAAAGCCGAATATTTTTTACGTTATTCACCGGTACAAATTGCTTGGCATAGCCGTCATATAATAAAACATAGTATCGTAAAACCTTTAGTGTTGATCAGTCCTAAACCTTATCGAGGCGGTACTGAAATATTTATTTATACCAAAGCCTCAGCAAATATTTTTGCAAAAATGGTGACCTTACTCGACGCGCAGCGTTTATCGATTCATGATGCTAAAATAATTAGCAGTAAGAAAGGCTATACCTTAAATACGTTTGTGGTATTAGATCAAAAAAACAGAGCGATTACGGACAGCAGTCGGGCATTAGATATAGCAAACAAACTCACTAAATCATTAATGAAGCCACTGCCAAAAGTAAAAAACAAACCTGCTCCCGCTTATATTGATAACTTTAAAGTTCCTACTAAAGTGAGCTTTATCGAAACGGCAACCGATAAAACTACGGTATTAGAAATAATTGCGCTTGATCATCCCGGCCTATTAGCTAAATTTGCCAAAATTTTTCAAGAAAACAAACTAAATATTCACTCAGCAAAAATCACAACTTTTGGTGAAAAGATAGATGATGTTTTTACGGTTTCAAACACTGATAATTTAGCGTTAACACAAGAACAACAGCAAAAACTTTCAGCGATGCTATGTGAAAAACAATTTAGCATTTAACACTTTAGACCATAAATTTAAAAGAATAGGAATTACCATGTCAAACTTACAAAGCACCATAGAACAAGCTTTTGAAGATCGAATGAACATCACGCCAAAAACGGTTTCAACTGAAGTAAAGCAGGCGGTGTTAAACGCATTAGCCGCCTTAAATGATGGTTCAGCACGTGTTGCAGAAAAAGTAGCCGGTGAATGGGTTGTTCATCAGTGGCTAAAAAAAGCAGTTTTACTCTCTTTTAGAATTTGGGACAACGCAGTCATCGACGGCGCCGAAAGTACCTTTTTTGATAAAGTTCCGATGAAATATACTGATTACACACAAGCAGACTTTGAAGCTGACGGTGTTCGTGTCGTTCCTGGCGCATCTGTGCGCACGGGTAGTTTTATTGGTAAGAATGTAGTGGTTATGCCAAGCTTTGTTAATATCGGCGCTTATGTTGATGAAGGCTGTATGGTTGATGCATGGGCAACTGTCGGTTCATGTGCTCAAATTGGTAAGAATGTACACTTATCTGGTGGTGTTGGTATCGGTGGAGTTTTAGAGCCTTTACAAGCGGGACCAACCATTATTGAAGATAATTGCTTTATTGGTGCACGATCGGAAATTGTTGAAGGTGTAGTTGTTGAAGAAGGCGCTGTAATCTCTATGGGCGTTTACATTGGTCAAAGTACTCGCATTTTTGACCGTGAAACGGGTGAAATACATTATGGACGTGTGCCAGCAGGCTCAGTAGTCGTACCGGGCAACTTACCTTCTAAGTGTGGTACCTACAGTTTATACGCAGCGATAATCGTTAAAAAAGTTGATGCTAAAACACGCGCAAAAGTTGGTATTAATGCTTTACTTCGTTCGGTATCAGAAGAATAAAGCGATAAATTCTTTGTAAAAATAGCGGTGAATTTATCACCGCTATTTTTTTGACAGCTGAACAGTCTTTGCTATAGCTTGGCTGTCAAAGTTAATGTTCTTTACAAAAACACTTGCTTTCATTAAATAAAAAATTTAAAAATTCTTTATAAATAACAGTTAATTAATTATTCTCACTTCATTTAGCTCAACTGATTTAACAATCAATAAAACACTTGGCATACCATTTGCCATCTAGAGGTATCACTTGTTTTATTATTGACTGATCATGAAAAATATTTTAACTTTGCTTGTTGTTCTTAGTGCTTTATTTCTGACGGCTTGTCGCTCGACCCCTCAAGTAGCAATAGAAAAAAAACCATTGCTCTCTGACCATCATTTGATGATGTCATTGCTTCATCGTCCAGTAACGGAAGATCAGCAAATGATGTTAGCATTTGCTCAGCAACGCGAACGTTATAGTAATGATATTTTTGTTAATACTGTCAATATTAAAGGGCCAAAAATTAGCGACGATAATAGCCAACGAACCACACATGTTTATGCTGCTTTAATTGCTAGAGATGTAAATTCTATTCGTATTATTACCGCTGAATAAGCTAATGTAATGATTACGTTAAGGTCTTTATTATTTTAGTCTCCCAAGATAGTTCATCAAAAACCTCTAGCCATTGCTGATCAAATTCAGCTTCAATTGTCAGCTGTACCTTGGTAATAGGGTGAATAAATACAACTTTTTTAGCGATTAACATCAGCCGCTTAAAGCCAAAATGTTCAATGAAAAATGGATTTTGTTTATTATCCCCATAATTAATATCACCTAAAATAGGATGGCGTAAATGCGCTAAATGACGGCGAATTTGATGTCTTCTTCCCGTGGTAGGCAGTAATTTAATTAATGAATAACGCACACTATCAAATTTACCGACCTTAATAGGTAAACTTGCAGTTAATAAAGACTCGTAGTGAGTAACAGCATCTTGCGGCGCTTTATCAAGGCTAACATTTTTATCACCTAATTTATCGAGCTTCTCTTTAAGGGGATAATCTATTTCGCCTGCACCCAGTAAATGACCACGCGTCAAAGCAAAGTATGTTTTTTGAATTTTTTTATCAATAAACACTTGCCCCATTAATCGGGCTACTTCTTCGTTTAAACCAAATAATAGAACACCTGATGTCGGGCGATCTAATCGGTGAAGGGGATAAACATATTTACCCACTTGGTCACGCACCAATTGTAAGGCAAAATATATTTCATCTTTATCCATATAACTTCTATGAACAAAAAGTCCTGCTGGTTTGTCAACGGCAACAATGTAATCATCTTGATATAATATCGTTAAGATGGGTTTTTCATCAAAAGGCATGATTATCTCTAGGTTTCTTATCTGCTATGCAAAAAGCAAATAGTATTGATCTATTATTATCTCTATAATGCCAACATTATTCGATTATTATTTTATTTATTATTTAAGCTATGAATACTATTTCTTCTATTTCTGAATTATTAAAGCTTTCTGGCTCTCAATATCGGGTATTTGATATTGGCCGAAAAATAGATAAATTATCAAAAGATAGTTTTACTAAAATTGAAGCAAACCAGATCCCTTATCCATTCCCTTCTCAAGGCCATGCCTTTATAGCAATAGCTTTTTGGCAAAAGCAAAACGCTTCACCATATTTATGGTTTGTAAAGATACCTCTTGATGAGCGTGGTTTACTTAACTTAGCCGCAAGGGATCATTTTATAGCTATTATTATTGAAGCATTAGGTGCTGAACTTAGTACGGCGCCAAGCGAGCAACAAGAAGCCTTACTTAAAAGTAATCCTTATCATTTTACTCCGCCACAATACAAACTAGCCTATATGAACAGTTTAATTTCGCTAGAAACAAAAAATAATAGTAGCCAATATTTTTCAGGCGCATTAAGTTATTTATCGGGCGAAAATTCTTGGCAGGATTACCACAACGTAGGCGTGCAAGGCTTAAATGATTTTGCCGTACGTTTATCAGCTAAAGAAATACAAAAAATAATAGTCAACGCTCTTCCTCAATTACCTTCGCAGGTTCTTAAGCCATTATGTTCAGCATTAGAAAATGTTAAGTTATCAGTAGATATTATTGATAGACTCATTGCAGAATTTAAGCTGCGTGAGAGTGCAAAAGATGAAGACAGTAACGCTGAGCTGAGTTTTATATTACGAAGTTTATCATCAAGTTGTGAACACCCTCATGTGGTAATATTTATTAATACCCTGATTAAGCAAGCGTCGCCTGCACAAGGAATGTCTGAAGAAATAGCGATAGTGATTGCTGGAAGATGTTGGCAAGTTTTCACCAGTGAACCGCAAATCATGACTTTTTTGGAGTTATTAGTAACTCAGCATGATATTGCCGTTTTCCAAGCTATTTTTAAAGATTTAGTGGCTATTCCTACTTTACGGCCATTAATATTTCAATGTATGAGAGCGCCAAACCGTAGCAATGAGTTAAGTAAAGCTATTGGTATGTTATTTCAACGCTAATGATAGAGAGCTAGAATGGAAAATATTTATTTATTACTGATTGTCTGTTTATTTTTGTGGTATTTCATTTACCTTAGAAAAGTTTCAGAATTCGCATTACGCCACATAACAGCATATTGTGAAAAAGATGGTTTGCAGTTCATTTCGCTTTCGCGGCGATCAAGTCGCTTAACCTTTAGCAAAGCTTTGGGACCCCATTGGATCAGTATTTTTGATTTTGAGTTCAGCGGTGACGGTGAGTCAAGTTATCAAGGTCAAGCAACATTAAAGGGTTACAAATTAGAAAACACCCATGTGCCCATGTACAAAATATAAGTACTTACCAACGAGTGACCTAGCGACTAAAAGCTAAATAATAAACACAGACCGTCATTGGCCGCTCGGTAACTGCTGCTGCATTACCCTACTCTGTACTCCCTGCATCTATGCAGTTCTGAACATATACGTTCCTTGGCGTCCATGCCACCACGTTATACCGTTCATCCTGAACATATACGTTCCTTGGCAGCGAAGGTATCGATACCTAAGAGCTGTCATGACCGTTGACGTGCAAGGATGCACTAATGTATCAAAAGACAGGATGTCTGAGAGAGGCCATCCTGAACAATAAAAGCTAAAGTGCTACTTTTTAGTTGCTGAATTAATATTTTGAGCAACTTGTTGAGAAAGCCCCGTTAATGCATCAACCACTTTAAAACTCGCATTTTCCATAACAGTAAGGGCTTTTAATGCACGAGCCGAGTCTCCAGCCTTATGAGCCTTTAACGCCTCAAGCCCATGACTATGAACATCGATATGTGGGCCTTCTATTTGTTTAAAAGCGCTTTGTGTTGCATATTTTTCAGCGCCCTCCCCTTGATAAAACCATTTCCCTAATCGACACATAGTATGATCAGCAAAATCTTCAAGGCATTTATCAGACATACCTAACATCACCTTATAGACGTCAAGTTTCCAAACAACGTGATCCATTTTAACCGTCTGTAAGAATGCATCGGCTGTTGAATGAGTAATAACCGAATACATATTTTTTGATAATGACACAATACGATTCGCGGTATCTTCAATAGAAGAAGTACTGGCGCTTATTGCTTGGCTCTTCTCGCCTACTTGACCAATACCATTAATAACATCGCCCATTTGTGTATTAACTTGCTCTATTAAGTTAGATATTTCATTGGAAGCCTCCGCTGAGCGTTGGGCTAATGTTCTAACTTCGTCAGCAACGACAGCAAAGCCTCGGCCTTGTTCTCCAGCCCTTGCTGCTTCTATGGCGGCATTTAACGCTAATAAGTTAGTTTGATCAGAAATACCTTTAATGATATTAACAAAGTCATTAATGCCAGAAGTCACTGTTTTCAATTGGTCAACTGATGTTGATGCCGATTGCGTCTCATTAGAAATCTCTGACGTGGAAATAATATTTGTTGCTAACATATCCATGATTTGATCAAAGAGTTGCTGCGACGACTGAAAGGTATCACGATGCTCAATCATACCGGTAGATGAAGATGCTAACTCTTGACGAATTTGGTCAATTAAACTTGAAGACTGCATCCAAAGCTTATTCAGATCTTCATGTGTACGAGCACGACTATCGTTAGTAGACATATCTTCAGCTAACTGAGAATTATCATTTTCGGCTAATAATAATTTTTCTTCTAGTGATTCAATACGATTTTTTAATTGGTTATTCTCAATTTTCAAACGAGAGATTTCTTCTTTGTTTTTTGCACCAAAAATCATTTTATTTTGCTACCTTTAATATCAAGTTTTATACAATTAATATATATTAAAAAACTGCTATGACTAGCGTTTTTTACATCTTTGCATAAAGTATGTTCAAAACAAAAATCATATAAAGTTAATTCGCCAATTGGAAGTACACTAATGAATAAACAAGCAAGCGTAGTTTTTATCTTTTTAATTTTAATGTTCACTTTATCTGGTTTTAGCCAAGCTAATGACGTTAGTGATAAGCTCTCAGCCAAAAATGCTACACAATATAGCCAGCAATTTATTATTGGTGGGCAACCCAGCGAAAATGATCTCATTATGCTGTCAAAAAGTGGTATTAAAACGGTAATAAATTTACGGGGTAATGGTGAATTTGACGATTTTGACGAACAAGTTAAAGTAGAAGCCTTGGGCATGAATTATATTGCGATACCTATTAGTGGTGCCAGTGATATCAATAAAGAAAATCTCGCATTATTTACTGCTGCCATCACAAATAAAGAACAAGCTTTTGTTCATTGCGCCAGCGGTAACCGTGTTGGTGCTATGTTCGCATTAGATGCGCACTTCAATCACAATAAAAGCATTGATGAGGCGATTGTTACAGGAAAAAAAGCGGGGTTAACTAGCTTAGAAGCTACCGTTAAAAAAGTGTTAAAGACTCAATAAGGTTAACAATCCAGCTGTCTTTATGTCGTAAAGGCTCAAGAAATACTTGAGCCTTTACTCTTTGTCAGTTACAGCTAACTAAGATGTTCTATTATAAAAAATTTTTAATAGAACATCTTAGTTATGAGTAGAAACTTACAAAATATCAGTTTTTACTCATTTAACTTATAGCTTTCACTAACTGATATTAACAACCACTCGACCACGCACTTTTCCTGCCATTAAATCACTGGCCACATCGACAGCTTCTACCAAGGTGATGTCGGTAGAAATATCTTCAAAAATATCGGGGTCTAAAATATCAGCAAGTCGTTGCCATGCTTCAATCCTGTCTGCGAGTGGGCGCATCACACTATCAATACCCGCTAAAGTTATGCCACGTAAAATAAAAGGTGCAACAGAGGCAGGAAAATCCATGCCTTGCGCTAAACCACAGGCTGCAACAGTGCCACCATATTTCATACTCGCACAAACATTCGCTAACGTATGACTACCTACTGAGTCAATTGCGCCAGCCCAACGTTCTTTTGTCATTGGGCGACCAGGTTGCGATAACGTTTCACGGTCGATAACGGCTGATGCA
Source organism: Colwellia sp. BRX8-9 (assembly GCF_014077245.1). Taxonomy (NCBI): domain Bacteria; kingdom Pseudomonadati; phylum Pseudomonadota; class Gammaproteobacteria; order Alteromonadales; family Colwelliaceae; genus Colwellia; species Colwellia sp. BRX8-9. Next base: position 99,356 of record NZ_JACGVN010000003.1, read on the forward strand.
CCTAGTTTTTCTAGATATTTTACTTGATCAACGCGACCTGTTGAAGCAACAACTGTATAGCCTAATTTCGCTAGGATTGCGATTGAAAAACTGCCGACACCACCGTTTGCTCCGGTCACTAAAATTTCACCTTTATCTGGAGTGACGCCATTTTTTTCAAGTGCAATTACACAAAGCATCGCGGTATAACCTGCCGTACCAATAGCCATGGCTTGGCGTGGTGTAAATGCTTTTGGCAATGGGATCAACCATTCACTTTTTAATCGAGCTTTTTCAGCTAAACCGCCACAGTGCACTTCACCGACACCAAAACCATTGAGTAGTACACTATCGCCAACCTCAAACTTATCACTCTCAGTGTGTTCAACTGTTCCGACTAAATCGATACCGGGAACCATAGGGAATTGTCTAACTACCGGACCTTTACCTGTGATGGCCAAAGCATCTTTGTAATTAAGCGTGCTATGAGAAACTTTAACGGTAACATCACCTTCTGGCAGTAAGTTGTCGTCAATATCTTTAACTGTCGCGCGGTAACCTTGGTCGTCTTTTTCAATTAAAATGCCTTTAAACATCTGCTACTCCTTATTTAGACCGATCGTCTATAAATGATGAAAAAATTATCGGGGTAAACCGACTATGTAAAAATTCAGGTAATTATCTAAGGGTGAAGTATTTTGAACTAGCTTTGCTCTACTAACCGCGCCTTCCCAACCCATCCAAAAGTATTCAGCCAGTCGATCGCAATCTGCGTTTGGTGAGATTTGACCTTGCTTTTGTGCTGCTCTGAGACATGTAGCCAAGCGATGCTGCCAACAAAGGAATATATCAATCAATTGCTGTCTAAAACTTTCAGGAAGTAAATCAATTTCTTGGCCTAGATTGCCGATTAAACAACCACGCTTAAATTGATAGCGGACCATGCCTACTTTGGCGCTTTCAACGAAATGACTAATACGTGTTAAAGGAGGAAATGCTTCATCCAACAAACATGCATCTAACTTGTTAGCAAAATAATTAGCGTAGTTTTCAATGACCGCCTGACCAAAAGCTTCTTTGCTGGCAAAATAATGATAAAAAGATCCTTTGGGTACAGCCACTTTCTTTAAGATCTGATCAATTCCTGAAGAGGCAAAGCCATTTTCAGTGAGTTGTTCTAGACCACTGCGAATTAACTCCGCTTTGGTATCTTGATTTTCACGCGCTACTTTGGGCGGTCTACCGCGGCGTGCTTTAATTGCTGGAATATTCATTTATTAATAATAGACCGATCGTCTAGTTAATGCGAGTATTATTATTTTAACTGGTGGTTTATTTACATTTTGTTATGTTTTTATCGCTAAATCATTGACTACTAGGTCGAGTAATTCCATAAGTTGGCTGGCTTGTGTGCTGTTAATATGGGTAAATTTGCAACTGATTGTATTAGGAATACTTGCAGCCTTTATTTTTAATTCTTGCCCTTGTTGTGTTAATTGCACTAGGCGCTTGCGCTTGTCGTTGTCGTCTTTAATTATTTCTAGAAGGCGCTTATCAACCATTTTCTTTAAAATTTGTGTCATCGCCCCACCATCAATCATGGTTTTATCTAAAAGCTCAGCAATAGTTATTTTGTCATGCTCCCACAATGCCATCATGACCACATATTGTGGGTAAGTAATATTGAGTTCGCTTAATGGCTCACGGTAAGCGCGAACAATACTGTTTGATGCCATATATAATCGATGGCAAAGCTGGTTTTTAAGTTTTAATTGATCAAATGACATAATACTCTCCTGAAGGTTACATTTTAATTTGCACACAAAGTATTTGCAATCAGTATTTGTTTCCTATATATTTTGCATACAAAGTAAATATTAATAACTTGGAGTTTATTATGAACGTATTAGAAAACATTGCTTACACAGCAAAAGCAACAGCAACGGGTGGCCGCGCAGGTACAGCAAAATCTGATGATGGTCGCTTAGACATAACCTTATCTACGCCAAAAGGTTTAGGTGGAGATGATGGACAAGGTACAAACCCTGAGCAATTATTCGCTGCTGGTTATGCTGCTTGTTTTATTGGTGCACTTAAATTTGTTGCTGGTGAAGAAAAAATCAGTTTGCCGAGCGAAACTTATATTAATTCAGAAGTCTCTATTGGTGCTATTGAAGGTGGTTTTGGTATTGCGGTAAAATTAGCGATATCATTAGGTGATATGGATAAAGCACAAGCTCAAACAATGATAGATAAAGCGCATCTTGTGTGCCCTTACTCAAATGCGACACGTGGTAACATTGAAGTCGTACTTTCAGTAATTTAATATCCGACATAGTTTGACAATAAAGCACGCCTTTATAAAATAAAGCGCGTGTTTTTTTTTGCTATAAAATATCACTGAGTGAGATGCCAATACCAAACCTAGTTTGACTATAGTTATAATCGATAAGGCTTTCACCATAACCAGTAAACACCATTGCGTAGCCCCTTAATTTACCCCATAGCGGAAAAGTAAAACCAAGCTCAGCAGCGCCGTAATGACTACTGAAATTTTGTCGACCTTTGAAATTGAATTCATAGTCACGCCATTTATAGGCCATGCTTAACTCAAAGTTACCCATGTAATCTTCGATATCAGGGTTATCGTCTCCGTCGGGATCTAAAGCAAAAGTTTTTTCCTTCTCAGATAACCTTATCCAAGGTTTAATCGATAGCGCAAATTTTTCTTTCTCAAAAAGGATATGTGTGTAAATACGATTCCAACTACGTGATAAGTCTTGTGCTCGCCCGTTAGACTCGTGCTCTACCCCGACAATAAAGCCTGTATTACCTCCAAACGGATGCCAGTTAAGCGGTGCAAGATAGAATATTTCTGGCTGATAATTTGTTTCTCGAAAGGGTTTAGAAATGCCACTCGCATAAATTTGCCACCAGGCACTTAAGGTAAAAGCTGCGTAAAGCCCATCGCCTTCTATAAATATTTTGTCATAATTTAAGGGGACTTTAAGGCTTAGTTGAAATTTTGCTTCAACATTTTCTAAGTTGTCTTCATACCCTTCAAAGGATCTATATGCTTGCTTGTTCACTTTATTTGTTGTCATTGCTGGCAATACAAAATTCATTCTATGAGGAGTAAGCACATAAGGTTCAAACTCAGTCATTTTCTCACGTTTTATTCTATCGGTAATACCGCCTGTTCTACTCTGTAATTCTGTTTGCTCGGTCTTTTTTTGTTGTCTAGTGATATCATTTTCTTGGCTAGCACAAACAGATCTAATTTCACCAAGTGTCATCGATTCAGCGCCAAGGGTAAACAACTTCATGACGCATGACGCTTTATCTTGCTTAGCACTTACGTATGTCGAAACAAAAATTAATATAAATGCCAATGGCAGCGGATTTTTCATTAGAGTATTCCTTTAAGTAGACGAACAAAGCGAACATTTACAGCCGTTTTAAAAGCCAATAAGTCGCTAACGCTAAACTTTCTCGATGTAGGCAAAGTCAATGCGCTTTAAAAATTTAGGGCTATCCTGATGATAAAGGCATTAGTAATATCAACAAAAAATGCACCGACCAAAGGTAATATAATGAAAGCCATTGGTGCAGCGCCATGCGCTTTAGTCACCGCCGTCATATTCGCAATAGCGGTTGGTGTTGCCCCCAGCGCAAAACCACCAAAGCCGGCACTTAAAACAGCGGCTTGATAGTTTCGCCCCATTAATGGAAATAAAATATAAATAATAAATAACACCGCAACACAGGTCTGTACACCTAAAATTATAAATAATGGCCCGGCTAAATCAGCTAGGGTCCAAAGTTGCATACTCATCAGTGACATAGTTAAAAATAGGCTCAATGAAAAGTCAGAAACGATGGCCAATGAGCGAGTTCTAGCGGGCCAATGTAATTTAGGTAAGAGATGAGGAACCGTGTTGGACAGTAAAATTCCTGCTAACAGGCAAGTCACAAAAAGCGGTAATTTTAAACCCATCTCCATAAACATCTTATTGGCAAAAAAACCAATAATGATACAAATATGAATAACCAGTAATACCGCCATAAAACTCAGGTGGCTAAAGGACTCTGTATCCGTTTTATGATAAGCAATACCGATAGAAGGCTTTGCTGTTGATTCACTTGAAAGCTGGTACTTAGCCAATAAATATTTAGCAATAGGTCCACCAACTAAACTCGCTACAACAAGTCCAAGCGTAGCAGCTGCAACACCTATTTCAAGAGCATTAGGTACTCCAAGTTCAACAGCATCGGGAGCCCAAGCTATTGCTGTGCCATGACCGCCAATTAAAGAAACCGAGCCAGCCAACACGCCAATGGTTGATGGTAAATCAAGAAGTATTGCGCTGGTTATGCCAACAACATTCTGGATCACAATAAAAGAAAGGGTTAATACTAATAATATCAGCAGAGGTTTTCCCCCTTTAACTAAATCAGAAAACCTAGCGTTGAGCCCAATAGCGGTAAAAAAATAGACTAACAGTCGATCTCGGGTTGATAAGTCAAACGCTATTTCGCTACCCGTGAAAATATAGACTGCATAGATAAATAAAGCAGCAAGCAAGCCCCCCGTTACTGGCTCTGGAATATTAAAATCTCGGAGAAACTTAATATTTTTTGTTAAATACACACCCATAAAAAATACCACTATACCTATAGTGTAAGACATATAATTATCAAAGGGCATTTCAATCATAAGGTATATCCAATTTTACTTTTCCTCTCCATGGCAAGACTAAAAATAAGCGCGTCAATAAGGCTAATACTCATCTAACAAAATATCTCAGCTATATTGACTGATATTCTTTACGTGTTCAATAAGCAGTCACCTTAAAAGTTATTAGATTTGCTCTACCGACGACAAAGCACTTTTACACACGTCAATGTAAAGCGACTTGGCCATTGAGGAACACTTATAATTCAAATAAAACATCACTGCGAATGATATATTTAATCCCCTCAGTAATAGGTAGAGAGCTATGAATACATTGTAAAGGATGCATACCATGAGGAAAACATAATATACCGCCTACTGGGGTTCGAACATCGACATTTTTAACCCTGTCATTTCTTGATGCTGGCTGGTTGGGATCATCAGCATTGACTAAAAAACGTGTCTCTCCACCTTGAAAGTCTTCACTTAATAAGATTAAAAAAGTCATTTCACTATATCGGTCAGAATAAGCATTAGTGACTAGCTCGTCACCAATAATGCGACTACCCGGCCAAGAGCCATCAGAATGAGGCTTAAAGTAGTCAGCAGGGTTATAACGATAGAATCTAAAACGAGCATTGATCCCCAACGCTTTACGACCACCAAAAATAGCCTGTCGGTCGTCCATTAAATGCGCAATTCGTTGCCAAATAGTGCCATCAGTTTGTTCATCAACTATCCAGGTTAAACTGTCATTGTGTCGAACACTGCGCGGTAAAGAAACGGCAGCATCTGGCAAGAAACCTAATTGTTCACTAATATCGATAAGCTGCGCGCACTCATCTTTGCTCAAGACATTCAATAATTGAAATGCTCCAGGCACCTCTATCAGTTCTCGACGTTCAATATGACTGATATCAAAATCTTTGCTCAAATTAGCAGGATTAACCTGACGGTTCCCCCATGCAGGTAAAGCCGGGTGCTCTGCGCCGGCTTCTAATGCGGCGACAAAAAAGTCAGTGTTTGTGTCTATTGTTTGTTTCATATTTTACTCTTTCAATAATGGGTATACTGGCCTTAACGCATTTGCTTAGTTAAAGGGTTGTGCTGACCATAGTGTATTGCTATTGGTTGATAATGCGTAACTGGGTAAACTGGCGATGACCAGCTGCCGTGCCATGAAAACCAAAACCACTTTGTTTCGCCCCAACCCAAGGTCCAAGGCCTCCAGCGCCTTGATTAATAGCGACCATCCCCGCTTCCATTTGCTCTGCAACCTTATTAGCACCATCATGACCAAAAACCACAGCACCTAAACCATATGAGCTGGCATTGGCTCGTTCAACCGCTTCAGACAACTCATTAAAGCGACTAATAGCCACCACAGGGCCGAAGGTTTCATCTTGCTCTAAAAGCATATTAGCGGTAATACCAGTGACAACAGTAGGCTGTATATAAGGCAACTCGTAGTGATGTGTCCCTAATAAAAATTTTGCACCTTTAGCGTGTGCATCTTTAAGTTGCGATAAAACATGAGCATGCTGCTTAGGATTAACAATCGGGCCAAAGTTGACATGTTTTTGATCCCAAGCGCCCACTTGATAACGATTAGCTAAAGCCGTAACTTTCTGCTCGAATTCATCGGCGATCTGCTCATCAACATAAATGCGCTCGGTAGACGTACACATTTGCCCGGCATTTTCAAAAGAACTTGCAACAGCAAATTGTACCGCTTTGTTAATATCTGCGTTTGCCATCACAATAAGCGGATCGTTACCACCCAACTCCATAACTAAGCGTTTAAGCCCTGCTGCTGCACTTGCCATAATATGCTTACCAGCCGCGAGTGAACCGGTAAAGGCGACCATATTAATATCGGCTTCAACTAAAGCTTTGCCGGTATCTGCATTACCGTGCACTATTTGTAATACGTTTTCAGGTAATAATTTATTGAGTGTATTAACAAAAAGTTCAGCAACCAAAGGTGTTTCTTCTGATGGTTTTAACACCACACTATTACCTGCAATTAATGCAGGTAACAGCAAGTTATTCGCCATGGCCAGTGGATAATTCCAAGGCGATATAACCGCAACCACACCTAAGGGGCGATATTGCATTTGCGCATTGTTTCCTATCGCCTCACTTTTGAGCGCTTGCACTATTTCTTCAGTAAAATAAGAGGCGTTCTGAACGGTACCCGCCACTTCATAACTTGCTCTTCGGTGATCTTTGCCCATTTCTTGGCTAATTAATAAAGCCAGTTCGTCTTCAACCATAGCCAGCCCTTTATAGGCCTTGTCTACACTTTGTTGACGTTGTTCAAGAGACAGTGCCGACCAAGCTTTTTGCGCTTGTTGTGCACGTAACACAACCTCTGTCATTTGTGGGGCTTGAGTAACAGGGACTTCGCCTAAAGGCGATCTATTAATGGGATCGTATGAGATAAGTGTTGGCATAAAATAGTTTCCTAAAACTGCATTAACAATAATGCATCGAGAGAGTAAATTGGCTATATAGCCACATTATGCTAGAGTGGTTAATTAAAGCAACCAGTATACTTTTAGTAACCACTAAGATAAAAATAGAATAATGATTACAAAAACAATAAAAACAACAAGTAACGCAAAAAAAATAAATTCACAAAGCTGTGAAGAACCCTGTCTAATTGAACGAGGTATGCGCGTTTTAGGGGGAAAGTGGAAAGCCTCTATCCTTTGGCATTTAAAAGATGGGCCCGTGCGCTTTAACGAATTATCTCGCATGTTAGGGGGCGCAAGTAAAAAGATGGTTGATCAACGCCTTAAAGAATTAGAAGTTCAAGGCTTAGTAACGCGTGAAGTTATTAGCGATCGTCCTATTGCCGTCGCGTATGAAATCACCGACTTTGGCCGAACCGCATTAGATATTTTAGAAAAGCTCAAAGATTGGACACAAGCAAACAATATTTAATTATAAAGCGGCGCAGTTGCCACGGCATTACAGTAAATTATAGCCCTTTATATAGAAAACTAGCCGGCGCTATACTTTAACCTGGGCTTAGGCCTGGGACTAACAAACAGAATGATCCAAAACGTTAAAGAATCTATTTGAGTGTTATCTTAAAAGGTGCCATTTTTATTAAGAGTAAAGCTTAAATTTAAGCAAACCAAATTAATCCTAATTAAGTATCCATATGATTACTCTATTAAGCTTTAAGCACTAAAATAGCCTTGCTCTTCAAAACTAGTTTTATTGTTTGTTTTTATTAAAGCAATTAATCTAAATCCGGGGAACTTCACCAGATAATGAACCCTTACAAATTACTTCTCATAAACGTTAAAAATCAAGCCGTAAAATTAATCGAAATCACCGACAGCAGAGATTATAATTTACAGGCTCGGATAAAAGTCAGAATCGAATATAAATTAATAAAAGGATTACGTTTTATCTTCGTTAAATAACTGAACTCATAAATACAAAACTTATATGAGGGTATTCAAGTTAAATTCGTATATCCCATAAGAGATTCCCTGCCATTAATATTAATCCTAATTAGAAGTAATTAGGATTTACCTTTACCAATGCAAGACGAACTCATAATCCAACCCTCGAATGGGTGGTTGGCAACATTCGCAGACCTAATGTCCTTATTGATGTGCTTCTTTGTTTTACTTTTATCTTTTAGTGAAATGGATGTACTTAAAATGAAAGAAATTGCGGGGTCTATGCGATTTGCTTTTGGCGTTCAAAATAAAATACCAGTAACAGATATTCCAAAAGGTACAAGTATTATTGCTCAGGAGTTTTCACCCGGAAAACCTCAAGATACACCAATAAATACGGTGCGTCAGTTTACGATGAACACCTCAGAAAATAGTATTGAATTCCAATCTGGTGAAAAACGCACCGTGGGTGGAAAAACCGATAAAATAAAAAAATCTCCCGATGAAAACATAAAAGAAAATAAAGCACTTAAGCTTTTAGCAGAAAAAATTAAACAAAAATTAAGTGCTCAAATAGCAAATAAGCAAGTCGAATTAGAGAATTTAGGTGATGTGTTAGTTATTAGAATAAATGAACGAGGATCATTTGCAGCTGGCTCAGCTTTCTTACAGCCAAAAATAAAACCTTATATCGCTAGTATTATTTCGGAGTTAAATAAAACAGCGGGAGAAATTCGAATTTCAGGCCATACCGACTCTCTTTCAATTAATAATGAACTGTTTTCAAATAATTGGGAACTTGCAGCTGCTAGAGCAATAAGTGTAGTTAAAATTTTTGCTGCAAACACGCACTTTGATACATCACGTTTAGTTGTTGAATCTTTAGCTGCAAACAAACCTTTATTAGATAATAACTCAGCTATTGCTAGATCAAAAAATAGGAGAGTAGAAATCACTATTTACCAAGGAAAACCAAAGTTCTCCCCTAATTATTCACTAAATAAAGGAAAAAGTAATAATGGATAAGAATTCATTCCTAGGCTTTGCACTCGTAATCATAGCCATTGTTTTTGGGATCATGTTTACTGATATTTCTTTCATAGCTTATTTGAATGTACCTTCAATGTTCGTTGTTTTCGTAGGAACTTTTGGTGCGGTGATGATGAGCTACCGATACGATGTTTTTATTAATTCAATTAAAAATATCAAACATGCATTTTCACAAAAGGAAGTTAAGTTATCTTCAACTATTGAGGAATGTTCAGAACTCGCTCAGGCAGTAAGAAGTGAAGGGGTATTAGCGGCTGAATCATACACAACCGCAGATCCATTCTTTCAAAAGTCGCTAGCTATGTTGGTTGATGGTCTTGACGATACCAAATTAGAGGAAAGCCTTTCTAAAGAAATATTTCTAACTAGAGAACGAAATAATTCCTCGATTAAAGTGCTCAATTCCTTTTCTGAACTTGCACCTGCACTGGGTATGATAGGTACGCTTATTGGACTTGTCGCTATGCTAATGAATATGGATGACCCTAAGTCTATTGGCTCTGCGATGGCGGTGGCTCTACTGACAACATTATATGGTGCCTTAATGGCTAATTGTTTTTCATCCCCTCTAGCTAAAAAGTTATCAGAAAGAAGTCTTGAAATATATCAACATCAATCGCTTGTCAAAGACGCTGTGGTCTGTATATCAAAAGGTGAAAATCCAAGGTATACAGTCGAATATATTCAAACCTACTTGGATCACAAGTATCGAAAATAAGTTCATTTCGTACCTATCGTCAATACGCTTCTCTAGAAAGAATTTACATACACGGAGCGTGTTTATTTAAAGGATTTAAAGGATTAAAATGAGTAAAACCAATGATTTTCTTACACTAATAACTAGCTCAAGTAATATTATAAGACGGCTTGTGATCGGCGTTTTATTAACAATACTTGTTGGCTGTTATTGTATTATCGCTATTGAATTCAAACACGATGTATTTATTCTGGTGCTTGGTGCTGCCACCATGTTTGCATCACTATGGTTAGTTATAAAAATAAACAAGTTGTTGCTTAAAGTAATGGACAATAATTAATTCATCGCAAACAAATCTGGCCGAATTGTCTTTAGAACATCCAACTTATTTTTAGCTTTTTCTAACCAATAATTATCTTCGCTACTGATTTTAGAGAAAAAATCTATAATTTTAATATTGAGCGATTTAGCTTCTTCGAATTTATTATTATCCAATAAGCTCTGCTGATACGCCCAAACATCGTCACTATAGAAACTTACTGCAGTTAAAAAATAATCTGTAGCATCTGGTAAAATTTTATCCCAATACTTTAAAGCTTCTTTATTCTGGTTATTGTAACTAAGCAAGGAAGAATAAAACCAAATTTTTCCTATTTGTAAGTTGTTAATTTCTTCCTGATAAGTGTTTTCCCAATAAGTAATTGCTTTACTCCAACTCTGACTTAATCCTATATCAAGAGCCTGCATTTCGTTCACTAAAAAATTCATATCACCGGCACTAACAACTTGTAATTGGACATCATGTTTAGCGAGATAAAGGGCTTCCTTTACATACAACTTAGCTTCCTCTTGTCTATCCATTGCAAACAACATAAAAACGAATTGTCTTAGCTCATTGTAATATCCAACTTTTAGCGGGATAGTGATTCTTTCAGGATCTATTTGGTCGTATGTTTGTTTAACTTTACGATAAATTTTTTCAAACGGTTCAAGCTGTCCATAAGTATATTTTATTCGAGCAGCAAGTAGCATTCCTTTAAAGTAATTAAAGCTTTGTCTCCCTCCTAGGCGAAGGTATAACTCAAGCGCCTTATTATTGAACATTTCAGATTCAATAAAATTTTTATCGTCAAAGCTTTTAGTTGCAAGTTTATAATACCAATTGGCTGAAATTACATTATTTTCTCCCAAGGTAGATATAATTTTATCTAACTGACCCGAGATTAAATTTTTAGCCGATGAACTATTCGCACCTTCAGTTTCAAAGTACAAAGAAGATAATTCACTGATGATCTGTAATTTTAATTCGTAATCGCTACCTGTAAGGGGTAATGCTTGTCTTAATTGTAGAATAAGTGTTTTAATACCTTGTTGGTATTTTTCTAAGTTTATTGCTCTAGAGCCATCCCCTGTGTATTCGACCCAGAGTTTTCTGCTTTCATCTTCAACGTCGTAAAGTACCAGACGAGCTTTGTCATTACCTGTCAGCTGTCCAGTTAAAGCTTTCGCTTTATTTCTGTATTTTTCATACAACTCGCTGCCTGAGTAATTTCTAGAAACTAAATCGGCCAACTTTAAATATGTCGATAATCTATTTCGTATAGAAATAGGATACTTTTCATCGTGAGCAAGCAACTGATTAAAAACGATCTCTGCCCTTTTATTTTTACTTTGCCCTCTCAAGCTTCTAGCTAAAGTTAATAGTACTTGCCCATACTGTTTTGGAGTTAACTTATCCTTATTCCTTAGTACCTCTTCTAAAAGACTTTCTGCCTGTTGGTTATAACCAATACCGCTATAGCTTTTAGCTAATACTGTTAACAAATGATACTTAACCTCATCACTAATACTTTGTGATGACTTAATCGTTTGCTCACCTTTGGTTAAAATATCAATAGCCTTTAAATCAGAATTCCCACCATGGCTGGGATCTGTTGCTTCAAACATTGCAGACAGTTGATTAGCAACTTCTAAGGCATTGTTTTTTTCTTTTTCTATTTGAATATTTTGTTGCCAAAATAATACTGAGGCTGAGAGAGATATCAACAATACAAACGCTTGTGCGGGAGAGCGTGCCAACCATTTTTTAGCGTTATAAATACGACTGTTGCTTTTAATACTAATAGGCCGCTTTTTTAAATAACGGTAAAGATCACTACTGAAATCAGTTAATGTTTTATAACGTTGCTCTGGCGATGGAGACAACGCCTTTTTAACAATATCATTGATGTCACCCGTTAATTGCCACTTTGCTTTAAATGAGCTGACTTGACTGATTAATGATGGGACTTGCCCTTTAACCACTTGCTCAATAATTTCATTTATTGCGTGTTTATCTCGAGAAAAAGGTGTTCGTTCAGTGAGTAATTGGTGAAGAAGAATAGCCAAAGAATACTGGTCTGTTTGCAATGTTAATTTATCATTCTTGAGTTGCTCAGGTGAGGCATAATTAATACTGAGTGCACGCAGGTAACGCTGAACCATTTTCTGATGTGGGCTTGTGCTGTCACCGTGAATTAGCTTGGCGATACCAAAATCTAAGACTTTTACCACACCCTCATTATTGACCAGAATGTTTCCCGGTTTTATATCGGTATGGGCAATATTTAACAGGTGTGCTTTGCTAATGGCATCACACACGTTTAAAAATAATTTTAGACGTTGCTTAATCGTTAGCTTGTTTTGTTGGCAATAAACATCAATAGCGATGCCATCAACATATTCCATGGCAAAATAATGATGACCATCTGCTGATGTTCCGGCATCAAGTACATGGGTAATATTTTGATGGTTTAGTTTTGAAAGAATATAAGCTTCGTTGTGTACAAGGTTTTCACCGATTAAATGCATGATGGATGGATATAGAAACTTAATAGCGACTTGTTGTGCTAATTTTCCGTCGGTTCGGGTGCCGGCATAAACAACTCCCATGCCACCTCGACCAATAACCTCTTTTAAAGTAAATTGACCGACCACAGTTCCCGATAAGTGTTCAACACCATCGTCACCGGTCATATCTTTAGCATGACCCGCTATAAGCGTACGCCACTGGGTATTCTCATCGGAAGATTGATAACAGTCAAGTAACGCAATGAGTTCAGCTTTATCGGCTGAGTCATCATTAAAATGTTGATTAAGGTAGGACGTTCTTTCTTTTTCGGTTAGCTCAATTAGACAATTAAAATGCTCGTAAACATTAGTCGTTTCTTTCATTTATTTATTTTCATACAAACCATTTAAAATCTGTATAGATAATAGAAATAACAAACGGTTAAGTCAACTTGCCCTTTCGTTAAAAGACTAATAATTGCAGTAATTATTACACTTTTACATTATCAATTATATTTTAGTAAATAGGCGACTTTAGAATTGATTTGCTCTCCTATAATACTCGCTCTTCGAATGAGCCTCATATAAAAGCACACGACGATTTGGATCATAATAAAATTTGTAACCATTATACTGCCAAGATCAACGTGGCCATAACGACCAAATATCCAAGGATAAGAAACCAGTAAAGCTAATATCAAACAACTTACCCCTGACAGAAGGATCTCTTTGAAAACAGGACTCATATCGATCAGTTTATATGCGTTAAAAATAATGATTGATCCACCTATAAATATTATAGGGCCAAAAATAACGCCCAATAGTGAAGTAATAAATGCGGCAAAAATTGCAACACCATGATAAAAAAAACTCAATAGAGTTATATGCTCATTTTCTACAAAGGCACCTGATTGGTCCCACTCCCCAGTATTAATATTAATTAGCCTTACTATTTCTCCCGTTTTTATATTACTTATCACTTTCATTCGATGTCCGGGTTTGAAGCTAACATCTAAGTCATTAAATTTTAAACAACACTTTTGTTTTGTTAGTAAATTAGTCCCCCATATATCTTGAGAGCTATGAAAACTTATATAATTATTAATACGCTCTGTTTGGATATTTACTTCACCATAAAATGACGAATAATACATATCTATCCCTGAGTATTTTACAATATACTCTTAACTTCGAATATTCACTCAGTTCAAGTATTTGAAAGTTATATAATTGAGGGTTTGTATTTAATTCTCGTATCTAGAACAAATATCAACACTTCCACATATTACAACCCAATATAATAATCTTAGTAGCGAATGAATTTACTAAAAATCACCTCTAGCTTAAGGTCAGTATAATGAAAATTTTAGGTATCGCGTTATTGGCTCTAGTTTCTATTTCCATTTATGCTAGCGAAATTCGACTTATTAATACTAATGATGGAACCATTATTTATGTAACTAAGGATAGGTTGAATGAGTATGTTGGTGATAATGGTGAATACGAGGTTGATATGCCTATTTCACTTCCAACTCCTTCAGTAGAGCGCATTAACTTAAAAAACAATCAATCACTTGAACAGCAACAAAGAAAAAACTTTAGTGTGATATCCCCCTCTTTAGATTATATTGTCGGCGAAAAACCCATAACTTTACCAACAGATCCGAGTTTCTATTTACAATATTTCTGGGAAAAACCAACAACTTATTATTATGCTCAAAGTGACATAAGTAGCACCCATGGAACAATAATACCTCTAGCAAAGCCAAGAGTGGGTATAGTTGATTCTGGATTTTGGGAAAATTCTGATTTAGCTTTTAGTGAAGGATATAATTTTGTAGATATATCTTCAAAGGGACTTTCACCTAATGCGAGCTGGCAAATGCTTGGAAATACACTAGCTGAACGTGAGGCATGTGGTTTTGCACATGGTACTGGTGTAGCAAGTGTCATAGGTGCCATAACCGATAATAGCAGCGGTATCGCTGGTATAGCAGATGTTGATTTAATTGCAGGTAAAGCAATGGAGTGTGGAACAGGTTATTTCTCTAATGCAATTGATGCAATGAACTGGATGTCAGGTGAAATAGTGGGCTCGGCTCCAGACATTAGTGAGCCTGTCCAAGTTATAAATATGAGTTTAGGTGGTGTAGGTGAATGTAAGGCTTACATGCAAGCAGGTATTGACAACATCCTTTCAAAAGGTATATTAATTACTGTTTCTTCGGGTAATGATGGGATTGATGCTTCCAATCATTATCCTTCTAATTGCAAGGGTGTAATAACAACATCGGCATTGACTCGCACAGGTGAATTATCTTCTTTCTCTAACTTTGGCACTACAAATGACGTAGGAGCTTTAGGTGTAAGTGTATATGCTTTAGGTCCCGCAGATGGTGCAGTCTACGGATGGGATGGTACAAGCTTCTCTTCACCTATTACCGCAGGTATTTTAGCACGTACAATTGCTAGATATCCTAATATTCCAACCACAACTATTAAATCATTACTCTTTCAAAGTAGTGGTGAATTCAACCCTACCCTTAACTGTTCAATAAAGGGCTGTGGTATTGGCGTTTCTAATGCTACAAATCTAGACAACATGGCTAAGAGTTACAATTCAGGTGATATTTTCACCTTTAAATCAGCCTTAGCTGAAATGCCTTTTTGTGATAAAACAAAGTATTTTACTTTTTCAGGTGATAAAGCAAGATTGTGCGCTTTAACAATGATTGTATTTACCGATGATGTTCACTACAGCGCCAATGACTCCTATGCGTTATATAAAGTAGCAAAAGGCGATGATCTCACGGTCACTAATGGAACACTTGTCCTATCTACTAACGATAAGACCTCTATTGCTGGAAGTAGTGATATTGACCTTGCTGTTTATAATTATGGATTTCGTGTTTGTACAGCAGACACATGTAAATTAGAGGAACTAATCCCTGCAAACTTATCACATTATAATTCCCCGACAGCATGTAATTAACCCCTCTACTTTCATTAATGAAACAACATCAGCCAACATGGAATATCTCATGAATAAAACTTTATCTATATTATTACTCAGTTCCATATTATATGCCTGTGGCGGTAGTGAGAGCACTTCAAAGACTGAGATTATTGAACAGCCACAGATAGCTACAATCGATCTTTCTTTAGGCGCTATTGTAGACTATTTCGATGATAATTCTATCTTGTACATTCCTGTTGTTGTTACATACTCTGGCACTAAGAGTATTTCTCATGATGTTTCATCAAGCAATAGAGGCCTTGTCAAAACAAATTACTATAATAACCAACTAACTATTGACGCAAGAGACTTGGTGGGTGAGGAATTTGAAATTATTAATGTCACTTATACCATCTCTGATGGCGAAGTTAGTGACACTAAAAATTTCTCATTTACCTTAAACAATACATCTGGCGCTTGCGAAAGTGATTGTGAAACTGATGAACCTACAGAGCCAGATCCAGAGCCTGATCCAGTACCTCTTGTTTTCACAACTTACTTAGAGCGTCAATCAAGAATGAATGAGGATTCTATTGTTACTATGCCTTTTTCTTTTGAGTATAACGGTGAAGGTGATGTTGTTATTAATGCTACTCTTGATGTCGATAGTGATATTGCTGAAGTTTCCTTTGATGATAGTAACATTGCAGTTACATCAAAGAAGATGAAAGGCACAGATGGAAGAACAGTTAATGTAACATTTACAGCGACTGCTGGTGAAGAAGTTCGCACAATAGTACAAGCGGTAACAATCCTAAATAACATTCCTGATAATTTTTCAATATCAATTAAACCTTTATTATCAGTTGATGAAAATAGTAGTGAGTCTATTGCTATTAACGTTAACTATGATGGTGACGCAGTAACTTCTCACTTAATATCAGATGATAGTGACTACCTATACTCCTATATTGAAGATGGAGAAATCAAAGTGGTTACTCAGCATATTCCTTGGAGTGGCGATGAGAAAGTTACACTCACACTTACTTCAAAAGCTGCTAATCAAACCATTACTAATACGTTCAGTGTTGTTATTAACAATGTCGTACCTGATACTATTTCTATTGAATACCAAAATATTTCAGTTGTTAACGAAAATACAGAAACATCACTTCCTTTTACCGTTAATTATGAGGGTAGTGGCATAACTTCATATGGCGCTGTATCAAGTGATACTAGCCTTATCATTGTAACAATGAAAAACGGTATTCTTAGTTTGACTACAAGTAATTCCGTACCTACATCCAATGTTTCTGTAAAAATCACTGTTAACGCAGTTGCTGACGGCGTTGTTTTTACTGAATCGTTCTTTGTTAGTGTACTAAGTGTAATTACTGACGAGTTATCTTTAAGCTCAATTGGATTAAGCACCTTAAATGAAAAAAGTCGTACAAGTATTCCTTTTGACACTTCTTATACTGGAACGGGCACAGTAACTTATGAAGCCTATTTAAATAACAACCAGAATGCAGAAGTGTCGCTTAATAATGGAATATTAATAATTAATGCAGGTAAATTGTCTGGCGATAATAATCAAAACCTTGTCGCTTATATAAAGGCAACTGACGGATATATTACCGAATTACTTGAGCTGCCATTTACCTTAATCAACAATGCCGCTGACGTTTTAAGGATTTTAGAGGATGATTTAAATGACGTTGCTGAATCGTCAACATTATCTTTACCCTTCCCTATTGAATACGATGGTGAAAGAGAGCTAGTTTATCAAGTTCAGAGCAATAACCCGCTTTTGCAAGTTTTTGTAGAACAGGGAATATTAACAATTACCACTTCTGATGTGCCTTATGCTTCTGATAGTGATGTAAACATTACTTTATCTGCCTCTGATGGTTTTATTAGAGATAGTCATGTTTTTGATTTCAAAATAATTAATAATGCACCTGATACGCTTGAACTCCAATTAGGTGATGATATTGATATCAATGAGAATTTAATCTCTGAAGTTGTCATGACAGTAAACAAAACAATAAATACACCCATTACTTACACTACAACATCTTCAAATGAAGAACTAATTTCTGCTCGTATTGAAGATCATATCTTATACCTAACTTCTTATGACAAGGTAGGAAGAAACAATGAAGATGTTGAAATTACAGTTAATGCCCTACAAGGTTCTCTTGAAAGCAGTGATTCTTTTATTGTTACTTTAAATAATAATATCGAAGATTCTCTTGAGTTCAATGTAGATAGTAAAATAAAACTAGCTGAAAACGCTACAATATTAAGCAATACGTCATTAACTTATAGCGGTAAAGATAATGTGACCTATAGTATTATCACTAAAAATGCTTTTGTTACAGCATCACTATCTCAAGATATTTTAACAGTCAACAGCAACAACGTATCAGGAATTGGAAATGTTAGTGATGTTATAACTATCATTGCTACGGACGGCTATGTATCTGACACACAAAAAATTAACGTTGAAGTTGTAAACAATGAAAGTGATGAACTCACCATAGATCTAACTTCACCTTCGACAATCAATGAAAACAGCACAACGGAAATCCCTGTAACTATTAACTATTCTGGTGATCTTCCTTTATTAAGTGAGCTTGAGGTTAGCGATAGCAATCTTGCTTCAGTTACTTTTGAAAATAATATAATCAACATATCCACAAACGATGTTATCGGACGCACAAACGAGTCATTAACTATCACATTACTCTTTACTGACGGTGTAGTGTCTTACAACAAGTCTTTCTCCTTACTGGTTAATGATACTACTGAAATCACACTAACAACTGACATTGAAGCGTTAGGTGAGATGAGTGAGTCAAGCGAAGAACGTTTACTTATCAGCACTAATTACAATGGATACAGTCAATTAAAATATTCACTATCAAACGAAAATGCGGCTTTGAGCGCTAGTTTAGATGGAAACTACATTGTTGTTAATTCAAGTAGCATTAACGGCACTATTAAGGAATCTGTGAGCTTAACCCTAACGGTGACAGATGGAACATTAAGTACTGATACAACGATATCCTTTAGTATATTAAACGACACACTTAATACTATAGGGATTACGAGTATTGACAGTTTAGTTGTTGATGAAAATGAATCAGGTTCAATACCTTTTACCCTATCCTATTCAGATATATTTACGCTAGTCGAGACTGTTACTTCTAATAACAACAATATGAGTGTTTCGCTTTTAGATGGAAAAATTGAATGGACTACTGAAGATGTTAATTCAATGACTAATGTTGTAATCACCCTATCTGTCACTGACGGTACTGTGACTACTGAACATGATATTTTAATTACTATTAATGATAACTCTTTAGCACTTGATATCGCTAATTTAAATACTTTAAATGAAGCTATTGTACATCAACTATCGTTTTCACTGTCATATTCGGGGACTGATAAAATAACATACACAGCTACTTCAAATGATAATAGTGTTGCTACCGCTTCTATAAACTCAGAGACCAAAAAATTAATTATCACAACGAAAGACATTAAAGGAGCTTCTTTTCGTGAAGTTACTCTAACTATAACTGCCACAGATGGTGTTATTACTGGTTCGGACAGCGTTACCTTCAGTGTCGTAAATAGCAATATCAACACTCTCTCAATCAACGAAATTTCTGACGTAAATATGACTGATAATAGCTATATAAGTCGATCTGTTACAGTTAACTACTCAGACGATTACCCTTTAACTTATAGTGCCACATCCTCTGACAAGACTGTTCTTACAGCCACTTTTAATGGCACATCATTAGTATTGAATTCAGTTGAATTAACTTCTGACGAAAGTGTTACCGTAACCATCACGGCAACTGACGGCGCTATAACAGCAACAAAAACTATTGCAGTAGTCGTTAATGATGACGACCTTATTCTGAATATCGATACTTCTGTTGATAGTGAAATCAGCGAAAGCAACTCCAGCGATTACAATATTACAGCAAATTATAATGGGGTAAACACGCTTTCATACAGTGTTTCATCATCTAACACATCTGCGGCAACAGCAGCTATTTCAGACCGCACTTTAACAATTATTACCCATGCCATTAGCGGCTCTGTAAGTGAAGTTGTTACATTGAACATTACGGTAACGGATGGTTCTACTAGCGACACAATAAGTGTTACCTTTAACGTACTTAATGATGCTATTAACACCATATCAATAACGGGTGCCTCTGATGACACCCTAAATGAGAACAGCGCTAAAACATCTTCAATAACGGTTAGTTACAGTGATACCAATCCCTTAACTTATAGTATTACAAGTAGTAATACTTCGGCACTTGATGTTTTATTTGATGGCTCAATGATGACTTTGACAACAAAAGAAGTCACAAGTGATACTGATGTTAATGTAACACTTACAGTTACCGATGGTATTGTGACTGCTTCTAAGACAATATTAATCAACGTAAAAGATACGATAGCAAACACGTTATCATTTGACCTTACACCTTTAACCACTATTGAAGAGTCCAGTACTGATACGATATCAATTTCTATTAGCTATACAGGTAGTGATGTATTAACTAAAACCGTTTCTTTCTCAAATGCCTTTGCTTCAGGGAGTATTTCAGGAAGCACTCTTACTGTTAACTCCGCAGATCAAACAGGTGGAGAAACCCAAGAAGTAACGATTGAAGTAACAGTAACTGATGGAACATTAACGGAAGTTAAAAGCTTCTCATTAACTATCAATAACACCTCGTACAGCGCTACTGTAGATTCTATTAAGACTAAGCAATTATTAGCTGGCGGATTACCTAGCTATAGTGAATCACTCACAATGTTAAACTTCCTTTCTGATAAAGGTTACTTAGATCAAAACCTAGATACTGACACTTACAACGCTTTACTAACAAGCATTGAGACTAACTTAGCAGCGTCTTGGGTTGATTTACAAGCTGAAGCTGAAGTTGTGACCGGTTATTCATATGGTGGAAAAACGGAAGCGGAAATCGACTTAACATTAATAAACTGGGAATTAGTCGTTGAAAGTTACATTTCAACAGTAAAAACATTATTACTAGACCTAAACAGCAATGGTGTTAACTTTGTTGATAGTAATAGCATTGACAACTTATACAGTAATGGCACAAAAAGTTCGTTATTTCATTTCAACACTAACCTAGGATCTTTTAGCGGTGCCACATGGAATTACAATAACAGCAATGCATTTATAGCTGAGATTATTCCAAGTGATGCGCTTTGCTACACTTCTCCTTAATCAATTAAATCATTAATATAGAAATCTTATGAGGGTATTAACCTTAACTTTGTTATTCCAGAAGTAATCCCCCCAGTAATATTGATACTAATTAGAAATAATTAGGTATTACCTTTACCAATGCAAGACGAACTCATAATACAACCCTCGAATGAGTGGTTGGCAGCATTCGCAGACCTAATGTCTTTATTGAAGCGCTACCGATACGATGTTTTTATTAATTCAATTAAAAATATCAAACATGCATTTTCACAAAAGGAAGTTAAGTTATCTTCAACTATTGGGGAATGTTTAGAACTCGCTCAGCAATAAGAAGTGAAGGGGTATTAGCGGCTGAATCATACACAACCGCAGATCCATTCTTTCAAAAGTCGCTAGCTATGCTTGTTGATGGTCTTTATGACGATACAAAATTAGAGGAAAGCCTTGCTAAAGAAATTTTTCTGACGAGAGAGCGACATAACTCATCGATTGAAGTGCTCAATTCCTTTTCTGAACTTGCACCTGCACTGGGTATGATAGGTACGCTTATTGGACTTGTCGCTATGCTAATGAATATGGATGATCCTAAGTCTATTGGCTCTGCGATGGCAGTGGCTTTACTGACAACATTATATGGTGCCTTAATGGCTAATTGTTTTTCATCCCCTTTAGCTAAAAAGTTATCAGAAAGAAGTCTTGAAATATATCAACATCAATCGCTTGTCAAAGACGCTGTGGTCTGTATATCAAAAGGTGAAAATCCAAGGTATACACTCGAATATATTCAAACCTGTATAGACCATAAATATTGAAAGTAAAATATAAATTTTACACTCCAATTTAAAAAAACCTCATTACGAGGTTTTTTTGAGGGTTTTTCCGTTCATAACGTACCTAATTTCAATAAGCTTACATAGATAGTATTTACTCCACGAGATACGTATTTATATAAAAGGATTGAAATTGAGAAAAATAATAATTACTGGCTTATTATCATTATTTATAGCTAATAGCCTCCATGCAACTACTTATCCTGAAACCAAAAGCAAACAAAGAACAGCACAAAAGTCAGCTAAAGCATCTTCAATTAATGGTTCAGGGGGGCAATTATTAACAGGCAAGAACGGCTTTGTCATGGACTCTAGATATGATGACTCAGCTTACAACCTCAAAGACTTTGATACCAACAATAATACCATTACTGATGTTTTATTCCTTTATACGCCTGAGGCATTGGAAGACCTAGGTCATATTGAAAATATACAGTTATTTATCAAGTCTCAAATTGAAGTTAATAATGTTGCGTTTAAAAATAACGGAATACCCATCACTCGACGGGTTGCCGGCGTACTGCCTTATCATCACATTATCGACCAAACACCTGCCCTTACAGAGCTGATTAAGAGCTTCTCTGAAAGTGATACTCGACATGTCTACGCTACGTATCAAGCATCTTACTATGTCTTAATTACTAAATATCGTGGCGATGGTGCCGTTGGTATGGGTGGCCTCGGCGGAAATCACGTGGTTATGTCAACGTATATGGGCGCACTTGGTACTGGTTACACTCATGTTTTAGCTCATGAGCTAGGTCATAACGATGGGGTTCATCATGACTCTAGCGAGACGGGCTATATGGAAACTTATGCTGTAGGCGCTCGCTGTGGTAACGACTTGAGCATTGTTCACCAATCTGGTGGGAGCTTTAAACATAGAACACCCTTCTTTTCTGATATTAATATAATTAACGGAGATATTCCTTGTGGTACTGCTGGTGTAGCAGAAGCGGCTTTTTCTTACAAATCAGCTACAGACGGCGGTCAATTTTACACAAAGACGGGAACATTCCGCAAAAGAAAGGATGCTAGAGAGGTTTTGGGTAAAGTTACTTTTGATGTCGCTGAGATTACCGTATCAGAGACAGACACTTACCTTACTGTACCATATTCATGGTTTGGCTCTCCTGAAAAATATTCAAGCATTGAGATTTACACAGAGCATGATACTGCATCTGAAAGTGATGTTGCATATACAGCAAAGCGCCGATACTTCGATCACGGTACTCAGGAGGTTGCTATTAATTTAAATAATGACACGCTTTCCGAATTTGATGAGGTTTTCTACATTAAGTTTCGTCAGCCAAATGGGATTGCAGTTGAAGGCATTAGTGCTATTAAGGTGACTATTATTTCTGATGAGAAGGCTGAAGCGGGCTTAATTTCATTTGACGTTTCAAACATCACTGTCAATGAAGGAGCAAGTGCAACAATCAACCTAATTCGAACAGGTGGCTCTGATACTGACATAGAGGTCACCATAAAAAGTAGCAATGTAACAACTAGTGATAATGACTTCATTCCTATTGAGCAGGTAATTACCTTTAAAGAAGGTGAAGTTGAAAAAAAGGTGACGATTCAAACAAATGCTGATCAGGTTAATGAAGCTATAGAATCGTTTAAATTAATAATATCTTCTGAGCTGGATGTTATAGGAACAGTAAATAATATCACTGTTAATATACAAAATGTTGAGCATATTACCGTAACGCCAAACAAAGAGTCAGACAGCTCAGGTGGCGGAACCTTCGGTTGGTTATTATCACTGTTGTTAATAAACCTAACGATATTACGCCTTCGAAGTGAGATTTAAAAATGCTAACACTCAACTTTTTGTAAAATAATAAAAGACTTCAATAACCTTATGCAACGAATTATTGTTGCTATTTTATTAACTATTTTCGTGGCTTGCTTTTAAGTTCTGATCGTTGAATTTAAGCATATTCTATTCATTCAAGTACTTGGAGCTGCCACCATGTTTTCATCACTATGGTTAGTTATAAAAATAAACAATATGTTACTTAGGGTGATGAATAAGAATTAGTGAATTGGTTGGATATACTCTGGATAATTTTTATTTAAAGCATCCAGCTTTTTCTTAGCGAGTATCAACCAATGATTATCTTCACTATTATTTAACTGAGTCTGAAAATTTACAACATCTATGGTTAAATCGTTGGCTTCTTTAAACTTATTGTTTGCAAGTAAACTTTGCTGATAAAACCACACTTCTTTTTGATAAAAATCAATTTTTTGAATAGGGTAATGTAAAAAGTTAGACAATACTTTTTCCCAATAAGCTAAGGCAGGTTTAAAATCTTTATTTAAAGATAAGAGCATCGCCTTAATCCAGTTGGCATACAAAATAGAGCTGTCTGTAAATTGTTCAGATTGTAGTTCCCAATAAGTGATCGCCTCATCAAAGCCTTGCTCTATACCTATTTTATAGGCAGTAAACTCTACAACGCTTTCTACCGGATCTTCTACCACATTAATTTGAGCATCATATTTTGACAAATAAATAAACTCAGAAATATATGGCAATGCCTCTTCAAAACGATTTAGTGTTAATAACAAATAGCAATACTGCCGCAATTCATTCCAATAGCCTATTTTAAATGGAATCGAAACTTTGGCTGTGGGCATATTTTTATAGATATCCCTTGCGCTAAAAATAATTTTCTCTGCTTCAACAATATTGCCTAAAGCTAAAGTTATTTTTCCTTGCTGAAGCAAGCTTTCTAAATATGCATAACTTTTTTTTCCTTCTAACTTCTCATTAATTGCAAATGCGTGATTAGACATTAAAAGTGCTTCAAGCATTTGTAAGTTGTCATAAGCAATAAACGACAGATAAATATAAAAACTCGCTACTAAATGGTTATTTTCTCCAAGCTGTTTTTTAAATTTAACAAGCTGTTGATTTAACAAAGTACGAAATTCTTGACTGTCTTTAGCATCTATTTCAAAGTATAAAGACCTTATTTTTTTTAGTATTAAAAACGTTAACTTAGGATCATCTTTAACTAACTCTAATATTTTCTGATATTTTAAAATCAGAGGCCTAATCGCATTGGCATAACCCTTTTTATCAAAAACATCCTCACCTACAAAGTAGTTCCAGTGTTTTAAGTATTCTTCGTGCACTTCAATAAATAAAAACGTTGCTTTTTCATTATCACTTAACCCACCAACTAAAGACTTGGCTTTATTTGTGTATTCAAAATATAAACTATCTCCTTCACCTTTATAATTTTTATACAGTAAATTTGCCAAGTTTAAATAGCTCGTAAATAGTTCTTTTGAACTTATTGGGTACTTCTCTGCGTGAGTTAAAAGATCTTTAAAAACTGTTTCTGCCTTATTATTCTTAAGTTGCCCTTGTAAGCTTCTCGCTAACGTTAATAGTACTTGCCCATACTGTTTTGGAGTTAACTTATCCTTATTCCTTAGTACCTCTTCTAAAAGACTTTCTGCCTGTTGGTTATAACCAATACCGCTATAGCTTTTAGCTAATACGGTTAACAAATGATACTTAACCTCATCACTAATGCTTTGTGATGACTTAATCGTTTGCTCACCTTTGGTTAAAATATCAATAGCCTTTAAATCAGAATTCCCACCATGGGTGGGATCTGTTGATTCAAACATTGCAGACAGTTGATTAGCAACTTCTAAGGCATTGTTTTTTTCTTTTTCTATTTGAATATTTTGTTGCCAAAATAATACTGAGGCTGACAGTGATATCAACAATAAAAACGCTTGTGCGGGAGAGCGTGCCAACCATTTTTGAGCGTTATAAATACGACTATTGCTTTTAATACTGATAGGCCGTTTTTTTAAATAACGGTAAAGATCACTACTGAAATCAGTTAATGTTTTATAACGTTGCTCTGGCGACGGAGACAACGCCTTTTTAACAATATCATTGATGTCCCCCGTTAATTGCCACTTTGCTTTCAATGAGCTAACTTGACTGATTAATGATGGGACTTGCCCTTTAACCACTTGCTCAATAATTTCATTTATTGCGTGTTTATCTCGAGAAAAAGGTGTTCGTTCAGTGAGTAATTGGTGAAGAAGAATAGCCAAAGAATACTGGTCTGTTTGCAATGTTAATTTATCATTCTTGAGTTGCTCAGGTGAGGCATAATTAATACTGAGTGCACGCAGGTAACGCTGAACCATTTTCTGATGTGGGCTTGTGCTGTCACCGTGAATTAGCTTGGCGATACCAAAATCTAAGACTTTTACCACACCCTCATTATTGACCAGAATGTTTCCCGGTTTTATATCGGTATGGGCAATATTTAACAGGTGTGCTTTGCTAATGGCATCACACACGTTTAAAAATAATTTTAGACGTTGCTTAATCGTTAGCTTGTTTTGTTGGCAATAAACATCAATAGCGATGCCATCAACATATTCCATGGCAAAATAATGATGACCATCTGCTGATGTTCCGGCATCAAGTACATGGGTAATATTTTGATGGTTTAGTTTTGAAAGAATATAAGCTTCGTTGTGTACAAGGTTTTCACCGATTAAATGCATGATGGATGGATATAGAAACTTAATAGCGACTTGTTGTGCTAATTTTCCGTCGGTTCGGGTGCCGGCATAAACAACTCCCATGCCACCTCGACCAATAACCTCTTTTAAAGTAAATTGACCGACCACAGTTCCCGATAAGTGTTCAACACCATCGTCACCGGTCATATCTTTAGCATGACCCGCTATAAGCGTACGCCACTGGGTATTCTCATCGGAAGATTGATAACAGTCAAGTAACGCAATGAGTTCAGCTTTATCGGCTGAGTCATCATTAAAATGTTGATTAAGGTAGGACGTTCTTTCTTTTTCGGTTAGCTCAATTAGACAATTAAAATGCTCGTAAACATTAGTCGTTTCTTTCATTTATTTATTTTCATACAAACCATTTAAAATCTGTATAGATAATAGAAATAACAAACGGTTAAGTCAACTTGCCCTTTCGTTAAAAGACTAATAATTGCAGTAATTATTACACTTTTACATTATCAATTATATTTTAGTAAATAGGCGACTTTAGAATTGATTTGCTCTCCTATAATACTCGCTCTTCGAATGAGCCTCATATAAAAGCACACGACGATTTGGATCATAATAAAATTTGTAACCATTATACTGCCAAGATCAACGTGGCCATAACGACCAAATATCCAAGGATAAGAAACCAGTAAAGCTAATATCAAACAACTTACCCCTGACAGAAGGATCTCTTTGAAAACAGGACTCATATCGATCAGTTTATATGCGTTAAAAATAATGATTGATCCACCTATAAATATTATAGGGCCAAAAATAACGCCCAATAGTGAAGTAATAAATGCGGCAAAAATTGCAACACCATGATAAAAAAAACTCAATAGAGTTATATGCTCATTTTCTACAAAGGCACCTGATTGGTCCCACTCCCCAGTATTAATATTAATTAGCCTTACTATTTCTCCCGTTTTTATATTACTTATCACTTTCATTCGATGTCCGGGTTTGAAGCTAACATCTAAGTCATTAAATTTTAAACAACACTTTTGTTTTGTTAGTAAATTAGTCCCCCATATATCTTGAGAACTATGAAAACTCATATAATTATTAATACTCTCTGTTTGGGTATTTACTTCTGTATAAACTGAAGATGTATCTACTATTTTTCCATCACTTATAACTGACGAAGAATAGCTATCTATCTTTGAGCTATTCACAATGTACTCTGTAACGTCCCAATATTCGTCTAGATTCATTAATATTTTTCTAATAGTTAGCATTAAGATCAAAAGAAGTATTAGGGATTTTTATCTAAGTGTGGATATACGATATTCCTTTTAAAAACCTCATGTAATTATGGATTTTACGAAAATAAAATTAACACGTTCAACATTTTAATGTTTTATCACATATTAGGTTTATTAGATGTTTAATGGAAATTCTGACGAGATGTTCTATAGAGTCGAAGACTATGAATATTTTGATTGGTA
Organism: Colwellia sp. BRX8-9; assembly: GCF_014077245.1. NCBI lineage: Bacteria > Pseudomonadati > Pseudomonadota > Gammaproteobacteria > Alteromonadales > Colwelliaceae > Colwellia > Colwellia sp. BRX8-9. The sequence continues at coordinate 127,092 of NZ_JACGVN010000003.1, forward strand.
CTTGAAGAGTGTTGTTTATAAACGATGATGATAAAAGCGCCAGACTTGTGTGTATTCTTATAACGCTACAAAAGTAGATTAGCAGGTAATTGTGACATCGGTAATTCCTTTTTATCACCTAGATCATAAAGAGCTATTTTATAAGGTAGGTTGGATATATATAAACCAATAACTAATAAGCACCGGTGACCCATAAGTTTTTTGCATCTTATCTGAAAGTAATCACCCTGAATTTCTATAATTTTGCTTACACTGCTTCCACCAAACCAGCGAATAAACTTAAGTGAATTATTACCGTTTATTTTTAAGGTAAATTTTCTCAATGAAGATTCACTTTCTATTTGAAGTGTTTCCCCATTAAATTCAGTACTGAAAATATTGATTGGGTGGCTCATGCCATTAACCTAGTTTTCATCCATGTTTTAGCAAAAGCGATATCCTTTTCTGCAGAAGAAAAAGATATATTCAAAGTCTCTGCGATTTCTTTTGTTAACAAACCACCAAAATATTTCAAAATCACGGCCTCAGCTTGTCTGGGAAAGTCTCCTTTCAATTTATCAATACATGATGAAAGGTCTAGTAAGCGTTGGTCTTTATCATTGTTATCAATAATCAATACATCTTTATAATTATGTATTGATGTAATATCCCCTGTTCGCTTAGCGGTTAAAGACTTACGACATTGATCGACTAAAATATTGTGAATGCTTTTTGAAACCATCACAAAAAACTCTTTTCTTGAGCCATACATTTCTGAAGTGCCATTATGCAACTTAAGGTAAATCTCATGAACCAGTGCGGTTGTTGAATTAATGTGATCTTCTAAATGATTATTTGACTCATATTCTTTCTCCGCCATTTTATTTTTTGTTTTACTTGCGAGTTGACGTAAGTGTTCATAAATAATGACATAGAAATTCTCTTGAGAGCCTTCAGTACCATTCTGCCAGTTCATGATTGCTTGGGTAATATCGTTATTTTCCATTTTATTCTCTGCAAAGCGGATAGAATGCAGTGGCAGCTCAAATTAGCCACTGCGTATATAAATAGCTAACTATTAACTACACCCTTGAGTTTTTCTTCTATTTCATTAAATATTGTTGACCAATTAATAGATCGTGTTTGATTGTTCTTACTGCTAATGCCTGTTGCAACAAACTCAACAATAGAACCATCTCTATAAGGATAAAAACCAACACTAATATGTACATCTGTATTGTTATTTAATGTCATTAAATAGGTGTCTTTAAATTGTCGGTGAGCTACATCGGCTTGTCCATTTTCCCACTTATGACGTTTAAGTAGTCGATCAAAATTGCCTTTGATCGCCTCAGAAGAATACTTAGAGGTTATTTTGGAACGAACAGTAACTTCTTGACTAGAAAGATAACCAAAGTAATCAGAAATATTAACATTAGGAAGGCTTATATCCATCAAAAAGCCACCAACCTGTTTTATTTCTTTTTTAGGGGTGATGATAACTTTTAAATCATCTTCCGATCTTGTTGTTTTAACGTCTGCCAGATAATTTATACATGATTTAAATACACTACCTGTTTCAAATTTTTGACCTCGACATATATTTGTTGTTAACTCTGAAGTTGCTGTAACTTCATTATGAGTAACTTGATAGAAGTCTTTTATAGTACTACCTTTTGCTATTGTATAATTAGTAAAAGGCCTAAAATCAATATTCCATCCAGTTGTTCCCTCTGACTCAGCACCTAAAGGTAATATTACTTCAAATGATTCAGCATTAGTTATTAATTCTATTTGAGGTGGTTTTTTTGTTGCCATGCATCCAGAAATTAACATAGCAATTGAAAGTCCTAATAATGTTTGTTTATACATTTTTATTTCCAAGTAAACATAAAATCAGAATTTACTATATAAAAGAAAAGACTTAACGCTAATATACGAGCTTCTGAAAATAACCCTCAAATATTTTTAAATTATCTATTAATAATATTACTACTTGCTGATTGACGACATCCCCCTTATCTGAATGAGAATTAGTTACAAAGTGTTATTTTTTGATATAATGAAGGCGTTCATTTGATACTAATTTATCTAAAAGTCTGGCTACATATATTTATATATCATCGACGTTAACTATTTCAATTGAGATAGATAGCACTCACCGGTGTGTTTGGTTAGCTAAACATATGGGCCATGCTAATTGGGAAATGATCCAATAATTTGATGGGAAGTGGATCGATAAAGAACAACCAAATTATGTTTGTGAGATGGCTGAAAAGCTTGGCCAGAAGTATTAGCACCATATTTATGAAAATATAGTTTATATTATTTGATCCACATATGACCCAAACAAAAAAGCCCGCTTTAAAAGCGGGCTTTTTTATACACTTCAAGCTTAAAACGGCATCTTCATCCCAGGAGGTAATTGCATACCACCTGTTAGAGCGCCCATTTTTTCTTTATTTTGTGCTTCAACGCGACGAACGGCATCGTTAAACGCGGCTGAAACTAAATCTTCAAGCATATCTTTATCGTCTGCCATTAAGCTGTCGTCAATTTCAACACGTCGAACACTGTGTCCGCCTGTCATAGTCACTTTAACCATGCCGGCACCTGACTCACCAATAACTTCCATTTTAGCTAATTCTTCTTGAGCTTTAGCCATTTTATCTTGCATTTGTTGGGCTTGTTTCATTAAGTTGCCCATGCCACCTTTCATCATAATTTTTTCTCCAAAGTTCTGTTGCCGCCAAAGATAGATCTTAACGCGACAAATATCAAGTAGCAGTTACAATGCTACAATCGAATTTTCATCTAATTGTGCTTGAAAATGAGTTTTCAAACCAATAATGATTTCATCATTTTGTAATAATTCTTTCGCATAGTCATAACGTTTATCATTAATATGTGATTGAATTTGATACGGATCATGAGAGGTCTCATCGACAATTGTCAATTCTACCGTAATTTTTCGTTGTAAAAAATCAGAGATACATTGTTCTAACTTTTTATGAGCAACATCACTGTTTAAATGTTTAGTCGCTTGATTCAAGTTAAGTAGCAATAAATCGTCGGTAGACCTTTCATCAACGGTTGCATGTATTGCCAATTGACGCAGTCGCCCTGTTAACGACATGGCGTCAATCATATTTGCCCATTTGTCGACTTGATTAGCAGAGCGTATTTTTGCTGGGTCTATCGCACTAACATCAAAAGCCTGCTCAGAAATAGATGTTAATGCAGGAACATCTGAACGAGGCTCTTCTTGAGTTATTGCTTCAAGAACATCTGGACTCTTTGTGTCTTGACGCCCTTTAGCGTCATTTGACTTTTTTGCGCTATTTTCCAACCCTTTTTTTCGACTACGTAACATGTTCCGGGTCGCTATAGCTTTTTCTATAGGCGATTGAGAAGTAGGCGTATCAATATTTGGGGCTATTTCAGCTAAATCTATAGAGGGAGGCATCGCACTATGCTCTTGCTCTGAGGGCGCATCGGGTACAGCAAAATACTCAGGCGCAGTAATCATAGATTGTTCTTCTAAAGGGCTTGCTGTTGCTGGCGAAGCATTGCCCGTTATAAGGTTAGGTCTACTTTCTTCAGCTGAGTCTATAGAGGGAGACATCGCAGGATGCTCTTGCTCTAAGGGCGCTTCGAGTACAGCTGAGTACTCAGGCGAAGTAATAATAGATTGTTCTTCTAAAGAGCTTGCTGTTACTGACGAAGCATTGCCCATTATAAGGTTTGGTCTACTTTCAGCTAAATCGGCTATAGGCTGATCAACTAATGGTTGCTCGACTAGGGGCTGCTCAACTAAAGAAGACGCAACAAAATTATCAGGTTTATTAATATTGCTTTTAGCAAAGCTTACATCGTCAAAGTCGCTGGTTTGACTAACCTGAGTATCGGGTAAACTTTCGCTATTTTTGATCGGTGTAAATGCTAATAATCTCAATAAAAGCATATCAAAGGCTGCTTGTTCATCAGACGCATAAGGTAAGTCTTTACGGCCATTGAGCACTATTTGATAATAAAGTTGAATATCTTCAGCACTCATTGCTTTACTGAACTTATCAACCAATTGGTTATGCTCAGGCGACAAATCAAAGTGTTGACCAACAACTTGCGTCATAGCTACTTGATGGAGTAACTGAATAAGCTCTGCGGTTAAGCGGCTGTAATTAGGTGCGTATGAGGCTATATCGAGTGAAAGCAGCATCAGTGCTTTAGGATCTTGCTTTAATAAGCTTATCAGTATTTTAAAAACCCAATTTTGATCGACACCGCCCAACATCTGTTGAACATTGGCGAGAGTAATACTTCCCTGCCCTTGGGCGATACTTTGGTCGGTTAAACTTAAACAATCACGCATACTGCCGCGAGCGGCTTTAGCTAATAAGGTTAAAGCACCGGGTTCAACTGAGACGTTTTCAGCGGTCAGAATTTGCTGAGTCTTTTGTTCAATTTGGCCGACGGTTAATGCTTTTAGGTGAAATTGCAAACAACGAGATAACACAGTTACCGGAAGCTTTTGAGGATCTGTGGTCGCTAAAATGAACTTCACATGTTCAGGTGGCTCTTCAAGCGTTTTTAATAACGCATTAAAGCTACTACGAGACAACATATGTACTTCATCAATTAAATAAACTTTATAACGGCCACGTGTCGGTGCGTATTGAACGTTATCAAGTATTTCACGAGTATCATCAACCTTTGTTTTAGAAGCCGCATCAATTTCAAGTAAATCGATAAAACGGCCCTGGTCAATATCTTGGCATGTATCACAAACACCGCAAGGCGTTGAAGTTATCCCTTGTTCACAGTTCAAGCTTTTAGCAAAAATTCGAGCTATCGTTGTTTTACCGACACCACGAGTACCGGTAAATAAATAGGCATGATGAAGACGTTGCTGCTCTAGTGCGTTAACTAGCACAGTGACAACATGCTCTTGACCCACTAATTCTGTGAATTTTTTAGGGCGCCATTTACGTGCTAATACTTGATAACTCATATGACTGCCTAATCGCCGTTATATTGCAGTAAAGAATAAATCGATAAGCCAAGATCCGTTAAACGTTTTTCACCGCCTAAATCAGGTAATGAAATAACAAATGCAGCATCTGTAACTTCTGCACCAAGCTTTTTAGCAAGCATGAATGTTGCTTCGACAGTGCCACCGGTGGCAAGTAGATCATCAACTATCAAAACTTTATCATCTGCGGTTAGTGCATCTTGATGAATTTCTAAGGTGTCTGTTCCATATTCAAGTTGGTAACTTTGGCTAATTGTCGCTCTTGGCAACTTGCCTGGTTTGCGGACAGGAATAAAGCTAATACCAAGCGCTAATGCCAAAGGTGCACCAAAAAAAAAGCCACGAGCTTCAGTACCAAGAATCTTAGTAAAGCCAGAATCTTTATATTTAGCAGCAAATAAATCTATGGTTAACTGGTAAGCAGCCGGATCATCAAGTAAGCCGGTAATATCACGAAATAAAATGCCTGGTTTAGGATAATCAGGTACGGCGTGAATAGAGTTTTGTAAAAGAGAGAGTTCTGTATCGGTCATCGTTAGCATATCAAAAGTAAAAATTTATCATGGCTAAAGAATAAAGCAAAAGTACGATGATTTACAGTGAATAACGACTTGTATTGGTATTATTTAATTGATTTATTTCATTTACTGCATTTAACAAACTGTTTTCATTAATAGGCTTGGCAATAATGGCATGAAAATAGAGTGAACGAGTTAAAGCGATGACATCAGTAGTGTTTTGAGTTGTCATGAATATTATAGGAGTGTTAACGGTAAAAGGTTTTTTTTGAAGGTTTTTACTTAACTGAATACCGTTCATAAAAGGCATAAGATGGTCAATAATATAGAGGTCAAAATGCTGCTGTTGCGCCTTTTCAAAGGCAGCTAAACCATTGCCTGCAGTTTCAACGATATGACCCTGTTGTTCGAGTAACGGGGTAATAAAATCTAAAACGTTCTGCTTATCATCAGCGAGTAATATAACCATAGTATTAATACTTCTTATTTTAATTAAACGAGAAAATACTAATTTGAAAGCAGAGTGAACCAACCCATTACCATAGGCAAAAGTGGCGCTGAAACTAATACAATAATCGCTGCTAATAAATGAAATATAGATGAGCTGTCTTTGAAGTCTTCGCCGTGTGACATGTTGATCTCGTTAACTTGAAAATATTCAGCGCGCATTCTAGCCGACAACAAGATTTATTTCTAGTAAAAGTTGATCTAGAACAATGATAAATCATGGCCTTTGTGGCTAGGCATAATGATTGATATTAGTCTCATTTACGCTTGGTCGTTTTTAAGGGGTGCAGTTAAGATGGCTTTTTGAAAAGACGACGGTTCAGTCATAATACTTGAGATAAACCGGAATATTTAGGATCACTTTGTGCGCATTCCTGACATTAACTATGGTTTGTTCTTTAGGTCACTGATTAGCCAAAAGCGGAAGTCGATTCCCCAGATTACACTTATTGATATTTGGTTCAGTCTAAAATAAAAAAAGCAGCCTAAGTAAAATACTAGGCTGCTCTGTAAGAGCGCATTTTTACTATCAACGAAGTAAGGTCACTAAATTAAACTTACTCTTTCTAAAGAACTACATCTCAATAAAAACGCCATCACCAGCACTTAAACTAGTAATAATACCAATATCCTTATCATTCATTTGTTGAATCGTATTAGAATTTGAACTGTAAGCAGTCCATGCTTGAGTCACGTTATTAAAGAACCATACAATTTTAGCATCATCAAAAATACTTAAATCAGTAACATCTTCAGGTATAGAGATCATCTTCCAACCAGTAGGTAACTGAGCAATACCTTCTTTAGACAAGCCTACAACTATATTAAGACCATAAGCTACTGGGTTATTGATTACATTATTTTCACCATCAGTTATACCAGAAGTATTTGAGGCTGCTACTGCGGTTGCTTGAGCAGCTTCAGTAACTAAACTGAACTCAGAAAGGTTATCTTGTACGTATTGCTTACCTGTTGCTATACCAGAAGTATTTGAGGCTGCTACTGCGGTTGCTTGAGCAGCTTCAGTAACTAAACTGAACTCAGAAAGGTTATCTTGTACGTATTGCTTACCATCCGTATAGTGTTGATTGGCTTGTTCTTCAATAGACAGTGTTAATTCAGATAAATATTCAGCCGGAACAGCGCGTTTTAGTTTTTGCTCTAGTGTTAACTCACTAAAAGGTAGTTCATCTACGACAATGGATTTTGAACCAATAGAAAACTCGCCTTCATTATCAGTAATTTTTACTGAAATAGTATATTGTCCTGGAGAATCGTAAGAATATGAATCTACCTCTAGATAGCCAACGCTTTCTTCGAAGGAATATTCTACTGATTGAAGAGTTCTATTTTCGGATAGTAGATAATCTACTTTAACCTCTAATTCATTGAACTGTTTTAGTTCTCCAATAATTTCAATTGCTTCTATTGTAGGTTTGTTAGAGCTAAACTCATACGGCCCAATATCTATCGAAGCACCAACCACTCTTTTTGAACCAGACATATCAAATACAGGGGCGTAACTTTCTATTCCCTCTACCGAACCAGCATCCACTAAATCAGATATCTCAGTAAGCCTATAATCGAAATTATCAACATCACTGAAGCCTAATTCAACATTTTCATAGATATTAGAACTTGTATCACCCGAATACCCAATCACCTTACTAGTATCTAAATAATTGTGTTTAATCTGTGTATTCGTAAACTCGTTAAACTCAAGAATGATCTCAGTCTCCGAAATGAATATATTGTTATAAATTACGTTATCGTCTCCATCAGATTTAACCAGTGTGTCATTTAACAATGTATTTATTAGATTTAATTGGTTTACTGAGTAAACCCCCGTTCCTAGCGTTAATGGATCGCCAGAATCGTTGATAAATTTCGAATTAATTATCGAAAGATAAGGTTTGTAAGAGTTGCTGCCGTTATAAATTCCATTATTAATAAAAGTTGAGCCTGTTATCACTGAGCCATATAAGTAGGCTGCACTGCCTTGTGTTGGCGATTGATTAGAATCGAAAGTTGAATCAAATATATCAACTTGACTCCCCCAAATAGCCCCTCCATTTCCCCAACCAGAATGGTCACCTGTACCTGAAACGCAATTTTTAAGCTCATTTCTAACAATGTTCGCTTTTTCGGTATGGATACACCCACCGCGTTGAGCCGCTGTGTTACTGTCAAAAACGTTGTCAATAAAGTTTATGACGTAAGTATCTGACCATGAGTGAGTTGATAAGAAAACAGCTCCTCCACTACCACCTCCATGACTATCAGAACCAACTGAGGAGTTTAACTTAAATGTTGAATCTTCTATGGTGGCAACGACAGAAGTGATATCCCCGTGAATCATAATTGCACCTCCCAAAACGTCAGCTGTATTCCCTTCAAAGGTTGAATTCACAATAACTATATTTTTCGCGTCATAACTGTAAATAGCACCACCTTGGAAGGCTTGGTTATTTGAAAATTTTGAGTTACTTACCGAATAATTGTCCCCAATGAACTTGAATGCACCCCCATCACCCCCTGTGATATTATTGGTAAAAATACTATTGGTAACAAATGCCTGTTGTCCACTGTCAATCGTAAGAGCGCCACTTGCAGATTCTGAATAACCATTTTGAAAAGTAACACTATCAATAGTTGCTGAACCTGGAGTGTTAATGTATAGAATTGGATCGCTTGAATTACCATCCAAAACTGAGTTTTCAATACCACTTATAGTTAAAGAAAAGTCTTCTTCACTTTGAAAAATAAAGCTACCTAACTCATCGTCCTGTGTGGAAATGTTAGCTGCTTCCACTTTTATAATATCATTTTGTCCATTAGAGGCGGCAACCGTCAGAGCAGAACGGAATTCTTGAGAGGTAGAAACACTAAATGTTTCAGCTTTAGTAAATGAAGAAACTACAATTAGTAGTAATAAATATTTTTTCATGATTCTTTCCTTAGAATACTGGCATTGGTGGTGGTGTTGAAATTTCATCTGATGGTATTTGTGCTATAGGGGGAATTGAAACTTGAAGAACCTGCAAGGTAAAATCAGTACTGTCTTCTAGCTCACCATCAGACACATTTACTGTAATCACCTCATCGCCAAAATATTGATTGATAGGCGTTATATGTAGAATACCATCAGCAATCTCGACTTCAAAACTAGCATTATTTAACAGTGAGGTATTAAAGGTAAGTGAGTCATCATTTGAATCACTAGCAGTTAGAGCTATTTCTATGGCTGTATCTTGATAAGTAACTTTGTCTTCAATTGTAGCTAACACAGGAGCCGCATTAATAGGGTTTATTGTGAAGTTAACCGTGTCGCTACCCGTTGCCCCATCATTATCTGTTACTGTTAACTGAAAGGTTAAAGTAACTTGAGTAGCGGTTGTTACATCAAAGCTTGCTGAACCAATAGTAGAATTATCAATCGTTACAGACTCCCCTGATGTTTGAGTCCAACTGTAACTTGAAATTGAGCCATCCGTGTCAGTACCACTGCCTGACAAAGTAATACTATTTCCTTCATCAACAGTTTGATCTTCCCCTGCATTAGCTGTAGGTGCTTTATTAGTAGGAGTAGGCGCTGTTTTTTCTCCACCATCTGACCCACCACCACAGGCTACCAGCGAAAGAATTAATACAGATTGTATTAGGGTTTTTCTAAAAAAATGATGTGAATTATATTGAAGCAAAATTAGAGTCCTTCTAATCAATTATTGTAACAATATGGAGATATGAAAAAAATAAGGAGGGATTCCTTTTTAACTTGTCATTTACATTTCAAGTAAATAGCACATTCCATTGTTAATGGTATCTTCCCTAATAATCTTTTTCATGTCAATAATTAAGGAAGCTTTGATTGAACAAACAATACAATATTTCATTTTATGGAAAGAAGTTAAGCATACCGTAAAAATCTTTAAGATGACCTTAGTAATGGCAAATAAAACAGGGAAACGATATAAATTAAAACGGAACTCGCAATGTCTTCTTTCGTATCAGAGAAGACCTTTTTGGTGATGATTTAGGGTGTTAGGAAAGGTCTCTTTTATGGCAAAAGTGATCATTAGAAGGCAATCTCATTTAGTGATTGGTAGTCTCAAACATTATGTGCTGTAACACTATACAAGGGCTCAATTATTTTAATGAGGCGGTCAGTCTAAAAATTTATCAAGGATAATCAACTAAATTTAACAAAGTATCTTTTGGATTGAAGGAATTTTAGCGATAAAAAAACCAGCCATAAGGCTGGTTTTTAACGCAAAGACAAAAGAAGTTAAATAGAAACGTTCTTACGTGCTGCGGTATCTTTGATATAAGTAACCCAACCTTTAGCCGTTCTACGTGACTTAGGGTCTTTTAATGCTTTTTGTACATAAACATTGGCTTGCTTATAATTTTCAAGATAAAAGTATGATTCTGCAATACTTTGGTTCAAGCGACCTTCGTTACTAACACCAATCTCGATGGCTTTCTTTAAAGCAACTATCGCTTTAGCAAATTGCTCATCTTGATTTAACAACATACCTTGCTTGCTGTAATGCTTAGATAAATTAGTCATTTTGGCTAATTCACCGTAGTAAGCAGCAGCTTTACCTATATGCTGAGCAGCATGCCAGCTGTTAGCTAAAGTAAAGAGGTTTTTGTCATCACGAGGTACAACGCCCGAATCAATATACTTTTCCATTAAAACAGCTGCTTTATGTGGAATTTGACTTTGAGCATACAAGTTAGCAAGCATCTTAATTTCGTTTTCTTTATCAAGATAGCCTTGCTTATAAGCTAGATCCAATGTCTGTAAACTTTTTGGGTAATCTTCAACCATCGCATAAAACGAGGCTAACTGAGTCCAAAATAGTTTAACTTCAGGGAATAATTGCACTGCTGTTTCTAAAACTTCAACACATTCTTTAAACATCTTACGTTCATAATAAGAGTTTAATTTAAGAACATGTGGGTTTTGGTTTTTCTTATCACCAAAAACCGCGATAGCATTATCGGCAGCAGGAATAACCTTAGCGTATTGTTTAAGTTCTAAATTAGCCTGAGCTATTTTGATCCAAACATTACCATCAGTTTCCCCTGTAAATTTCATCCAAGCATCATAAGCAACAAGCGCTTCTTTATAGCCTTGTACTTGCATCTGCAAGTCACCCACTAGTTTCAGTGAGTCGGCATGCTCTTTCTCATTTAAGATATCAGGTGCAAGTGCTTTATTAAGGTAGATAATTGCATTCTTTTCATCACTTTTCTGCGCATACATCACGCCAATAAAACGATCTAAAAAAGCAATATCATAATCTTTTTTTGCATTTATTTCTAAAAGCAAAGTCAGAGCATTATCGATGTTAGAACCATCTTCAGCTTCAACGCCGTAAGCTTCAAAAGCTTTGGCTACCTTTTTACCAACAGTTGGACCAACAAGCTGTGTTTTACGCTCTTGTCTCTCACTCTGTTCTTCCCCTATAGCATAAGCTACAGGAGATAAAGGCAAATGAGCAATCGTTACTGAACCTATGATCAATATAGATATAAAAATCTTATTCATTCTGATTACTCCTTATTCATACTAAAGTCTAGTTGTACCGTTAAACCAGGACGACGTTGAGCAACACCGTCAACAACTTTTGGCTTGTAACGCCATTTTTTCAAAGCGCGTTTAGCCTCTCTGTCAAATATACGTTTCGGTTCTGAATCGATGACTTCAACATCTTCAACACCACCAAGTTCGGTAATGGTAAATGAAAGCTTAACCCAGCCTTCTTTACCATCACGAGCGGCTTGCTGTGGATACTTAGGGTCAATACGTACGATTGGCGATGCATCACCGTCACGTCCAAAACCAGCTCCCGGAGCAGACATACCTGAATTAGCACCAGATAATTGCACACTAGGCATATTAAACGTTAGTCCACCTGAGTTGTTATTAGCTTCAGGCTCTGGAGCTTGAGGCTTAGGTGGCGTTTTTGGCGGCGGTGGCGGCGGCGGCGGTACACGCTGTCGACGTTCTGCTGCTGACTTAGGCGGCGTAGTATTAACTTCTACAATAATATTATCTAATGGATCTTGTTTCGTCATGTCACCACTTGAAACAAGAAAAGCCATAAAAGAAAATAGTGCAAAAGTAACCGCTGCGCCTAGTAGTAATGAAACTAAAAAGCGAACCATAAACTACCCCTTCGCTGCAGCAATAGAAATTCTATCTATACCTGCATCTTTAATCGCATCCATCACTTTAACAACTATGCCATGTTTTGCATCTTTGTCTGCTTGAATGATAACAACATCAGTTGGTTGCTCTGCTAATAATTTTTCAATGTTAGCAGCAACACGTTCGACATCAACGCGACGTTTATCTAACCAAATTTCGCCATTTTCTCTAACAGCAATAAAGATGTTAGCTGATTTTTGCTTGCTTTGGTTAGCGGCTTTAGGTTTGTTAACTTCAATACCAGCTTCTTTTACAAATGAAGTGGTTACTATGAAGAAGATCAGCATGATAAATACGATGTCTAGCATCGGTGTCATATCAATTACTGCTTCTTCGTCTTCACGAATACGTTTACGTGCCATTCGAATATCTCTCTAGTGATGAGGTAAACTGTCAATCAGTTTAGCCTTTGCTAGTTTAACTTTAGCGTCTAACCTTGTACTGAAAAACACTCCTGATAACGCAGCAACCATTCCCGCCATTGTCGGGATAGTAGCCATTGATATACCAGCAGCCATCAGACGCGGATTACCTGTACCTTGTTGAGCCATTGTCTCAAACACACCAATCATACCGGTGACTGTACCTAGCAATCCAATCAGTGGACACATTGCCACTAAGGTTCTAATTGTGAGCATACGTTGCTCTAGTAATTCTGTCGCTTCGGAGATCCAAGTATCTCTAATCCGATGGGCATACCAAGATGTAGTATCTTGGCGTGCATCCCAACGATTGACGATATCGTCTTTCATTGCAGGATAAATTCTTGATAAGAACCAGTAGCGTTCAATCATCATTACCCACATCAGTAAGAGAGCGAAGGCAACAACATATAATACGTTACCACCTGTCGCAATAAAACTCCTGACAGATTCCCAAAGCTCTATCAGGAATAACATTATTTAGACTCCTTCTCAGCAATGGCAGCAATTAATCCTGCGCTTTGCTCGTCAAGCTTTTGCAATACTGACTTACTTTTACCCGCAACAACGCTGTGGATTAAGATAAGTGGTAATGCACAAATTAGACCTAATGCAGTTGTTACAAGTGCAAGAGAGATATCACCAGCCATTATTTTCGGGTCGCCTGTACCAAACAATGTAATCGTTTGGAAAGTCATAATCATACCGATTACTGTACCTAATAGACCCATTAATGGAGCAATAGCAGCAAACATTTTGATTAAGTTGATACCGCGATCAATTTTCGGTGTTTCGCGTAAAATAGCTTCATCAAGTTTAAGTTCAAGTGTTTCAGCGTCAACATTTTTGTTTTCGTGATAAACCTTGATTAAACGTCCTAGTGGATTGTTATCATTAGGCTGTTCAATATTCTTTTCTTGAGTCTTGATGCGAGAGCTAATAGTCGTTAAGAAAATCATACGCTCTAAAGCAATTAAGAAACCAATAACAAGTAATACTGTGATTGCATAACCAACAGTGCCACCTTCATGGTAGAACTCCATAAGAACTTTCTTACGAGTTTCAAGAGCTAAGATACCGCCACGTGAAGGATCTACGTATAGAGGATGATAGCCAGAAGTTTCGCCAAAGAAATCAGAAGCTGTGCTAGAAATATAACCCGCTGGCTGTTTAGCCAAAGGTTGAATTTGACCAACTTCATCATTGTAGTTTAAGAAACCGTCAGCAGATACTAAGTTAAAAGTACCAATACGTGTAACAGTTTGCGTAGAGGTTGAACCATCTAAGCTTGTTACTTCAGCGCTAAACTGTGAAATTTTACCCGATTGAGTCATTTCAGTTTGTAAAGCAATCCATAACTCTTCAAGTTGCTCAAGTTCAGGTATTTTCTTAGAGTTGGCAATAACATCTAATGTTGCGCCACGTCCAGGAAATTCAGCACTTACAATTGATGTTACGATTTGACCGTAAGCATCAGCGGCAGCAGCACGAGTAACACCAAACATTTCGCCAAGAGTACCTTTAGCGTTGTCTAATTCAACTGAACGTTGCGCGATAGTAATATCGTTAGCAGCATATTCTTTAGTTAAACGGTCGTTACGTGTATTTTGATTAGCTAATTCTTTCTTAGCTTTATTCAAAAGTGCTTGCTTGTCTGCACGAGCTGAAGTGAACTCTGCTTCGCGCGCTTTATCAAGCTTGCCTTCAGAAATTCGATCGTTTTTAACTTGTTTTAATAAATCATCCAAGTCATTAGCTACGGCTGAAGTTGCTACAGTCATTGACGCAGCAAGCATTACAAAATTAATAATTTTTCTCATTATTTCGCTCCCGCTGCAAATACTGGTAATTTAGTCAAGTCTTTTGGTAATTGGTTACGCGCCATAGCGATTGCATCTTTAGTAGGCTTTAAGTATTCATCGCCTAATGCTTCCCAACCGCGTGTTTCATTGTTCCAAACCCAAACATTTTTCATGTCTAGTGATTGAGCAACTAGAGCTACACGGCCCATATGAACGAAGTCAGCAGTAATTGTACGGTCGCCTAAATCAAGCTCACCTTGGTAAGCTGCAAAAACAGTACCGTAGTTTGCTTCAATTTCGTAAGCTTCAAGTACTAAACGAAACTGTTCAGATACCGAAATATCAGAAGCGCCTAGCACGTCACGTAAATTAGCAACGCGCTCTTTACGATTTTCAATATTCACAGGAATATCTAACGCTACAAACTTGTCTAACGTATCAATCATCTTATACATAAGAGGAACGATACCTTGTTTAGTTTTGTCAATACCAGCGATCTGATCTTCTAAAGATTTGATATTCGCAAGTTGGTCATTAACCATCAATTGAATGTGATCATTGTATTGAGATAAAGTTTCAGCTTCATCAACAGTTAAACGATATTCACCTAAAAGCTCAATAGTTTGTTCATAAATACTATTGATTTTTTGTTGTGATTTTTTAGAAGCTTGAAAAGTGCTAGCTTCTGCTTTTTGTAGTTCTGATAATGCATCTGCAGAAGCGAAGTTGCTTGCTGTTAATGCTAGTGCGCCAATTATCGTCGAAGCGATAAGGCTTTTCTTGTTGCTAAATTTGGACATAGTTCCCAACCAATTGCTATTGAATGTGGATAACATGGAGATGTTAACGCAAATTTAATAATCTGCCATTTTAAGTTTTTATTTCTCTAGAATAAAACAATGCAATACTCCCAGACGACAGCGTTGCTGTCAACTAGGTACATAAAAAAGGCTGCTAATTACCAGCAAATTACATAAATTTGCTGGTTTCGTTACAAAAAATAAACATTAAGTTAAAAAAATCATAAGTGATTTGCAGTAACTTTCTGAATAAATTAGGCGACTAAACAAACACAATTTTCTGTAAATATATTTGCTCCTATTAGTTTTACTAATTCATTCGTACTAAGTCAAATTTATTTATTGAAATATTGATAATATTTATAAAAAAAAGGTTGGTAATTTGACATATTTAAAGATTAAAACCGTGCTACTATTCGCCTATAGCACTAATTTACCTATATTTATTTATGTTTATAGATTCAACTTTTAATTTTGAAATATGGTTCACTTTATGTGCCATTGGATTTATCGCAGGACTCATTGATGCAATAGCTGGCGGTGGTGGTATGCTAACTGTTCCAACATTACTCTCGGCCGGTTTACCACCACATCTTGCTTTAGGTACCAATAAGCTTGCCGCTACTTTTGGTTCATTAACCGCTTCAGTGACTTTTTATCGTAAAAAGCTATTTGATCCCAAATTTTGGCGTTTATCTATTTTATATACGGCGATAGGTGCTGTTGTGGGCACGTTTGCTGTTGGCTATTTGTCAGGTGATTTTCTAGAAAAATTTATTCCTATTGTTATCGTTATCACTGCCATTTACACCCTGTTTTCTAAAACCATTGTCACTGAGTTAAAGGGGCTACCTGCGTTAACTTTTCGTTTAAAAATCACCCAAAGTATTCAGGGTTTACTCTTAGGATTTTACGATGGCTTCGCCGGTCCTGGAACCGGGGCATTTTGGACCGCATCCTCAAGTGCACTCTACAAAATAAACATATTACTGAGCTGCGGATTGGCGCGTTCAACTAATTTTGTCAGTAATTTCTGTAGTTTATTAACCTTTATTTATTTTGGTTATGTTAATTTTATTATCGGTATTTCGATGGGTATATTTATCATGCTAGGTGCTGCTGTGGGTGCACATTGGGCAATAAAGTTTGGTAACCGCTTTATTCGTCCTGTTTTCATCATCGTCGTTATTTCTATGTCAGCAAATTTAACTTATCATGCGTGGTTCACTCAATAACAAGGTCAAGAGGTCGTCAAATATGCAATTAGCAATCGACAGAATTACAGCTGTTTTAGATAGTCTAGCTGAGCAGGCTAAAATTATTGATACTGAAAATCAGCAGACTAAATCACATTATCTTTTAAAAGATAAAGATATCTTTTCAGAAGCTTTATTTGCCACCAATAGTGATAAAATAGGCGCATATGTTGATGAGGTACGTGGTAAAACTATCGAATTAGCTCGGTTATTAAAGAGTGGAAAAAAAGAACTATCGCAAAATAGATTACAAGGTATTGAGCAACAAATATCATCAATAATCAATGCAATAAGATCAAACAAAGGGCTTCATCAAGAAGCACAATACCGATTAACAGCGATAAACGCTAGGCGCTATAAAAAAGCGGCAAAAGAACTCTTTAAATCCAGTCAAGCGCTCTATCAGCAATTAGCAGAGCACCACGAGTTTGAGCGCCGCTTACTTGCTATGCTCAATGAAAGAGAGCAACTTCGTCAAAGCGCAACGCCTGCCAAAGCAAAGAAAATATTGGATGAAGTCCTTGCCCTTCACCAAAGGTTAGGTCGATGTCGTCAAGCTATTTCAAAAATAGAGCGCGAAATAGAAGTTTCAGAAAAACCGCGATGATATCTGTTAAATAACTCGCTTTTTGCTTCATCTCGCATTAATCTTAAATAATAACAAACAATAAATTAATCTATTATTTAATCGTAAAAGAGGGCTGGAATGAGAATATCTGATGACATTCATAACTATTATGAAAAACTAGTCGTACAACATTTTGCCGCGCTAAAATTAGAAGAGAAATATGAAGCTGATTTTATTGCTGACCTAACCTGTGTAGTGCTAAATCAACTACCCACTCGTTATATTAGACATGAAGTTGATATGTCATTCTACTTGCCTGCTTCAGAACGTTTTGAAATGGAAAACAATGTAAAAGTTGCGATTAGTAAGGCAATAGAGTTTATGAAAACTCATAACACTTAACTACTGTTCTTTGATTTATTAAGAAGGCAAGTGGTCAAGTCAATGCTCACTTGCTTTTACCCTTAAGCATTCCCTTTAAATGATGACCTGCCCTTTTATTAAACCGTTAAAATTTTAATACCGATTAATATTCATTTTTTTAGCCATTAACTAGCTAAATGCTTTTTACTTCATCAGAAACCAGCTAACCCACTTAAATGGCCTTAAAAGTATAAAGACATAAATACACCTGCATTATATCTTTGCACTCATTTTTGAGCGTTTCAGTGCTTACAAGTAGGATTTATAAATGTGTGATGACATTAGCAAATAATTTATTAACGGCTGACAAGTATCATAACCCCTTTAGATAACATTGCTGCCAGTAAAATTATCTGTTGGTAAGTTGATATTTTCTTGGCTTGTTTGTTACTGGATATTCTTGGGACTTTAGATGGAATTATTTCGCTAGCGATAAATACCGGCTCGAATGTATAAATGGGGAATTTTAGTCGTAAAGAGTTGGTACTGAAAGTTGCAAGGTAACTAAAGATTGTAAGTGATTGATATAAAAAGAGTGGTGGCAACCCTAGCAGCCACACCTCGGCACATGAGTCGTCTGCTGCGGTTGCTTCCTTCCGGATCTGGCCGAGTTCACAGAGTATCATTGCGAGGGGACCGAAAGGGTCACCATAGAAAGTTGTCGTTCTCACTTCAACGGCGCGAATTATGGCTAAAGATTTAGCTTGATGCAAGCGCTAGTTATATAAATAAAATCGTTCGCTGTTTTTTTAACCACACTAGCAGGTGTATAGCTAAAATCACCTTGAAATTAGCTTAGAATTACCTTTAAATTATGGACGCTCGCGTGCCAACCGTTCATTAATTTCTAATAAGACTGATTTAATAACCAATAGGTTTTCTTTACCTAAACGTAATAACAGTTTGTCGGCAGCATCAAGGGCTTCTATTTTTTCATCTTTAAAGCGAAACATCACACTGGGGCGAACTAAGTCTAATGATTCTTTTGGAATTTCCATATCCAAGACCTTGGTAATAGCATCATGTAAAACCTCAGTAAAGTTGTCGTCTGGATAGCCTAGCTCTGCATAAGCTTGATCAATCAAAGGCTTCATTTCAAAGTACGACTGCACCAGTGTTTCACTGTCAAATGAACGCAGTAAATCAACATAAAGTGTAAAGCGTCGCGCTGCTGACTCATCCCACTTCCAATCACTACTTGCCCCGTTGCTAACCTCATTTGCTAAAAATTTAGTATTAGGTTTAATTAACGGACTATGAGCGTAAGCGATATTACCTTGTGCAAAATTATCAGTGAATACCACAAAACGGCGGATCATATCTTTATCAATGACCAACTTTAACAGTTCTTTACGCCAGGTAAAACTTGGTAGCTTTTCTTGTAACCAAACATCACTTTCATTTAAGGTTGGTAATATCGGTTCTGGCTCAATAGCAACGACGGGTTCTGTCACAACTAAAGGAAAAACTTCTTCTTCAGTTAATATCGGCTCTACTATAGGCTCGGGCGGAATTTCAGCTTTAACGATAGCCACTGGCGCCACTTCAACAACTTCTTGTTCGGTTGTCGATGACATATATAACCAAACTAAGGCGGCTATCACTATAGCAATAATAACGGCAATAATGCCCCAGGAGGTTTGTTTACCTTTTTGCGCTTGATCTTCCATAGGTACCTAATATTCAATTTATCTAAAGAATGCATGATGAATAACCATTGCAACCCGTTTTCATCTAAGTTGCAAGGGAATACGTGATCTAAAATAACTTTTATTTGAAATTGAGTTTTTATCTTTTTATATTATTACTTAACAATTATAAAATAGCATCGTCTTGATTTTCTGGTAGTGCTTTTATAAAAGCAGGTAACTGGTTGCAACGCTCAACAATGGCATTAATAAGCGGAAATGCTGACATATCTACTTTAAAACGATTTGCATTGTAAACTTGTGGAACAAGGCAAAGATCAGCAATAGTGACATCATCACCATAGCAATATTTTCCTGATACCTTTTGTAGTTTTTCTTCAAAGGCAGCAAAACCTATGCTCATCCAATGGTGACTCCAAGCTAATTTATCTCTATCTTCAGCACCTAGTGTATTGACGAGATATTGTTGTACACGTAAGTTTGTTACTGGGTGTACTTCACACGCGATATCTAAGGCAAGTGCTTGCACTTGTGCTTTAGCATAAATACTTTCGGGATAGAGCTGTGGTTGAGGGTATTTATTATCAAGGTAATCAAGTATTGCCATACTTTGATTTAATACCAAGTCGCCATCAACTGTCTCATCAATTAACGTTGGAACTAAATGGGTTGGATTAAGTGCAATATAAGCTGCACTGTGCTGTTCACCGCCATTGTTAACTAAATGAACGGGTACAGATTCACAATCAATGTTTTTCAAGTGCAAAGCAATTCTTACTCGATATGCAGCGGACGAACGCCAATAACCAAAAAGTTTCATTTTATATCTCTATTTGTTATCTGTATGAATTATTTAAATTTTAACGGTTTTTTTATTGATGTCATATTCACGTAATTTATTTGCAATGGCGGTATGGCTTAATCCTAATTTTTTCGCTAATTGTCGCGTACTAGGATAAGCCGGGTATAGTTTTCTAAGTAAATCAGCTTCAAAACTTTTAACCGCAGCATCTAAAGTTCCTTCAAATTCCTTTTCTAGATAACCATGTTCACGTGTATATGCAGGTAATTGCAGATGAGAGGTCATCACAATACTGCCTTCCATTAATGATACCGCACGAATTAATACATTTTCGAGCTGACGAACATTACCTGGCCAAGGATAATGTTCGATAAAATCACGACAGTCATCTGACATAGTGACAATCGTTTTACCAATACGTTGACCAAATTTTACAATAAAAAATTCAGCCAGAGGGATAATATCCGAACGTCGGTCACGTAATGAAGGTATATTTAGTCCAAGTACATTTAAACGGTAGTAAAGGTCTTCTCTAAAATCGCCGGTAGAAACCATGCTAAGCAGGTCACAGTTGGTTGAGCTAATGATCCTGACATTGACCCTAATCTCTTCCTCGTCATTGACGCGACGAAAAGTACCATCTTGAATGACACGCAGTACTTTAGTTTGTAATTTAGGTGACATCTCCCCCACTTCATCTAGAAATATTGTGCCACCGTCTGCTGATTCAAATAAACCCCGCTTAGCTTTATTCTCGCCTTTTGAACCTGCACCAAAAAGTTCTGTTTCTGCATCGTCATCAGGTAATGCTGCACAGCTTAAAGTCATAAAAGGTTTGTTACTGCGATCACTCGCGGCGTGACAAGCATGAGCTAACAGCTCTTTGCCCGTGCCTGTTTCACCAACAATGAGCATTGAAGAGTCAAGGAGTGCCATGCGTTTTGCTTCACGAATAACTTTACGCATCGAGCCACTACTTGCTTGTATACCGGCAAAATTGTTTTCATTCGCTTGTTTAAAAGCACTTATTTGTTGGCCTAAACGTGCTTCTGATTTTAAAATTAATACCGCACCCGCTAAAACGGGGATACCGCTTTGATCGGTCACATGGATAGGCATGATATCAGCCACAAAGTCATCATCTTGAAACTTTAAGCGACGCGTTTGAGCAAGTACTTCATCGGCATCTAACCAGCGATTAAAGTTAAAGCCTTTTAACCAATTGCCAACATTATCGCCAATAATTTCATGATCTTTACAGCCCATAATACCGGCAGCTACGGTATTTACAATACGGATATCACCTTTTGCATCAATAGATATAAAGGGATCAGGAAAAGTTTTAATGAGCGTGGAGAGTTCATTACGCTCACGTTCAGAGGGCATAAAAGGTGTTGTTTTTACATCATTCACGCCTTCAATTAAACGTAAACGTGGCATAAAAGTTTGTAATTGGCTAAATTCTAAGTCAGGTATGTTGATAAAAATTTCGCCTGGCTGCTTTAGTTCGATGCCACGTAAATTAATTTCATGTTCAACAAATATTTCTAATACTTCTCGGGCAATGCCGACTCGATCGCAACAAACAATTTCTAAACGCATTTACCTTACCTTAATAGCCAAGTATTCCTGTTCGGTATTGTAAACTAATTTGTACAACAAAAAAAAGCCCCCTGAGGTAGGAGGCTGCTATTATCTAATGTAAGCAAATATTACAAAAGTTTGTCAGTTTTTGCTGCACAAATAAAATCATTACGGTGTAGCCCTTTAATAGCATGTGTCCACCAAGTAATTTTTACTTTGCCCCACTCTAATAAAATCGCTGGATGATGGAATTCTTCTTCGGCTAATGCAGAGACTTTATTTGCAAATGCCCATGATAATTTATAGTTCTTAAATTTATACTCACGTTCAAGCATCATAACCCCGTCACGTACTTCAGGGATCCAGTCTGGTATTTGTGCTAATAGTGCCGGTAACTCTTCATCACTCACTTGTGGCGCGCCAACTTGGCATGCTTCACATTTTTGTACAGATAATTGTTCAGTCATTATTTTTCCTTAACTCACATTATTAATTTCTTTTGCTGGAAACTTCGCTGGGTGTAAGCCTAAGGCTTGTGCTTGCTCAACCAACTCCATAATATCAGCCACTTCAAACTTTCTTAAATCATCTAAATCACTTACTTTATTCAGCATATAATAAATAGGCTGCATAACATCTATTCGATATGGCGTTCTTAATACGTCAAGTATGTTAAGTTTTTCACGTTCAACAATCTCGCTTTCAGTCGCGTGAATGGTTTCGCTCGGTGAAGACAAAATACCACCGCCATAAACTTTAATACCCTCAGGGGTATCTAATAAACCAAACTCGACCGTAAACCAATATAAACGAGCTAAAAATACTCTTTGCTCTTTAGTCGCATTAAGACCCATTTTTCCATAAGCCTCAGTGTAATCAGCAAACGACTTATTGGTTAATAAAGGACAATGGCCAAATATTTCATGAAAAACATCAGGTTCTTGCAGATAATCAAACTCTTCTCGGCTGCGAATAAAAGTAGCTACTGGGAATTTTTTTTCTGATAACAACTTAAAAAACGCACCAAAACCAATCAATGCCGGTACTGGCTCGCACTGCCAACCTGTTGTTTCTTTAAGTACTTTACTAACTTCTGCCAACTGTGGAATTCGGTCATGTGGTAAATTTAATAATTTTGAGCCTAATTTATATTCGTCACACGCTTTGTTTTCAACACATTTTAATTGACGAGTGATCAATTCCTGCCAAACGCTATTTTCTTCATCTGACCAATGAATGTGACCATTTTCATCAGCAACTCGCGAAATATACTTCGTCGCCATCCCCATGATATTACCTTATTTTAATTTTTATCATTATTCACTCACCAATGAGTGAGTCATGTTCTTCACTGATAATAAAACAAGCTTGACGGGAAAAATACCAAACGCTAACTGACTATTATTTAACCAGACAATAATAGCGTATAGAAAAAATTACAAAAATGTAAATACAAAAACAATAACAAATAAAATCAATAAGATAAAAACAACTTATTTATTCCTCACAAGGAATAAAACTACCTTATTAATAATTTTTTTACCTGACTGAGTATTTTTTTCCTCACTTGAGCTATTTTAGGGGTGTTTTCTTCAAAAGGAATGGGTCGACAAAGCTTAATAGTTTGAATACCCAAGCGTGACGTTAACATACCCGCGCCGAGTCCTTGTGCCATGCGCGCAGATAATTTACCTAATAGTTCAGCACCAACCAAGTCAGCTCCTAAATCAATGACTAACTCACTCGCGCCGGCATAAGCCATGTTAACGAAAACTTGTTTAATTAATTTTATTCGACTCCAGTAGCCAATTTTTAAACCATAAAGGCCGGCAATTTTGTCAATCATCCGTAAATTTCGCCAAAACATTAGCATCATATCAACAAGAGCAATCGGGCTTAAAGCAACTAATACTACGGCTTCTGTTGAAAATTTAGCGACTTCATCTAATGCTTTCTCGTCAACTTTTGAGAGTATTTCACGGGAGTATAATTGGAGTAACTCTTCATCACTGTATTCCTCTTTGACCAACGACTGCCAACTTTTTTCATGCTCAGACATCAAATCACAAGGTAAGTTTGCTGAAATGCTTTCACATAAAGCTTTTGCGTCAATATGTCGAGGGGAAGCTAAGTCAGTTGCTAATATATCTTTTGCTTTTGCTTGTGTACTTTGCTGGCGTTTAAATTGTCTTAATGCTGAATACTCACGTATCGCCGTTGAACCAACAATAACTGACAAACCAAAGAGCAGAACACCATACATACCAGCTAAAATAGGAGATTGAGCAAAGCCCTGTTGAAAAAATGTAAAGGTTTCTACCATAACAACGCCAGCAAAAACAGTGCCTACAACCCGCCATAACCAACGAGGCCTAGTTTTTTCCTGTGGGTTATCATCATTTAAATACCCTTGCTTAATTAATGATAAATCTTCTGATGCCTGCCAATCGTCATTACCGACAATAACTTGTTGGCCATTTGAAGGTAAATGACTTTTCTTTGTCGTTAACTCATCATTTTCAAAAAGAATTTGCTGTTGATATTTTTCATCGAGTTCATTCATCTATTTTATCTCCAAGCAAAATTGTATTACTTGCTTCATTCTTATATTTATCAAGGTCGATCATTTTATTTATCACCGGGTAAAAACTGCATCACTTGATCCATGCGTATCGATGGCTGGTAAGCACTATGCTTAGCGGCCAACACATCAACAATCATTTCATTTTATCACCAAGTAAAAACTGCATTACTTGGTCCATGCGTATCGATGGCTGGTAAGCACTTTGCTTAACGGCCAACACATCAATAATCATTTCATTTCATTTCATTTTATCACCAAGTAAAAACTGCATTACTTGGTCCATGCGTATCGATGGCTGGTAAGCACTATGCTTAGCGGCCAACACATCAACAATCATTTCATTTCATTTTATCACCAAGTAAAAACTGCATTACTTGGTCCATACGCAGGTGAGGTAGACATTCATGTTGTCCAATCGGATCCATCGGAGCAAAGCTAATAAAATTAAAAGTCTCTTGCTGCCAATAATCTTGTTCGGGTAATTTACTCGGCACCGCACCCGGAAAAACCGTAATTAGCTCTCCATTTTCAGAGCGTTTGCCACGAAGCACAGGAATGTCTTGCCCTTGGTAACGACTCGTTCCTGCTTGTGTCGTTTTAACAGAAGCTAGCGCCAGTGTTTTCATTTCAATAACATCATAATTTAACTGATGTTTAGTTTGATAAACAAGCTGGTCGAGTAATTTTACTAAGTTATGGTGTTGCTCTGGCGTAACATGGTCAGCTTTGGTCGCAGCAAATAATAACTTATCAATTTTTGGCGCAAACAAACGAGAAAACAAACTACTTTGACCATAGCTAAAGCTTTCCATGATCATGGTCATCGCTGTTTTCAAATCAGCAAAACTCTCAGGACCATTATTTAACGGAGTTAAACAGTCTGCTAATACAATTTGTCTATCGAAATTAACAAAATGTTCTTTATAAAAAGCTTTAACAACACGTTCTTTATATTCAATAAACCTTGCTCTTAGCATACCGATTAAACAGTCATCACTGGCATTTTGATAAGCATTTTTATCCATTGTTTCAAAAGCAGTGAAAGGGAAAAATTGCAAAATGGGCGCATCTGCTAATTCTCCAGGTAAAATAAAGCGTCCGGGCTGAATAACCGACAAACCAAGTTCGTGACGAAAGTGTAATAAAAGCTCAGTATATTCTTTTGATAAGTCAGCCAACCTTTGCTCATCGACCTTGGCAAAGGGATCTATTTGATTCACTTTTTCTATAAAGCTTTCTGCTGATTTAAACCTAGGTTCGGTAAGCAATAATGCTGTTGTTTGTTGTGACCACTGTTCAAACGTTTGATTTAACATCGGTAAATCAAGTAACCACTCTCCTGGATAATCAGTAATATCTAGGTATAAAGTTGCTGTATCACTGGCATATTTCAACAATGACTCTTTGGGCTTATAACGAATAGCAAGTCGCATCTCACTAATACCATGGGTCGGCTCAGGCCATGTTGGTTCATTTTGCGAAAAAGCTGACATTGCTCGGTCATATTCAAAACGGCCAATGTGTAAATGCTTTTGAGGCACTCGTTTAGCGGCAATGAAGCGCCCTTGATGAACAACATTAAAAAAACCAAGCTGTGAATGATTGCTTTCATTAACGAGTTGGTTGACTAAAGAAGTAATAAAGGCTGTTTTGCCACTACGACTGAGACCTGTAACGGCCAAAGTAACGTGTTGGTCGAGCGTTCGATTTAATAAATCACTCGCTTTTTGCTTTAATTTATTCAGCTTTTTTTTATTTATAAATGCCATGAATTATCTTACTGAAAGTTATATTAATATTTAATGGATACACTTAATCACAAAGACAAGTCGTACGCTTAACTATTTGTTAAGCGAACAAGCTAAAAAAGCGGCAAAAGCCGCTTTTTAATTTTTTGTTGATCACAACTTATTGATTTCTCGAGAAACAGTAAACTCAGGTGAGGTAACATAATGCTCCATCGCTCGAACTTCCCTTTCTAGGGATTTAAATTTATGTCTAATATCCTGAAAAGCTTGTTTAGGCGGCTCTCCAGATTGCCAAATACGCGACTTCACCTTGATAGACTCAGAAGAAAGTTCTTCTTCTGTGTGCATGGTAGCTGATGCATATTGTGATTGTGCTGGTTGTGGTTTTTTAGCGGTAGCGCCTGGTTTTTTATCTAAAATAAACCAACCAGCAATATAAATAACCACAAACCAACCCATACCTAGTAAAACACCCGAAACCACTAGAATACGCACTAACCATGTTTCCCAGCCAAAGTAATCAGCTAGACCAGCACAGACGCCAGCAATTTTTCCTTGGCTCGAGTTTCTGTATAATTCACCACGGCGCTTGTCTGTCATACCTTGCTTCTCCAGTCAGGTGTTTCAGCATCTAAAATAGCTTCAAGCGTTTTAATTCTCTCGGTCATTTTATCGGCTAATTCAGAAAGTTCAGATAATTGCTTGTACTCTTCTTCACTAAAACCTTGGGTTATCTGGCGCTTACTTCGGTAATGTAAAATCAACCAAATAGGGGCAACTAACAACATAAAAATGATGACAGGAACCATTATAAGTTCTTCCACAGTACTTCTCCTTATAAGTTATTCAACACAAACTGAGTTATTTAGTTTTTCTTATCTGATTTCATTTTAGCTTTTAATTGCGCTAATTCATCATCAATATTTTCATCAGATTCTAAATCAGAGATTTCATCTGCTAATGATTTGCTCCCTAAATCAAGGGACTCAACTTGTGATTCGATATCATCAATTTTACGTTCATAACTATCAAAGCGACTCAGTGCGTCATTAACTCGACCACTATCGATATTCTTTTTCACTTTTAAACGAGACGTCGCTGTTTTTTCTCGCATGATAATTGCTTTTTGTCTTACTTTTGCATCCGCTAATTTTTCTTGTAACTGAGAAACTTCACTTTGTAATTTAGCAATATGATCATCAACGTGGTTCAACTCATCTAAAAGTGACAATGCATTCTCAGCACACTTTTTCTTTTCAACGAGCGCCGCTCTTGCTAAATCTTCACGGCCTTTGCTTAAGGCTAGTTCAGCCTTTTCTTGCCATTGTTGCTCATCTTTTTCAAAACGAGTCGCTTGACGAGATAAATCTTTCTTATCTGCTAAAATTTTAGCAGATGACGAACGTACTTCAACTAAAGTATCTTCCATTTCTTGAATGATCAATCGTACCATTTTTGCAGGATCTTCTGCTTTATCTAACAGGTTGTTAATATTCGAATTAATAATATCTGTAAACCTAGAAAAAATACCCATAACAACTTCCTCATTCAATAATTTAATTTAATGTTACTGATATTCTTTATTCATGTTTTGCGCCAAGTTTTACTATTAACTTAACTTCATGTTTTAAATAAAGTTATTATAATTAAAAAAAACACTTCAAACCTGGTGATTAATAAAATACACTATTTGTTAGTGAAATAAACCAATTATTAGGTCAAGTAATGTCGCGTTTTAACCAAAAGGATAATCTTCTTGGACAAGCAAATAATTTTCTTGAAGTTTTAGAGCAAGTCTCACAAGTAGCGCCTTTGAGTAAACCTGTGCTTATTATTGGAGAAAGAGGGACAGGTAAAGAGCTTATTGCGGCTCGGCTTCATTACTTATCTAAACGTTGGGATCAAAATTATTTAAAGCTTAATTGTGCGGCATTAAATGAAAATTTATTAGAAACAGAATTATTTGGCTATGACAGTGGTGCATTCACCGGCGCGAGTAAACGCCATGAAGGTCGTTTTGAGCGTGCGGACAATGGCACCCTCTTTCTTGACGAAATAGCCAATACCTCAGGGTTAATACAAGAAAAACTATTAAGAGTCGTTGAATACGGTGAGTTTGAGCGTGTGGGTGGCTCAAGAACTATTAATACCAATGTGCGCTTAATTGCCGCAACCAATGAAGACTTACCCACCTTAGCCGATGCGGGTGAATTTAGAGCAGATTTACTTGACCGACTTGCTTTTGATGTTATCACCCTACCACCGCTTCGAGAACGTATTGAAGACATCATGATGTTAGCTGAAAGCTTTGCGATTAACATGGCGCGCGAATTAGAATTTGAGCTCTTTAGCGGTTTTACTGAAAAAGCGAAACGTGCCATGCTTGAATATCATTGGCCTGGAAACGTACGAGAATTAAAAAATGTTGTCGAGCGTAGTGTTTATCGTTGCAATAACCCACATTTACCCGTGCATGACTTAGTCATTGACCCGTTTGAGTCACCTTACCGACCTTCTCAGCGTATTAAAACCCAAGACAGGATATCGGTAGCAGCGCCGAGTGTTGATAAAGAGAACAACGAAGAAAAACGCCAAGAGGTAATCCATCAACAGTTGCCTGTTAGTCAATCATTGGTCTTCCCTTTATCATTAAAAGACCTTTCTCAAGACTATGAGATTGATTTGATTCAATCAGCTTTAGAAAATTGTCAGTATAACCAAAAGAAAACTGCCGACGCACTCAAATTAACCTATCATCAACTAAGAGGTTACTTGAAAAAGTATAACTTATTAGAAAGTGCAGTAGACGAAGGGTAGTTGAGTTATATGTCGATATTCGCTGTTAAAAAACATTTATTGAAGATAATGACCTTGCCATTTTTATGTTGGATAACGGCATGTGATATTGATAATGATCCCTCATTAACTGACCATAGTATTGTCTATTGCTCTGAAGGCTCTCCTGAAAGTTTTAATCCGCAAACGGTTACCTCTGGTACCACCATTGATGCTACGTCTAATCAACTCTATAACCGATTAATTTCATTTAGAGGCGAAGAAAACACTATTGCTCCGTCGTTAGCAAAGTCATGGCATGTGACGCGTGACGGTAAAATGGTTACTTTTTATTTACGCAAAAATGTTGCCTTTCATCAAACCGATTATTTTACCCCAACACGTTTTTTTAATGCCGATGATGTACTGTTCAGTTTTAACCGTATTTTATTACCTAAGCACCCTTTCCATCAAGTTTCGGGTGGAAAATACCCTTTTTTTCAAAGTGTAAGTTTTTCAAATGTCGTTGAAAGTATTGAAAAAATCAATGAATACACTATACGTTTTAAGTTCAAATACGCAGACAGTTCAATTTTGGCTAACATTGCCAGTGACTTTGCCGTTATATTATCAAAGGAATATGCTGACACCTTAGTGTTAAAAAATATTAAGCGAGAAATAGACACGCTGCCCATTGGCACGGGTCCCTTTAAATTAAAAGATTATCGTCCCGGCGCCTATATTCGCTATGCTCCCCATAAAACGTACTGGGATCAACCAAGTACTTTAGAGCAACTTATTTTTGATATAACGCCCAGTAATACAGGGCGATTAACAAAATTATTAGCGGGTGAATGTGATGTAATTGCTTTCCCCATTGCTCATAACAAAATAAAAAGTAAACCTGAATTAGAGCTACAAGCGGTGACTTCTTTTAATGTCGGTTATCTTGGCTTTAATACCTTAAAGCCACCTTTTAATAATGTAAAAGTACGTCAAGCCGTTGCATTAGCCGTTAACAAGCAAGCCATTATTGATACTGTCTATCAATCTAGAGCCGATATAGCACATAGTTTATTACCAACAACCTCTTGGGCTTATGATAAGAATACTTTACCGCAAACATTTGACTTAGCTGAAGCTAAAAGATTACTAACTGAGGCTGGATTTCCTAATGGTTTTACTATGAACCTCTGGGCGTTACCGGTACAACGGGCATATAATCCAGACGCGGTTACTATGGCAAAGTTAATTCAAGCCGATTTAAAGAAAATAGGTATTAATGTGTTAATTGAAAACTCTCTCGATATGGGCTCTTTTCTTGAACAGCTGTCAAAAGGTGAGCATCAGAGTGTTTTATTAGGCTGGTCGGCGGATCACCCAGACCCAGACAACTTTTTTACACCACTGTTGAGCTGTTCATCGGCTAGAAGTGGTAACAACAGAACATTTTGGTGTCATAAAAAGTTTGATAACTTAATACAGCGAGCATTAGAAACAACAAATGTGGCCCAACGTAAAAAGTTTTATAGTCAAGCGTTAGCGATTATTTCAACTGAAGTGCCGTTAATTCCCATTGCTCACTCTAAACGATTTCAAGCAAGGAAAAACATTGTTAAGGGTGAACTATTATCTCCCTTTGGTGGCATCGACTTTAGCAGGGTGAGTAAAAACTAATATGCTGATATTTACCCTACGCCGTCTAAACTTATTCATTTTCACCATGTTTCTACTGACATTGCTGTCTTTTAGTTTGAGCTTTTTATTTCCTGGTGAACAGTTAATCAATATTTCTGGGCAAATCAATGCGACACCTAAGCAATTGATAGTTTTAGCTGAGCAGTATCAAACAAATAATAATATTGCTCAGCAATACTTTTCGTATATAAGTCATCTTTTCCAGGGAGACTTAGGTATTTCAATGGCCAGCCAATTGTCTATAAGTAACGAGATCATGCGCTTTTTACCCGCGACAATTGAACTGTCTTTAGTGGCACTTTTCATTGCTATGGTCTTTGGTATTCCTATTGGCTTTATTGCCGCCATTAAACACCGTAAAGCTACCGATAATATTATTTTAACTATTTCTATGCTGGGTTATTCAATTCCTGTTTTTTGGTTAGGCCTATTAGCCATTCTTATTTTTTCTATCCAATTAGGTTGGTTGCCATCAGCAGGACAGCTCAGCTTAGTGTTTGAAATAGAACATGTTACTGGCATACAGTTTATAGATATTTTATTAAGTGACAGTCCTTATAAGTGGCAAGCCTTTCAAGATGCCAGCGCACATATATTTCTACCTGCGTGTGTTATCGCCCTAGCTCCAGCGACCATCTTTGTACGCTTAGCTCGCACGGCAATGATGGATGTGCTCGACAGCCAATACATACGTGCGGCTAAAGCAAAAGGGCTAAGCTTTAAGCAAATTATTTATCATCACGCGATACGAAATGCTATGGTGCACGTTATTCGAGATGTTGGTTTACAGTTTGCTAACTTAGTAACTATTGCCATGGTGACTGAAGTTATCTTTAGCTGGCCAGGCATCGGCCGATGGTTAATAGAAAGTATATTTCAGCGTGACCACACTTCAATTCAAGGTGGGCTTTTAGCGCTTTCTAGTTTTATTTTTATTGTGCATATTGTCATCGATTTTATCTATGCAGCACTTAATCCTTTAGCAAGAGAGAGTCGAAATGGCGCGTGATAAAATATACTTAGAGGAAGAGTTTCCTTCACCATTACTGCAACTTTGGCATAATTTCAAAGTAAAACCCGTAGTGATGATAGGTTTTAGCTGTTTTATTTTCTTAACAATTCTCGCTTTATTTGCACCTTTTATTACACCTTATACTCCCGTTGAAAATCACTTAGATTTTTTATTACTGCCACCAGCATGGCACGAAGATGGTAATGTCAGTTTTTTATTAGGCACCGATAATTTGGGTCGTGACATGTTGTCTCGCTTAATGCACGGCACATCACTGACTTTTGGCTTAAGTTTTGTTGTGGTGCTTATTTCTTTAGGTATTGGTGGTGTTATTGGCTCGGTATCTGCTTTAACATCAGGAATAAAATCAAGTTTTCTTAACCATTTTCTTGATGTGATTTTATCTATTCCTTCTTTATTGCTGGCAATTGTTATTGTCGCTATCTTGGGGCCAGGGTTGAGCAATACCTTATGGGCGATTATTATCGTGCTTATCCCACAATTTGTTCATATAACCCGTAATGTCGTTACTCAAGAG
The DNA here is from genome assembly GCF_014077245.1 of Colwellia sp. BRX8-9. NCBI lineage: Bacteria > Pseudomonadati > Pseudomonadota > Gammaproteobacteria > Alteromonadales > Colwelliaceae > Colwellia > Colwellia sp. BRX8-9. The sequence continues at coordinate 159,009 of NZ_JACGVN010000003.1, forward strand.
TTCAGAAAAGACTATGTTCTGGCTTCACGATTAGACGGAGCAAGTTCATTTAGAATTTTATATCATTCTGTTTTTCCTAATGTTTTAGAGAAATTAATTAGCCAAGCAACGTTAGCCCAGTCTGCTGCGATACTTGATATTGCTGCATTAGGCTTTCTTGGATTAGGCGCACAAATTCCCATGGCAGAATGGGGGGCGATGCTAAAAAATGGTATCGATTTATTCTATATTGCCCCGTGGACGGTTTATCTACCTGGTTTGGCGATTCTTTTTGCCGTGGTGGCAACTAATTTAGTTGGTGAAGGCATGAGACACGCCCTTAAAATCAGTAAGGAAGCTTGATGAACCTTCTCGATATCAGAAATTTGTCTATTGTGCTGAAATCAGCGACTAACCCTATTTTAGCGGTTGATCGCGTCAGTTTAACCATGAAAGAGGGTGAAGTTCGTGGTTTAGTTGGAGAGTCTGGTTCAGGAAAATCTTTATTGGCTCAGGCTATTATCGGCGTACTTGATGAAAAGTGGCATGTTGACGCTGATAGGTTTCACTGGCGAGGAAAAGATTTAATGCGCTTATCTGTTGATGAACGCAAAGCCATTATTTCAAAAGATGTCGCGATGATATTTCAAGAGCCGATGGCGTGCTTAGACCCAACGATGACCATAGGGATGCAACTTACCGAGGCGGTTGATGGCGAACAATTAACGGGTTATTTTTGGCAAAAAAATCAACAACGTAAAGAAACCGCGATTAGTCTCTTACATAAAGTCGGTATTAAGCAGCATAAAATTTGTTTAAAAAAATATCCTCATCAGCTTAATGAAGCGTTATGTCAGCGAGTAATGATCGCAATGGCACTCGCTAAACGCCCTATTCTCCTCATTGCAGATGAACCCACCGCGGCAATGGAGAGTACCAATCAAGGGCAAATTTTTCGCCTATTGGCGAGTTTAAACCAATTAAAAAACATGTCGATATTATTGATAAGTCATGACCTTGAGAATGTCACACATTGGACAAATACCATTACGGTGATGTACAGCGGACAATTTGTTGAAGCGGGTACCACCAAGCACATATTTGAACAACCGTTTCATCCCTACACTCGAGCACTCGTTGATAGTAGCCCAAAGTCAAATAGTGGCTTGCCAGCAAAATCACGGTTAATGGCGCTACCTGGCAGTATTCCTATTTTACAACATTTACCTATAGGTTGCCGATTAGGCCCAAGATGCCCTAGAGCGCAACAGGCCTGTGTTGTAGCACCTAAGGTAACAAACTATCATGGTCATCAATTTAGTTGCCACTTCTCGCTAAAGGGAAGTTATTAATATGCCAATATTATTACAGGTTAATAACTTAAGTAAGTCGTTTAGAATAGGCAGAAAATGGTTTAATCAAAAATATTTTACCGCACTCGAACCGATTTCATTTGAGGTACAAGCTCACCATACCTTGGCTATTGTTGGAGAAACAGGATCGGGTAAATCAACCTTAGCAAAATTATTGGTTGGTGCGGAACTGCCTTCAACGGGCAGCATAAAACTTAATGGCCAAACATTACAACCTGGAGACTTTAAGCAAAGATGCCAGCATGTACGGATGATATTTCAAGACTCTGGGACAACATTGAACCCAAGCTTAACCATTGGGCAACTACTGAATGAACCTTTGTTGATCAATACCAAATTAAATGAAGAAGACCGCCATTGTCTAATACGAGAAACATTACAAAAAGTAGGTTTGCTCGCTGAACATATGAATTTTTATCCACATATGTTCTCTGGTGGTCAAAAACAGCGCATATCATTAGCTCGGGCGATAATATTACAACCACAGGTGATTATATTAGATGAGGCCTTAGCTTCTCTCGACCCTTCGTTACGCTCGCAAATGATTAACCTGTTGCTCGATTTACAAGAACAGATGGGACTCGCTTATATTTTAATTTCTCATAACTTAGGTATTGTTAGGCATTTTAGCGATAAGATAATGGTTTTAAGCAAAGGACAAGTCGTAGAGATGGGCGACACAGCAAAAATTCTCAGTCGACCAAAACATCAATATACCAAGAAACTTATTCTCAACCAAAGATTCCAACTGTTACACCGCTAACAACTAACCTAATGGTTAGATCAATAAAGCCAGCAAATGCTGGCTTTATAAAAGTGGAGATAAAGTAAACGAGACTTTATTTCTCAGCGCGTCCCATAAATTTACGTTCTTCAGTGTTCACTTTGATTTTATCACCGATTGAAATATGTTCAGGCACCTGTACGGTTAAGCCCGTAGATAAAATTGCCGGCTTAGTGCGAGCTGTTGCCGAACCACCTTTAATTGATGGGTCTGTTTCAGTAATAACCAGTTCAACACTCGGGGGTAAATCAATACCAACCGCAGCACCATCAACAATAATAATTGATAAACCTAAGGTATCTTCACAAATAAATAGAGCTTCGTCAGCAATACTTTCTTTATTAAGGTTGTATGGCGTGTAATCTTCATTGTCCATAAAGACATATTCATCACCATCGATGTATGAAAACATCGCGGGACGTCGGCTTAGGTCAGCGAAGTTCAGCATATCTGAGTCTTTAAACGTCTCATCAATCTTACCGCCAGTGACAACATCGTACATACGCATACGGTATAAACTACCACCGGCACGACCTTGAGGAACTGAACGCTCTATATCTCTTACAATAAATACTTTTCCGTTATGCTCTACCGCAGCATTTTTCTTTATATCACTGGCCTTTGGCATGGATAATAATTCCTAAAATTAAATGTCAGAGAAAAATAGCACGAACTTAACATTATGAAAATGTTTTAGTGTGCAAATTTTTCGGTTTTATCAGGTTATTCACTTTTTAAAATATAATCTAAACCACCCGTTATAGCAGCCACTTGCGCTAGAATGCAGTTTTCATCATCAACTTTTGGGCTGTCGGGGTAAACTTCGGTGGTGGTCAAGAATTTAGCATTGGTTAAGCCCATACATAATCCTAACTCGCGCGCAGCATAATTAATAACGCCCTGCTGTTCAAGGGGTACACCGATCAATTTACCGCTTTCGTCAGCAGGCGCTATATGGGTAACTTCTTCAACGGCATCAATAATCGCTTTTTGAAAGTCAGCGACTGGCTTCACGCTATCGGCGACTAAATAAAAGCCATCAGGGATTTGCCATTCTTTTTCTTCTATCGCATCTCGAGCACAAAGTGCTGGTCGAAATGTTGAATTATCGGTGTCAGTCGTTTCGTGTAAATCTATATGCACAAAAATATCACTGTTGAGCTCGGCAACATACTGCATTATCGCTGCTGACTCTTGGGCTGGGCTGTTTTGATAGAAAGAACGATTGGGATCTATCGCTTTGCAATTCCAACGGTTAACTGTTTCATAACCCCAAGGGCTGATACAAGGCGCAACGACAATATTAAAGTGTTCCGCATATTTGCCGGCTTGTGTTTGGGCAAAGCGTAATGCCCCCTGCACTCCACTGGTTTCATAGCCGTGAACACCACCGGTCACTAAAACTGTTTTTTTATTGTCTTGCCAGTTTTTTGTTTTAATCACATACAAAGGATAACGACTTTCATCAAGCGATAATGCGCCATATTGAAGAACATCAAAATCTTCTTTTAACGCGTTTATCTTTTCAACGACTTCATCTTGATATGAACGGGTTACCGTTTGTGCTTTAAACCACTGAACATTTTCTTTTTCAGTCCATTTTTTGCCTGGCGTTCCAATCGGATAGTTTTCTTCTTGATTCATATGATTTTCTTTTGATATTGTAAATATTATCAGCAAGTTTACACGCACATAGCGACAACCGTAAGGTCATTATCAATAAATACGCTGATTCGACCAGAAAAAAGGATAAAGCTCAACAATCAGACTTATCCTTATCCTTATCCTTTAAGTTAAATAGACTACTGCGGGCAGTTCAATGGCGCGCTAGTCGCTTTATTTGGCACTAATCGAATATGGTTAACAGATAAATTAATCGCGCCCGAGGTACGCAATTCAAAAGGCACAGCAACTTTACTCAGCTGCAGACCTTTTTCAGCAAAGCAATGTAAGCTAATAGCAATATCTTGCCACTCACCCTGCTTAAATGCCGCTAATTGTGCTTGAATATTATAACTTGCCTGACAATTTGCGCTGTCGCCAAGCGTTTCACAATTCATGGTGATATAAACAGGCGCATTAATATCACTGTCTCTTTTAACTGAAAATGTTAAGTCAGCATTTTTTTCGAGTTCACTAGTAAGATCTTCTCTAAAACCGTTGCTGTTAATAAATTTAACTCCCGCACTCGCTGCGCCAGTGGTCTTAAGTCGAAATGAATCTTCTTGTATCTCTTTATCAACCGTTCGATAAGAAATTCCTTTAAGTGATTCACTACTCGACTCTATTTCAATGTTTTGTTGTTGAGAAAACAATAACATTTTCCAAGGCGCTATCGCCTTACCTAAGAAAATATCGGTAATTAAATGCGTATTAAGCGCCACATTAGATTGCTCAGACAAGTCAGCTAATAAAGTGTCGTCTTGGTAGGTTAAACCATAGCCATATGAAAATAATGGTTGGTAGTCTTCGTCAAAACGATTGACAATTTGTGTTGGTAATTTAGGCCAAGAGAAAGACAATTTACCGGTAAAGTCGTGTTGGATATTATCAGTTGGGCTTTTCAATAAAACATCTGCGATTGCCTTACCCTCAGAGCCCGGTAGCCACGCAGCGACAAATGCATCGCTAGCATTGAGTTCAGCATTGACCCACATAGGTCGACCACTAATAAAAACAGCAACAACAGGTACTCCTTTTGCTTTAAGTGATGTAAGTAACGCTAAATCTTTTTTATGACCACGCTGATATTCAAGGTTATCAATATCACCATGCCCTTCAGCATAAGGTTCTTCACCAAAAACGACAATCGCTACATCGGGTTTGTTTGTGTAACTGCCATCAACACTCAAGGTTACTTGACCACCTGCGGCACTGACTTGTTGTTCTATCCCAGAATAAATAGAAGAGCCACCGATAAAGTCTGAATTTTTATTACCAGTTCCTTGCCAAGTAATACTCCAGCCCCCTGACTGTTTACCGATATTATCAGCGGCATCGCCAGCCACTAAGATATGTTGCTTAGGTGATAAAGGTAAGAGCTGTCCGTTGTTTTTTAACAACACTAAGGATTCGCGAACCGCCTGACGAGCAACTTCGCGGTGCGACTCCCCGCCAATTAAAGCGATGTTCCCTGATAAAACACGCTTGGCAGGACTGGGCTTTTCAAAAAGCCCGGCGCGGACCTTTACCCGTAAAATACGCGTTACGGCATCATCAATACGTGACTGCAGAATATCGCCTTGCTTTACTTGTGCAATTATATTGTCATAAAGTGGTCGCCATGCTTCTGTTGGCACCATAAAAATATCTAAGCCAGCATTAACCGCTTGAGCGCAATTTTCTTTGATACAGCCTTTAACTTGCCCGTGACCATTCCAATCACCGACAACAAAGCCGTCAAAACCCATTCTATTTTTCAAGACATCGGTTAGCAAATATTTATGACCATGGACTTTATCTCCATGCCAACTATTAAATGAAGCCATTACCGACTGAGCACCCGCAGTTAAACCGCCAACATAGCCTTGGGCATGCACAGTAAAGAGCTCTTGCTCGCTCGCTATGTTTTCGCCTTGATCATCGCCACCTTGCGTACCGCCGTCACCGATAAAATGTTTAATGGTACTGATCACGCGTTTATCACCTAAAAAATCTTTATTGGCATGACCTTGTAAACCTTTGACGACTGACGCTGCGTATAAGCGAACAATTTCAGGATCTTCTGAGTAGCCTTCATAGGTTCTTCCCCAACGATCATCTCTAACCACGGCAACAGTTGGAGCAAACACCCAATCAATACCGGTAACCATGACTTCGGTCGCGGTTATTTCTGCTATTTTCTCAATAAGTGTCGGATTATTTGCTGCACCCAAGCCAATGTTATGAGGGAAAAGTGTCGCCCCGATAACATTATTATGACCGTGCACCGCATCAGTGCCCCACATCGTTGGAATTGTTGAACCGTCGAGTGAATCATCAACAGATGCTTGATACATTTTTTCAGCCAATAAAACCCAATCTGCAGGGGTAGAATGCTTATTATTATTGGGGAAACCCCCACCACCATTTAAATATGAGCCAAAACCATAGGTTCGCATATCCTCGAGGGTAATATCACGAATTTCTGGTTGGATCATTTGCGCCACTTTTTGTTGCAAGGTCATATTAGCGAGTAAGTCAGCTACTCTTTGCTCGACTTGCGCATCTTTTTTAACGTCACTTTCAAGTTGAGGCCAAATCTTATCGGCTTTATTGCTATCAATAGCTTGTGTCTCTTGCCCCGTTAACGTCGAATTTTCAGCAGGGCTGCAACCAAGAATTAATAACGAAAGCGTGATAAGAAACCAATTTTTTTTGTTAAATTTTAAGTATTTCATTGCGTTCATATTCATTATTTTTCTGTGACTACCTTGCTACCCTTCAAACCGTAAAAGACGATATAGACGTAACAAAACAAAGGTAAGATAAAAGCAAACTGCACACTAACACTATCCGCTAACAGGCCCTGTAATACAGGGACGATGGCGCCACCAACGATCGCTAAGCAAAGGATGCCCGCTCCCTGGCTGGTGTGCTTTTTAAGGCCACTTAACGCCAAACTAAAAATAGTTGGAAACATAATAGAGTTAAATAACCCTACTAATAAAATTGCCCACATCGCTATGGTGCCAGAGCTTAAAATAGTGATGGCAATTAAAACCACTGAACAAAGCGCATTAAAGGCTAAGGTTTTACCCGCATCAATTTTTTGCATGACTGCAGCGCCAATAAAGCGCCCAACCATAGCTCCGCCCCAATAATAAGTAAGGTACTTTGCCGCTTGAGTTTCTTCTAAACCGGCGATATCAGTTTCGCCTAAAAAGCTCACCAAAAAGCTGCCAATTGACACTTCTGCGCCAACATAAACAAAAATACCGATAGCACCTAAAACTAGATGGCGATACTGCCATGCCGACCCTTCAATTTTTTCTCCGTCAACCACCTCAGCACTTTCAATATGTGGAAGTTTTAAGAAAGCAAAAATAGCAGCAAGCACTAACAAGGCCGCCATCAGTCCTAAATAAGGCAGTTGTACCGATTCAGCACTGTTCGCTGACATTGAATCAGTGACTTCGTTTAAAATTAATAACGCGCCAAAATAAGGTGCGATAGTTGTGCCTAAAGAATTAAACGCTTGGGTCATGGTTAATCGTGACGAAGCGGTTTCTTTTTTACCCAGTAAGGTCACATAAGGATTTGCAGAAACTTGCAAAACGGTAATACCACTAGCTAAAACGAATAAAGCCGCCAAAAAAACGGGATAACTATGTACAGAAGCGGCGGGATAAAACATTAAACAACCCAAAGCCGCAATCACTAAACCGACCACAATGCCTTTTTGATAGCCCATTTTTTCGACAAACCATCCTGCAGGCAGAGAAACCAAAAAGTAAGCACCAAAAAAGCAAAATTGCACTAGCATAGACTGTGCATAACTTAACGAAAAAATGGCCTTTAAATGGGGGATCAAAATGTCATTTAAGCAGGTAATAAATCCCCACATAAAAAACAATGATGTCAGTGAAATTAACGCAAAGCGAGTAGAGTTATCTCCACCAAATCCATTAGATGAATTCGCTTGTGAGGTTTTGCTTTGATCTAAAGTAAAAGATGTTCCAGCCATTGTGGTGAGGTCCTATTGCTTAAAAATAAACACAAAGAATTTAGCTACGTCAGGTAGCAAGTTTATTCTTTATATCGCTTAAAATTGGTGTTGTTAATAACAAACCTATATCAGGCTTTATTATTTATCTATTTTTATTATAATTTGGCAGTAAAACCGCGAGACCACGGCTTACTGTCATTAATTTATCTTGAGTGATACAACAAATAGTTGCAATTTAAATGAGGTGTAGTGGGTAATCAATGCGTTAAAAGCGAATTTAAATAACACCGTAAGTTGAATTAACACGATAGCAGACAAAATTAAATCGCTAAAGGGTTTAACTAATTACCTCTGAGCTAAGTTAACATGAAATCAGTACTCTTCTGGCTGAAAAGTGGCTTTATATTGTTATCAAAACAGTGTCTCGGCTTTTGTTAACTGACGATTCAAATAATCTCGTTGTTTTTTAATTTTCAAAGCTTTAGGTTTCACTTTTTGTACTTCTGTAACAATTTTATCGACTGGCCAACCTAGTGCTAATAGTAATAGAGCAATAACAGTTCCCGTTCGGCCTGTGCCGCCTTTACAATGAATAGCCACCGTACCTTTATTCTTCAATTCATCGACTATGGTCGTTTTATTTATTGCCCATTGCGCTTCAAAAGCAGTACTCGGCGCTTCATCATCAATAATTGGCAATTGTAGCCAACTAAGCTGATACTGGCGACAGAGTTCAGGTAAAGAAAGTACCTTGTTACTTGCCATTTCTTCATCAAACATTAATGTGATCAGCATTGAAACACCCTCTTGCTTCAACTGCTTAAGTGATTGTTCAAGGCTAACTAATTTAGTGCCAGGACAAGGGGTAAATATCAGCTTAGCACCGTTATCCAGCGCTATAACTTCAAAGGGATGTTTATTCACTTAATCTTTACTCTTATTAATTATATGGCTTGTTAAAACGATTAAAAACTAAAGCTTAACACGTACTGTTTGCACGGCATTAGCGGCAATAGTTACTTGCGCATATTGACTACCAATTTGTAATGAATAATTTATTGGTGCTTTAGTGGTATTAAGTAACTGTACACTGACCAAACCATTGTCATTAATTGCAGCGCTGGCGTGTAAAGCATCTTTGTCTAAACCTTCTAACTGCTGATTAACCTGTAATGCCGTATCACCTGGTCGAATGGTTTTACTAAATTGTGCTAATACATAATAAATCGGGGTGTAATAAACCTCACCTGTGTCAGTATCAATCATGATAGGTGCACCACAAAAGTTACCTACGTGATTAGGCCCACCATGCTTATCGAGTACGATATTCCAATCTATCCAGCCCTCTAACCAATGATCTAAACTAACAATAATATTACGTGCATAACGATGAACGGGGGTGTAAATCGGATGATCCTCAGGTTTAGGTGCCCAAGTTGCGGTGTACGCCCAGTCGGTCGCATTTTCGTTCCACCAAAAATCATCATTATTGAACCAGTTACTTTCTTTAAAGCGGACAGGATCTAAGATACCTGCTGGTGCATCTTTACCTAGATCATCAATCGTGCCTTCGGTATGTATAATTGAAAACTCTGGAAATTTTTCATGAACCCGGTCAAACACATCTTCATTAACTTGATTACTGCTTTCGTACCAATGAACGGCTGTACCATAAACATACTCAGACGTTTCTTTATCCCCGAGTATTTCATCAGTCCAATGCTCCATTTCATCACGATTTTGGTCATAAATAAGTAATTTAACCGCTTTGTGCGCACTCGCTTTTAATTTTGGTCCTAAATGGTCCTTAATAAAAGTATTTTGGCTTTTAGGCGTAAAATGCATACTTTCCCATTGACCACTGTTGCCATGAGGTTCATTTACTGGCGTTAGTGCCCAGAGTTCAATACCTTCTTGCTGATATGCATCGAGGTACTTAATAAGATAGTCTGCATAAGTAGCGACGTACTGTGGTTTTAATTCGCCGCCCGTGCCTTGGTGATTATTTTCAGGTGTTGGTTTAACATAATAGTCTTCAATTGTTTTCATCCAAGGTGGCGCAGTCCATGCGGAAGCGACAATTTTTAAATCTTTATCGACTTGCTGATTTTTTATCGCGTAAGCTTCTTTTATCATTGGCAACAAATCAAATTTCTCATCTTTAATACCAGGGTAATCTTGAGCGCTAAAACCATCGCTATCTACCGCGATACTGAATGATGTTAAGTTAGCGTCATCTTTACGTTCTGCATATGAATAGCGACCGTCCACGGCAAAGTCTGTTGCGCCAATATGCGTGCGTGCTATTGAAAAATTAGCGCCCTTTTCGCCATAAATATTTTCCATCACCTCTGCACGCTTATCTTTAGGTAAGTGTGCAAGCACAAAAGCGGAAGATTCAGTGAACGATGTACCAATACCAACAATCTTTTGTTTTTTAATATCTGGCCTTACCACAATAACCTTGCCCGTAGCTTTACCTTGTTGAAAGCTTAAATTCTGCTGTGGCGCTATTTTGTCACCGGCTTCGCTAGTCAGTAATATTTCTTGGGTCATTGAAAGCTGGTAATTAATATCGGTGGTGTCTTTATTCATTTGAGTTGCCTGATTTACCGGTGCACAACTCATTATGGTGAGAGAAGTGATTGTTATAATAAATAACTTATGGATGAATTTTTTTTCAATATTGTTCATTTTATAATGCTCATGTCTAGGAGAGGGAAAAGAAAAACTTAACGCTTATCTAAGCGATTATTTAGCCAAGATAAGCTTACCGAACATACCCGCATCTATCCAACCACGATCGGGCGCTCCACCCTCTGCAGACTCAGAGCCAATAAAATTTTCACGTAGTTCACTGCCGTCGTTATCACAATAAGCCACCATGAGTCCCATCACTTTGCCAGCAAACAAGGCGACTGGTTTGTTAATACTGCTTGAGTCTGTTGTGGTATCTTGATATTCATCGTTATAAATATCGATGCTTAGTTCCCAAATAACCGTATTGCCTTGTTGTTTCCAGTTGCTTTGAACATGATGTGAATAGTTCTGCGGCTTTTTGTTGGTGCCTATATCTATGGCTTGGTTATCAAGAGACATATGGTAGGCAAGTGCATTATGGTTATATTGGTGATCACCGCCAGAGAAATCTTCATCAATAAAAATCTCTAAGCAATCGTCATCCCAATATTGGCTCAAGGGGTCGCGATGGGTATCAATGAGAATGTCATCAATAATTTCAGCCATAATATATAATTTAGCTTGCGTCCAAACCACTTTGTATCGGCCTTGAAAGTCTTCTTTTGAAAATTCTGGACCTAACCATCGTTGATCTAAATTTTGCCACTGTGCTAATTGCCAAACACTTTCATTGGCAATACCATCAACACTTGGCGCTTTTTCAGCATGTGGTGCATAATAATTAAGTCGATTAGCCGCGTGACTATCGGCTGCATAGCAAGGCACTATTAATGCCATAGAAAAAATGGACGCAATAATTATCTGTTTAATACTTAACATTTAATATCCCTTAATTAACAATGACTGTTTACCCAAGTGAGTAACATCTACAGTTATATCAATCATCTAATGAGCGGCTTTTTTTAACAACCGTATTACGATAAAGGGGATTTTAGAAGCGGTAGGCTGGTCAATATAGGGCAATAACAAGATCACTTAAATAAAAAATGGCATATTGACCACGAGTCGTCGTCAATATACTACATGTCAGTTAAAAAACTCTTGATCACTTCTCGATAATTACGGCTCACTTTAACTTGGTCATATTCACCTAATTTAAGAAAAAACTCACCTTTAGTATGCGGGATCACTTTTTGAATATAATTAAGATTAACAATCGTTGAACGGTGCACACGTTTAAACATTTCAGAGTCTAAATCTTCTAGCAAATTTTTCAAGGTGCAGCGTTTAATATGAGTAACGCCTTGCGCATGAACACAAACATAATCTCCTGCTGCGTCAACCCATTCAATATCGGTTTGTTTTAACAAGGTTATATCGTCTCGGTCTTTAATGACGATTTTACGCTCAACTTTGTCGGTATTAAGCTTAGGAAGGCTGATACTCTGCGAAGAAGCATTATCAGGGTTTTCCATTTCATTGATTGAGTCTATCGCACTAATAATGCGAGATTTGTTTAAAGTGTCTTCATCACTTTCACAACGAACCAACGCACGCTGAATGGCGCGCTGAATTCGTTCGTCATCAATAGGTTTAAGAATATAGTCAACGGCATGCACATCAAACGCATCTAAAGCATATTGCTCAAATGCGGTCGTGAAAACCACCATAGGAACAATATCAGATTGTAATTTTTTAATAACGCCAAAACCATCAACACCTGGCATCTGTATATCTAAAAAGAGTAAATCAGGTGCTAAGGCCATCGTCGCTTCAATCGCTTCACGGCCATTTTTACATTCTGCAATAATTTCTATTTCAGGAATTTTATTTAACTTTGCACGCAAGAGATTAAGCGCTAAAGGCTCATCATCAACAATAATTGTTCTTAACTTATTCATAAATTTAACTCACCGTCATTGAGTTTGGTACTGGCTAGCAGGTGTTATTTCATAAAGCGTTTCAAAAGGCAGCTTAATGATAGTTTTTAAACCACCTGATGGGATAATATTAAGGTTAAATACGTAGTCATCTGTATATAACACTTTAAGTCTTTCATCGATATTACGCAAGCCGACACCTCGACTCCTTTTTCCTTTCATTTTACTACCGTCAACCGCGGTTCCAGAACCGGTATCACTTAACTCTAACACCAACATTTTATCAACAACGTCAGCCCATAGACTAATAGTGCCACCCTCTTCATTTTGAGCGATAACATGTTTCATTGAGTTTTCAATAATAGGTTGTATTAATAAACTCGGTATTAAAGCTAACTTTGCTTTATCAGAAATTTTAAAATCTAATTTAAGTCGCTCGCCAAAACGGGTTTTCTCTATTTCTAAATATAAGTTAAGTGCGATAATTTCAAATTCTAACGCAATTTTAGTATCAGGGTTATTGTCTAATGAATAACGTAAAAACTTACTTAATTGAACGGTCATCCGCTGAGCTTTCTCTGGAGCTTCGCATTCGATCAGAGAATTAATGGCATTGAGGGTGTTACAAAGAAAATGAGGGTTGAGTTGGTAACGTAACATTTTTATTTTTGCATCTCGGGCTACCGATTGCGCGTTCACTCTTTTTAATTGCTCTTCTTTAGCTTCCGCTGCCTTTGAAAGCAACATTTTATGCTCAAATTGCAACAATTGATAATAGCGAATACCATGAAAAAAACCGGTCCAACAAAAGAAAATAAAAATACTACTAAAATACCAGCCGCCAAACTCGTCCCAATTACCGGCAGAGCTGGTCAGTTCTATATAAAGTTTGACTCGGATAAGTGTCCAAATAAAGGAAATACAAATCACTGAAACGATGGTTATCAGTACGCGGGTAAAAATAGGTGAGTGCCAACACCTCATGAAAATCCAATACAGTGGCAATGAACAAAATATCCCCACAACAGACTGCCAAAAAGTGTGATTAAGGTGCTCGACATCGATTTGGACATACCAAAGTGTCAGTGATATCAGACTAATTAATGAAACGAAAGACCAAAAGCAGATTTGTAAAACCCAAAATAGATACTCTGGCTTTTTTGAAATAAATTTATTGAAACGTAATAGTGGGTTGTCAGACATATTTGCTCCGAAATCATCTGATATTATACTACCCCTTCCACCACTGATGGTCGAATAAAAATTTCCTTACTATCGTTGCTAAAGACCGTTTCATCTCATTAAGGTAAAAATAGCTTAACTTAACTTAACTTACTGAGTCATTAAGTCAGTAAGTTAATCGATAGTTCATTGTCATCAAAAAATATTTTTGGTATTTAAATAAAGTGATTTTATATTTAATCAGCTGAAATAATTAGCTATCTTGAAAGAAAGTTAAATTGTTGTGGTTTTAAATGGTGCGACTACATGGATATGTTAAGCTCAAGCAAATTGAGAGCGAATCTATTTTAAAACCCTTATAAAAAGGATTTTATGGACAAATCGCCGTAACCGAAAAGTTTGTGGAAAACTTGCAAATAGGATCTATTTAATGAGATTTTTAACCACCCTTTCTATCCGATCTAAGTTAGTCATTGCCATGTTAATGGCCGTTATCATATCGACCAGCATTGTTGGCTTTGTTGGCCACTCAAAAGCCAAAGAACTTCTTATATCCAGACTACAACAATCAGATTTACCTAATCTCCTGCTGCGCGTTCGTAATGCAGTCGACGGTGAAATTTCTGAAATGAAAGTGTTAACAAAATCTATTGCCACTAACCCTTTTCTACTTGATTGGATAGAGTCTGGTGCCAGCAAAGACAATGAAGCTAACGTTATTAGCATGCTGAGTAACATCGCTAAAGATAACAATTTAAGTAATGCTTCCTTCGCCGATCGAAAAACAGCTAAATATTGGAACCAAGATGGCTTTCTTCGTGTTCTCAAAGATGACAGTCTTGATGGTTGGTTTTTTGCATTTACCAATAGTAATAAAGAAGAGTCGGCAAGTACCTACGCTTATCCGAATGGTAATGTAGATGTTTTTATCAACTATCAACAACTTAATGGACGAGGTGTTTCTGGATTATCTAAATCATTTAATGACATGGTTAGTTACCTAAACAGCTTTAAAATTGAAGAGTCAGGTTTAGTGTATCTTGTTGATCACTCGGGGTTGGTAAAAATCCATCAAGATAAAGCAAAAAGTGAAAAGGCGAACTTGACTGATATATATAAAGATATAAATTTTCAAACGCTGTTATCAAAAGAACAATTTTCTTTTCAAGAAACAGAAAGTTTAATCGTGGCGACAAGCTATATCTCAAGTTTGGGTTGGTATGTTGTTGCAGAAGTGCCAAAGGCTGAATTGTACTTAGCGTTGAACGAGTCACGAAATTATATGCTGATTTGGTTTGCCATTATTGTCGTAGTGTTTATTTTGATCAGTATCATTTTTGCAAAAAGTTTAACGCAACCTATCAATGACCTTGCTGGATTATTTAAAGCCTTGGGTGATGGTGAAGGCGACCTTAGTTACCGACTAAGTGAGAGCGGCAGCGAAGAAGTCTCACGTTTGGCCCATGGTTTTAATACTTTTATCAGTAAAATACACTCGGTAGTTAATGATGTCGCTAAAACATCAAAAGATGTCCGCCAAGCATCGTTAGATGTTTCCCAAGATGCAGAGCAGTCAAAACTCGATGCTGAAGGTCAGCGTGACATCGCCACACAAGTTGCAACGGCTATTAGTGAAATGGGTTCAACCATTACAGAAATTGCAGCAAACGCCGCACATGCGGCTGACTCGACCAGCGAAGCGATAACCCAAGCTAAAAATGCACAAGTTGTTGTTAAAGAATCAACTGAGAATATTTACCAGATGGCACAAAATATGGATTCTGTGTCTGTTACCATTGAATCTTTAGCGAATAAAAGCAACGCTATTAGCAGTGTGCTTGATGTTATACGAGGAATTTCAGAGCAAACAAATTTACTGGCATTAAATGCCGCGATTGAGGCTGCTCGTGCAGGCGAACAAGGTCGTGGTTTTGCGGTGGTCGCTGATGAAGTTCGTAACTTAGCGAAGCGCACCAGTGAGTCCACTGATGAAATTAATAAAATGATCAACCTTTTGCAATCAGAGTCTCAGCGAGCCGTTGATAGCGTGAGGGAAAGCAAAGTGACCGCCGAAGTTGGCGCAACGGATGCTCAACAGACAACAGAGGCACTTGAGGAAATTGTTGCTAATATTCAGCTCATTTCAGATCTAAATACTCAGGTGGCCACAGCAACAGAAGAGCAAGCAGCCGTTGTTGGTGAAATTAATATTCACGTTCATACGATAAGCGATAGCACAGAAAACAGTGCGCAAATATCAACCCGTATAGCCTCTTCAAGTGAATCACTTACTGCAATGGCAATGAATCTTGATAGCTTGGTCAAACGCTTTAAAATATAAGGGAAAGGTTAATGGCTTGGGTGAATAAGGGATTTTCAATCATTTAGTCTTTAATTTGACCAATAAAATAAAACCCAACGACTTTGATCGAGCAATATTTGCTGACAAAATCCTTGGGTTATTACTTTTATTGACAGTTAAACTTTAACGAAAACTAAGCAACAGCATTGTTTTTGTTAATGTTTATAACCTCGTTTGGATAAATATTTTTCATCACTAACTTAGGCGTACGGTCGACTTTAAAGAGTCCCCAATGTTTTTCAGGTTCTAATTTATCAGGAGATCCTTTCCATGGTTCATCAAAGGCTTCAAAGACAAAGGTCAGTATTTTTTCTTCTGTCGTCCAAGCAAGTAGTTGCTGATAATATTCTGCCTGTAGTACTTCGTTAGCATTCCAAGGCTCTATGCCCCGTCCATTTGATGCCGTTGTCCAACCCGCTTCGGTAATTATCACCGGTTTGTCAGGATAATGATGGGCAACACTGTAATAATTTTGTTTGGTATATTCGAGTGCATCTTCCATCGTTCTGTATTCCCAGGCAGGGTAAGTATGAATGGAAATAAAATCTAGTTCAGCAACCAAGGGCTCAAGTTTGTATGTCCAAGGGACATAGTTTTCACAAAAAGTTACCGGTTGATGAATTTCTTTTTTAATTTGTTTTACATAGTTTACTAAACTATCGACAGGTACCATATGGTCTGTCCATTCGACACTCGCTTCATTACCGACAGAAACTGAAAATACAATATCATCATACTTTTTGGTAAGTGCGATCATACTATGAATTTCATCACAATTTTTCTGACGATTAGCATTAATAACTTCTTGACTAAAATCAGCCCCCCAAGGACAGTTAGGGTTACTCATTTCTGCTGCCATATCGACGCCTAGCATTACTTTGAAATGCAGTTTTTCAGTTTTAATAACATCAAGAACAAGTTCGGCGTGTGGTCCACAATCGTAAAGTCGAAGGTAACTCCAATTTTTTTTCAAAATAAGTAAGTCTTCTTTAACTTCATTATAACTTGGGTAAAGACCTTCTCTTGGATTTTGCCCGTCACGATAGCCAGAATAACAAATAGCATTTTCATGAACTAATTTCATCGAACTAATTGTTGCTACTTTATCACTGTGTTTTTTAAACATACTTTAATTTCCCGTTTTTATCCCAAAGTCCCCAATGCGCGCCAACACCGCCTTCATCTTTAACTTTCCAAACCTCATCAAATGATGAAAAATAGAAGACCGCTATATTCTCTTCTTCTGCCCACTGATAAGTACCTAAAAAGTACTTAATGGCGTTTTCATAAGATGGCACAGCACCCCACTCTGCTGGACCTTCATTCGGCCAGCCAGTTTCAGTGATAATAACTTTTTTACCCTTGCCAGCTTTAATAGCACGGCGATACATGTCTTTCATGTAAAGAATGGAGTACTCAAGGGCACAGCCTTCCCAAAAAGGATAACAATTCGCTAAGATCAAGTCGCAGGCGTCGGTAACCTTGGGATGTTCTTCAAATTCATAATAAGCGTCAACATAGCCTACTTCGATACCCGGTAATGCTGCTTTTACACGATTAATGTAAGCGATTAATTGTCCTTCACTTAAGTCTTCACGCAGTAGGACTTCATTGCCAACGGCAACAATATCGGCATAACCTTGTTGTGCAACCGCTATCAGGTTGTTGATTTCTTTCTCATTATTTTCTAAATCATCATCTAGCCACGCACCGACTAAGGTTTTTAAACCTTGCTGCTTTGCTATCTTGGGGATATTTTCATTACCATCAGTACAAGAAAAAGAACGGATCCAGTTAATACTAGGAGAAATAATCGCCATACGTGCCGATATCTGTGCCTCGCTTATCTTAGTGCCAGGCCCTTGCCCTTCGGTATAAGGGCTAAAGGAAATACCATGAATTTTATTATCAAGTACCCCATTAACAGCACTTTGTAAGTCTTCTCTAGAAGAATGACCAAGATTCATTCCAGCCAATGACATATGCTTATTGTATTTACTCGACATGCTCGTCTCCGATAACCATCGTTATATATAATTGACGGGGTATTGATACCCCGTCTTTAATCAAACAACCAAAAAAATCATGCTAAATAATGATTAATAGAATAAATTATCAGTTGATATCGTTAAGGTTAATTGCTGTATTTGACCGCTTCTAAGAAACAGCTCAGTGCTCTCTTTAGCAGGTAAACTCAACGCTGAAAATGTGTGCTGTTTACCGTCTTTATAAGTCACCATTAACGAAGGTTCAACTTCATCGTTAAGCTGGTAAACAATTGGAACCTGACACCATGTAAAGGCGAGTCCCATTGCTGGCACCGTTATTTCTTGCCAATTTTTGTTAACATCTAGGTAGCGAAATGGCTTTGCTTGTTGAATAAATTCACATGATTGCAATAAGCTTGGTTCAAACGAGACAACACCTGCGTTAACGCGCAGACCTAACTCGCCAAAACGTGAAAGTATTTCTTCTTTCACTTGTCCGGTCATACCCGGTTGTTGCGCACCCGAATGTTTAGGGGTATGAGAGTATGGGTCCATTGGAAATGCACCATATTCAAGTGGCGTTTTGTTGAAACCAATACCGTCACGAACTCGATAGTATAAACTGGCAATTTGTCGTCTTACCTCGTCACTTTCACCTTGATCAACACAGTTAAAAAAGTTTTCTTCTACCGCTAACATCAGCTTAGAAACCATGTGCCAATAGATACAGCCCAATCCTTCAAAACCAAACATACCACCAGAGCGGCCAGTAAAAGCTTGATGATTAAAGGTTTGCTCATAAAGATCAAAAATCGCTGTTTTATCAGTTGTCAGTGCCTGAGGATATTCTTGACTAAGCTCTGTTAATTTATCTTGTAGAACATTGCTATTAGTAATATCAGCATTGAAGCGATATTGACCATCAATATCTTGCAAAATGATACGTTCATCAGCTTGTTTAAGCATCTGTTGCAGCGAAGTGTTTTCTTGTACCTGCTGGGCATCAACACAATTTTTTTCTAAAAAGCTTGGTAGCTTTCTATCGGGGTAAAGCATAAAACTTTTTTGATCGGGGCGATAAACATCACTCGCAAAAAGCGCTTCGAGTACATCAACCACTTGTTTTGGTTTAAGTGCACCAGAACTTAAGGCAGCAACCTGTCCTTCGAGCATTGGGTACAGATTTTTAACCTTGGAGGTCTTATTTTCTAGGCTCAATAAATTATAAGCGTTATATAATCCGTCGGCGCGTTCATTGGTCTCAATCGTATGTTCAATCGCTTGTAGGGCATCACTTAACATCGCACTGATCTGACTAATCTGCTGATGCGTCTTACCACTAAAACCTTCTTGGCTATAGATAGCTTGACGGTAATGGCTTGCTGCCATGCCTAGTTCTGCAGTACTTTGATAGCGTACCTCAGCAGTTACTGGCTCAGGGGTTAACGTTGAAACTAAATGTGTTAATGCGTTTGCCGTATCAGTCAACCATAAGTTAACTTCAATAGACAACTCAACATCTTGTGTTTCATTAGCAATTAACTCTTGGAAAAAACAAACATAACGACGCAAGTAACATAAGGTCACCATAGATAAACCTTGCCCAACTAAAGCATTGTTTGCATCATTCCACTCGGGTCTTTGGGTATTTAACCAAATGCCGCCATCAACCACTAAATTACCCAATTTAGACAATAAGGGCACTAATAATTTTTCCAACAAGTTAACTTGATAAACATCACCCTTGGCGTCAAGGACCAGTTTGCCATCAGCCCCCATTGTTTTAACACGTTGCTCAATGTTAAGCGCGAGCGACTCATCATAGGTGACGGTGCTTTTAGCATCTTTAACCAAGTCATCAAATGACTTAATACGATAAGGCACATTGGCATAACTGAAAAGTGTTTGGCGCAGCATTGCAGTCAATTTTTCTGGATGAAATTGCTTCGACAGCTCAAGCATCTTTTGTAAGTAAATTATTTGATGATCACCCCAATAGCCAATATAGCTCCACGGGTCATCAGGTTCTTCTACTTCCCAGTCGATGCCTTCTTTGGTAATTCTATAAGGATTATAACCATCCATCGTCGAAGCATTAACAAACTTGGCAACAACACTTTCAATAAATTGCGGGTAGCTATACGTTAATGCCTCCCAGTTTTGAAAAATATCTCGCCAATTTCCTTGGTAAGTTAACAAACGCTTATTGTTTTCATCCACTAATTTAATAGCGAACTGGTTCCATGGACGACTCGGATCGCCATGACGACGACCAAATGAAATAGGTAAATATTCAGAAGCTAAGCGCTCAAGTTGACTATCGCCAGACGTTTTAATTTCTGTCAGTAATTCCACAAAATCTAACTTTTCCGGCAAGCTGTCTAACAGCGCTTGATTGCGTTGATAAACCTTATGGTTAAATAAATTAATCGTCTTGGTAAAATCATCTGCAGAGATCTGATACTGATCGTCAAAAATACCACCACGCAAGGCATTAAATAAAACATTAGCATAGTGATGCTCGGCAACACTCTCTTCACCCGTTAATTGAAAACCATCAACAGAAGCCATAATACGTGCTAATTCATCAGAGCCATTCGCTATAGAATCGTTGATATTTTCGTCGAGTTTATTTCGTTCGCCTAGCTGACGACGCAAGACAACAGATTGACTTTGAGTCTGCTCAATATTAGCAATAAATTGCCATTTTTTATCACTGTGCGGCTTAAGTTCAAGGGTAGTATTCACTAAATATGCGCCACGAATACCTCGCTTTGTTGTTTCCTGTTCAACCTGTTCGCCACGTCGAAAAGCACTTAACTGCTCAGATGAGAGTAAGATATTAGTGTTATCTAAACCAAGGCAAAAAACCGTATTGGCTTTTAATGACTCACAAGGCTCTGCTCTATCGGTGATGCCCGAAAACAAAGTAAAAAAGGCAAGACCTGAACTTTCATCTAACTCGGTCCACTTATAGGCATCCACTAAATTGCTTGAATTTGTTTGCGTAAAGCGCGGTGTACCTGCAGGTAAAACATTCTGAAAACCATCAATAATTTCAACACTTAAAGGTTTATCTGATAAGTTCTCTAATTCACACTTCCTTACAAAACCATAAGTGTCGCTCGTTGCCCAGGTATAGCGAAAGGCTAACTGCAAATCATTATGAATTTCTTCAAAACACAGTTTATTGCCTAAAACGTTCTTGTATAAGTTTCTGGTGATATTAAAACGAAGTTCATGCTCACGATTAAAGGGTTCCCAATCAACCTTTTCACTACCCGTATTAACACGTAGTAGGGTTTTACACCCCGTATTTAACTCACTTTCATGAATTTTGTCTACGGTAATATAAGGAAATAAAGGCGTCTCTGGCGATACACGCCCCGCGGTTAATCCACCCGTTGATGAAACGAATAGCCAATGGTCACTATTAGAAATAACGCTAACAAAAAAAGGAGCCATCTTATTAACATTGTTAATGGCATAAAAACGTTCGTCAGCGATAGTGACAAATTCACCGGTCACTTGATTGTTGTGGGTATTACATATTTTCATTTTTAATTCCTACCTAAACTCAAGGTACTTTACTGTTCTAAATAATTGAATAAATTGATAGATAAACGTTTAAATTCATCTATTTCTAAAATTTACGGTTTACTGATTTAAGGGTTTAAATATTCTGACAAAGTCAACTTCCATTGATACCGGAAAAATACTGTCATCTATCGGGCCACCTGCTTTGCCCCACATACCGCCAATCGCGAGATTTAAAATAACGTGGTAAGGATGATCGTAAGGCCAAGCGCGCCAGCCGCTAGATTCATTGCTATAAAAGAAATAAGGCACATTATCAAACAATACGGTAATACTCTCTGGCGTCCACTCAACGGAGTAAAGATGAAAGGCTTTTTCAACATCTTGACCTTCGATACTGCCCTTTCGTTGTTCCCAATTCGCCCAATAATAAGCTTTATTATGTACGGTGCCATGAATGGTTTGCATGTCGTAACCAACGTGTTCCATGATGTCTATTTCACCCGAGTTGGGCCAAGCATCACAGGTTGCACTGCCTTGCCAATCTTCATTTTCTTGACAGGTGCTTGAATATTTAAAAGGATTACTAGGCAACATCCAAATAGCTGACCAAGTGCCTTGCCCTGCCGGTAACTTAGCTCGAACGTCGACACGTCCGTAAAGAAAGTCGCCTTTACCTTGTGAGTGAATACGGCCAGAGGTATATTTTGCATCATCTAAATTTTCTTTGTAGGCGGTGATCACTAAATTACCGTCTTTTACATGGACATTTTTGAGGTTATCGGTATAAGTTTGATCTTCACTGTTCACCTTACGAGCAGGCCAAATATCATAACTCCATTTATTTGGATCTGGCTTACCTTGATAATTAAATTCATCACTCCAAACTAATTGCCATTGCTTTGACTCAATTTCTTTTTTACGGACAATTAGGGCACTAAGGATTGGCTGCCCGTTGATCGCTTCAAAGTTTATATCTAGCTGTCCATCGGTCACTTCAACATTATAAACAGCTCGTGCTAAGGCCGAGATATGCTTACCATCTCGAGCAAGCCTGACATTTAAATCGCTAATAACCAGCTTGTCCTCAGCAAAAACATTGAAGACTCGGGCATCCATAGCAGTATCTTCAGGTTCAGCAAATTTAAAAATGATATCGTATTGGCCATTTTCCATGGGTTGCTTGATGCCAATATTACCAAAGCGAAAAGATTGATAAATAAAACTATCTTGTGAGCCTTTGATATTTTCAATCGTACCTATATCACCGGAAGTTATCGATTGATCTGCTTGATAGCTTATACCGTCAACACCAACATATTCACTGCCACCAACATTAATTGCCCAAACTACCGTGTTATTTTTTTCACTATGATCACTTTGCTTGTCGCCCTGATGAGCAGAAGCTAAATGAGCATCATCGGACTGATAACTTTCATCGTCGCTTATCAGTGCTCGGCCAATAAGTAATACAGGGATCAAGATTAAAACCAAGACCAGCAATGATTTTTTGTTACTTTGTTTATTCTTCATGGTATTGAAGCTCCAAATTCATAACGCCATCTCAGCTACGTAGCATTATTTATTAGCAATATTGAGAGCAACAATAAGGGAACTAGAATGTATCGCAATCAAAACAAGGCAAGATGGACTAGCCTTGCGGTAAAAACGACACTTCTGACATAGCGGCTAAGCCCCGTGAGTCTTTAAGGCTAAATGTATTTGTTCAACTTTTTCTTTGTTAAGCACATACTTTCGCATGACCCAAGCAACAAGTATTGAACCTAATGCGGGGTAAACAGTGAATGATAGTAAAATACCCTCTTTAGCTGTTTCTGTTTGTTCAACGTCTGCTTGATAGCCATAATAAGCCAGTAACCAACCGGCGAAAGCGCCACCAAAAGCGACACCTAATTTGATAAAAAACACCACCGAAGAATAGACCATGCCGGTTATGCGAACACCCGTTTTCCAATGACCATAATCAATGGTGTCAGCCATCTTTGCCCACAACAAAGGCGTTGCCATTTGTAAAAAGAAGCTCCATAAAAAAAACAAAGCAAAGGCGGTGGTTACTTGATCTTTGGGGACAAAATAACTCATCACACAGATAAAAGCGGCGATGAGCTGTAAACTAATATAAGCCTTAATCTTGCAGACTCTTTTTGCAAGAGCTTGAGCACAAGCGCAGCCTAAAATGCTACCAATCATGCCCAGCGACATAAATAAAGTAATTTGCGCTTCGAGACCGAGCACATATTTAACATAATATATCGCTAATGTGGCTCTTAATACTTGGCCTGTTAATAAAAATAAACCTGCCAGCGACAATATTCGCCATTGATCATTTTGCCACAGTGCTTTTAAATCGTCGAAAAAGGATGTTTGCTGATTTTCAGGTACGCAAACACGTTCTTTAGTACCACTAAAACATAATAGAAACATCGCCACGCCTAAAAGGCTCATCGCGACCATAGTGAGCTGATACCCTTTGGCTTTATCACCATCACCAAAATACTCAACTAAAGGCAAAGTGCCTGCGGCAACAATTAATCCACCGAGCATTCCTAAAACGAATCGATAAGTTTGCACTGATACGCGTTCAGCAGGCTGCTTTGTTAAAACACCACCTAACGCAGAATATGGGATATTAATTGCGGTATAGACCATCATTAACGAGGTATAAGTAACAAAGGCGTATATAACCTTAGCGTTACCCGTCAAGTCTGGCGTAGTAAATGCCATAATAGAAATAATGCCAAACGGCACAGCGAGCCAAAGTAGATAAGGTCGAAATTGTCCAAAACGTGTTTTAGTACGGTCAGCAAGTGCCCCCATCAGCGGATCAGTTATCGCGTCAAATAAACGCACCACTAAAAACATAGTGCCAACAACAGCTGGCGAAATACCCACCACATCAGTATAAAAAATCAACAGGAACATCATTACCGTTTGGAAAATAATATTACTGGCGGTATCACCTAAGCCATAAGCAATTTTTTCGCGAATTGTTAACATAAAACGTCTCTTTTGATTATTAACTCAACTAACGAGCTTATACACATAAGGTTATAAAATAAAAAAACCTATAAACAAAAAAGGCCTATATCGCAAAACAATATAGGCCTATTAATTGAAACTCACTAGATTACAGGTTTACTTAAAGCTGTAACGAACACCTACAGTATATCTAGTACCGTATTGTCTAGCGGATAAAAACTGCTCTTCGTAACGACCAAAAGATTGCTCAGTTTCGTTATTAAGATTTAACCCTTCAACAAATACCGTAAAGTTTTCATCAATGTCGTAGTTAATACTCATATCGACTTGACCAAACTCTTTAGCAAATTGTGGTGGCGCATCAGAAGAACCTTGAGCTTGTCCTACACCGATAAGGTATTCGTCACGCCAAGCGTAAGTGACTTTTACTGACAAACCTTCTTTTTCATAGAACAATTGAAAGTTAGCCGAATCACTTAAACCGGTTAGTGGTGTTTGCGGTTCTAAATCAGCAACACTATCAACTTTAGTTATGTCATCAACATCAAATTTAACATCACCATCAACAAACGTCGCATTAGCACCGAAACCAAAACCACTCTCGCCAAAAAAATGTTGAACAGCGACTTCTATGCCGTCAACCATCTTGTCATCAGGGGCATTGAATGGACGGGTAATATCCCATTGCATTAAAGGATCATCACCTGCTGGTTCAATAAAGCCTTGAGCGTTTAACGTCGCTCCGTTAGCTTGCATTTGTGCAAAAATTTCATCACTGGTTGGCGTGCCACCGAGGTCAGATACCGCTTGATTCCAACGTGGTCCCTGATAAATATCACGCATATCATCAACTGATGTCGTTATTGTTTGGCTACTAATAAAATTCTTTACATCTTTTCTAAAGTAACCAATAGCAGCATAACTGCCTTCTGCGTAATAATATTCTAAAGAAATATCAAGGTTAGTAGACTCATAAGGGTCAAGATTAGTGTTACCTTCACCACCTATACGAGAGTTAGGACGCGTACTTGCCCCTAATGAACGGCCACCAGCTAAGCTGCCTAAAGGAGCACGAGCTATCGTTTTCCCCCAAGATGCACGGGCAACAAGTTCCTCGCTAAGATCAATTTTGGCATCAATCATAGGTAAAAAGACGTCATGCTCACCTTCAAGCGATAAAATAGTATTTTCACCTGGTTGATATTGAGTAAGCCACTCACTGCCACCTTTCCACCAAACTTCGGTAGGTATAGGTTGCAAGACATTACTAGTTACATCGGTTTGCTCATATCTAAAACCAACATTCACCTGCACGGGTAATTCAGCAACTTCAAATTCAAATAAAGACGACGCATAAACACTCGTTGTATCTTCATCTACTGAAGATTGTGATTGAACACTACCAGGGCGGTAAGCGTCGGTACTAAAAAAGTCGTCGCCTAATACATCACTGTTTAAATAAGACGTTGAACGAGCAACCGCTTCATCAAAGTCAAAACTATAATAGTATCCAGCACCCATAGGGTTGTCGCCATTTGAAAATTCATCCAAAAAGCCATCGGTTGTATTGTACTCAAACATGCCATCAGGAAATGCCGCTGAATAATTGGGGTTAAACAAGAAACCACCAATCAAACCACTCCATGAACGTGAGCCACCCATGGTTTGCTCAGTACGAGCAACACCAAACTTAGCTGACTTTAATGGCGAGTCATCTGGATTTTCCCATGAACCATCGATTTGCAGTTGATCAATTTCAGACTTTCCAGGAGTATGCTCAAATTGGCTAAAATGTGAATCCATTTCACTAGGTGCAAGCGTTGTAGAGCCATTTTTCCAGAAGATTGTCCCTTGTGGAATATCACCTTGTCTGAAGTCATAATGTTTATTAACTAATTGATCTGAACCAAAAACTAATGATCCCGTGCCATTCATGCCTTTATCTTTGCCATTATCAGCTTTATTTTCTGAACTATGGTAATCGACTGAAAAAACAAAGTCATCTGACGGTCGCCATTCAACATTAAAACCTAATGAGCTTTCATTCGTTTCAGTTGTATTTCGATTGGCCGTATAAGAACCATCGTTACCAGACAAGTCGGCAAAAATAACTGTACCATTTTCATCTAATTCGTAAGCATCAATGTTGCCACCAAAATCGTGCCATTGACCCCAACCAATAGAATTAGTGCCCGTGGTTGACTCTCCCATCGTATAATCAAGTGTCATAATCACACTTTCAATAGGCGCATATTGAAAAGTAACATTGGCATTAGTTCTTTCACGCTCAACATTAGCAATACCATAGTTCATATCACGAGGGAAAAAAGCACCCGCTGCCGCATTTGCATCACGATTATCAATGACTTTGTCATCATCTAAAGTCGGAAGCTGTGCGTCTGGCTGAAACTGCCAACCTTGAATATTTGCCGATTGTTGTTGAAAGTCACGTTGTTGATGAGAGAACGACAAAGCAAAACCAAAGGTGTCATCAGCAAAAGTATTACTGTATAAGCCTGAAAATTCTGGTGTTACATCATCACCTTCAACATTAGACGAGTCATAAATGCCTTTTCCTGAAAGAACAAATTTCTCACCTGGGCTAGCAAAAGGCTTCATGGTAATAATATTAACTGTCGCGCCAAGACCACCACTTGGGTTTTCTGCACGCGCAGTTTTATGTACTTCGATAGCACTAACACCATCAGAAGACAAATTTTCTAAACTGTATGAACGTGAATTACCCGTACCCGGCATTTGACGACCGTTAAGTGTAATTAGGTTAAACTCTGGACCAAAACCACGCACGGTGATCTGGCTGCCTTCGCCATTAGAACGACTGACCGAAACACCGGTAATACGTTGTAATGACTCGGCTAAGTTAGTGTCTGGAAATTTACCCATATCTTCAGCAGATATGACGTCGACAACGCCAGAAGCGTTTCTTTTTACTGACATAGAGCGAGACAAACTGCTCATGATACCAGTCACTTGAATAACTTCTATCGCAGCGTCTTTTTCACTATTATTGACTTTATCGGTTACTGCTTCTTCGGCATAAAGCTGACTGCTCAAACCGGTTGCTAAAACCGCTGATATACAAACGGCTAGGCGCTTTTTATTAAAAATTGAATGTTTCATGGTTACCCTACTTTCTTAAAATTAGTTTTAATGACGGCGGCTGTTTAAAGCCGCTCAACCTTTGCTAATATCGTGGTTACAGTGCCGTTATCATCACATTGTCAAGACGAAAAACAGCCCCTTCTCCAGTTCCCCAAGCAGGGAAAATCATTAATACATCTATCTGACTAATATCCAAACCCGCATCAAATAATGTTTGTAGTGGGAATGTGTAGGTTTGCCATTCACCCGTAGTCGGTGCTTTTCCTTCTGTGCTGCCTGTTAAAGGAAGCTCTGCAAAAGTTTCGGCTTTATTTGACTCGATTTTAAACATCCAAACACTTGCCGCATCGTTTGGTGGTGTAACAACTTTAACATCAAATTTCACCACACCGTTGGCTAAGATAGCTGATGCATCAACAAAAACGCCATCTTCAGCATCAAGCCCAACAACCGTTGGCTGTGAACCAATAACATATTCAGCCGTTACGCCATGCGCGGTATCATCGTTTTCAAGTGTTGGTGTTGTGCCACCACAACAATCCCACATTGACCAACCTGTAGCAGGTGCATCAGCAAATAAAACATCATTGTTGACAGTTGTTGCTGTTGGGTCATAAATTTTAACGTTATCTAAACGGTAAATAGCACCTTCGCCAGCACCCCATGCAGGGAAAACCATTAAGACATCAATCGCACTGACATCTAAACCAGCATTTGCTAAGTCAGATAAGTTAAAAGTATAAGTTTGCCATTGGTCTAGAGCAGGTGAAACACCTTCAACAGAGTCAGTTAACGGAAGTTCTGCGAAGGTCGCATTATTGTCCGCTTCAACTTTAAACATCCAAGCCGCATCACCAGGCATAGCCGTTACTTTCATTTCAAATTGAATTACACCGTTAGAAAGAATCGCAGAGGCATCAAATGGCGCAGGTGAGTCTGTGTTATCAGCTCTTGAAATAAAGCCCATTACAGTTGGCTCACCACCGATAGAAAATTCAGCTACGTTACCGTGAGCATCATCATCTAACTCAACAGTAGGCATAGAACCGCCACAACAATCCCACATTGGCCAGCTTGGATTTTCGTCATCGGTAAAGACCACTAATTCAGGCGCTCCACCAACGTCACCTTCAATCGCGATATTAGTAATTAAATATTCAGCACCTTCGCCTGTTTGCCAAGCTGGGAATATCATCACCACATCAATTGCACTAAGATCTAGACCTGCGTCTTGTAAGACTGATAATGGGAATGTATAAGTTTGCCATTGACCCACAACAGGATCTGCACCTTCATTACTGGTGTTAAGCGCAACATCGCCAGTATTAGGTCCGCCGTCACCGGCTTCGACTTTTAATAACCAAGTAGTCGCAGAAGATGGCGGGGTAACCACTTTCATTTCAAATGACAAAGTACCATTTAAATCAACTAATGGTGATGCATCAAATGGGCTAGACTCGCCAGAAAAATCATCGCCAAAATGTCCGCCTCGCGTTGAAAAACCTAATACGGTGCCATTGTTATCATTAATATTAAATTGAACAGCATCGCCTTTATCGGCATCAGCGATAATTGCAGGTGAAGTACCACCACAACAATCCCAAGCAATCCAGTTAGCATTTAAAGTACCGTTAAAAATATCTAGGTTTTTAGCAACACCATCACTTGGGGGCAATGGAACTGGCGCTTTACCTTCAACAAGACCATCTTCTAAACTATCGTAACCAGGTCTTACTGTTTCACAGCCTTTACCGGTATCAATATTTTGCTGACACTGGTAAACACGTACATAGTCAATTTCAAATTTGTTATCTGCACCAAAAGCTGTGGCATCAACACCTAAGTCATTAACATTTTCAGGCCAAGTGCCACCAACAGCAAAGTTAAGTACTAAATAAAATTCTTTGTCGTAAGGAGCCTTGCTCCAATAGGTTTTTAATTCACCCGATAATTGGTCGTAGTATTCAGTAAACCAACCTCGATGTGCTAAGCCTACTGCTTCATCTTTAGAGTTGTAGCGAATTTTGGATTGTCGCTGTGTTGCATATAAATGGTCATCCATGTACCAGCGAATTTCACCTTCTTGCCACTCAATGGCGTAAGTGTGAAAATCATCAGCTGGGTTAGCGCCACTTGCTAGGCTATAAGCTTGTCCTGATTGAGAATTGTTAGGCCAGCTTTTACCATAATGAAGTGTTCCGTAAACATGGTTTTCTGCGGTACCGTCTTCTCTCGCTACACCTAAGTTAACTGATTCAAAGATATCAATTTCACCCGAACGTGGCCATTCGCCATATTCTTCATCGGTAGGCATCATCCAAAATGCGGGCCAGCTACCTTGTCCTGAAGGCGCTTTTGCACGCATTTCCATACGTCCATATTTAAAATCGGCTTTGTAACGCGTCATCATACGTGCTGATGTGTAAGGTAAAGCGGCGCCCTCGGCTGCGGGTAAGGCTACAATGTTTAATATGCCATCTTGTATATATGAGTTTTCAGCGCTGTCGGTGTAACATTGTTTCTCTTGGTTACCACCACCGTCACAGTTAACTTCATGCGTCCAGTTTTGACTGTTTATTGTGCTTGCATCAAACTCATCATTCCACACCATTTTCCAATCAGAGACAGGTTGTTGTGGATCAATAATATCTGGTTTAGTTTCGGTGGCTGCACCACCACAGCCAGCAAGTCCTAACGTAACCGTTAGCCCTATTAACGCGGCCAAGCCTTGTGTTTTAAATTTAACACTGCTTTTAGTTTTCATGTCTTCTCCCCTAGAGATATCCAAATCAAATATTTATAATCATTTTTATAATGTCTATACGCTACTTTTATCTACAAAGCTCACGTGAATACAAATACAATCGTAAACAAAATACTGTTATTAACTAAATATCTTTTAGCACAACGATTTACTAATTAGCATTTAAATACGGTCAGATGGGATAGTGCAAAGTTGAAATGGACAAAACAGGGTCAAACGACTTTTTTTGATGACCTTTTTGGCTTTTATAATTACCGCTTTACTTGGGTTTTGTATTAAGAGGCTAATACAACTTTAAAGCAAGGTGAGTCATCATCTATATAATATGATAAAGACTAAGCTCAGTGCTCTCTTTACCCATTAGCTTTTAAGAATGAACACCAAAAGACACCCAATTGATAAGTGTTAAACCTTAGCCTCTTGCCATCACACTAATAAATACTCCGCATTATTTCAAGGGTTGATTGCCCGATAAAATCGCCCATCACGTGTAAAACACCGCTAACAATTAGCGGATAAAAGCTATTATTTATCTCCTTACACCAACAAATCCGTACACTTTAAAGTCAAATCGCTCAATAAAAACCCAATTACAGTGCAAAATTTAATAAAAACCCACTTGACCATGAAATTAGGGACGACTCACCGTTTCCTGATTGTTTGTATCACTTTTTACTGTAGTTTATTTTTGGCTTTTCTACGATTAATCTCAGTTAAATTTAACTAGAAATGCATCATAAAATAATAAAAGAAGAAGAAGTTTGGCTATTTAATTAGCCAAGTGAGTACCTTCAACTAAGCAGCACGGCTGCTATATACAAACCTAAGTATAACGACACAAGCTTGGTTTTATATTGCCAATACTGCAAATAATCAAATGACAATTGAACAGTTTATAGGGGATCTAAATGACTAATATAAAAAATAAAAAAAGCTTCAACAAAAACATAATCGTCCTAAGCCTAGGTTTAGCTTTATCTGCATGTGGGGGAAGTTCAAGCGATGATAAAGTTGCTGACGTTATAGAAGTTAACTCCGCACCAACTATTAGCAGCACAGCGGTCACAACAATTGAATCAGGTTCCACTTATAGCTACTCACTAGTCGCTGCTGATGCCGATGGTGACACTTTAACAATGTCAGCCACAAATTTACCCGCTTGGTTAACGTTTGATAGTGCAACCGGAAGCTTAACGGGTACGCCAGCGGATAGTGATGCCGGAGATACGGCAATTACTTTAACCGTAAGTGATGGAACTGATGAAATCACTCAATCCTTTACTGTTTCAGTCACTGTTCAAGCACAAGCTAACAATGCTGCTGTTATTACAAGTACTGGCGTTACAAGTGCTACTGTTGGTGAGTCATACTCCTACACACTTATGGCAACCGATGCTGACAGCGATACATTGACAATGTCAACAACTGTCCCAGGCGCGCTTTCTTGGTTAACGTTTGATGACAGTACAGGCATATTGTCAGGCACACCGGCATCGGGTGATGTTGCTGCTACAGAAATCACCTTAACAGTGAATGATGGCACTGTAGATACAATGCAAACATTTACCATTACCGTTGCTGACGCTGCAGTTGAAAACACCCGTAATATGATTGCTTTTGAAGGTGCTGCAGAGACCTATGCTTTCAATAATTTTGATGGCGGCATGTCAACTGTGATGGCTAATCCACAAGCAATGGGCATAAATACCAGCAACCAAGTCGTAGAAATGCAAAAATTGGCTGGACAACCTTGGGGAGGCAGTACATTAACCTTGCCTACAGCATTAACCTTGGCTGCGGAAGATAACACCTTCACAATGAAAGTTTGGTCGGCGCGTGCAGTACCTGTTTTATTTAAACTTGAAGGCATTAATAAAGAAATATCAATGGATCATGCAGGCACTGGCTGGGAAAATCTTAGTTACGATTTTGCAGATGATGTAACCGGCGCCTTAGACAGCGTTACGGTAATATTTGATTTAGGCACTATGGGCGACGCAGAAGGAAACGCGGCAGATTGGACCTTTTATTATGACGAAATAACAACACCTGCAACCGCTGAAGAAGAAGTCGTAGGTGGTGGCTCTACAAGTACCACTGATTTTGAAGCTGATCCACAAAGCTACACCTTTAATGATTTTGATGGAGGTGCAGCCGTTGTGCTAGCCAACCCAGATGCAACGGGTATTAATACCAGCGCTCAAGTGGGTCAAATGACAAAATCTGCGGGCCAAACTTGGGGTGGTTCAACAATGACATTGGCTACACCAGCGGCAATTCCAGCTAATAGCATGATTACCATGAAAGTTTGGGCTTCGCGTGCTGTACCCGTTTTAGTTAAATTTGACGATATGGATGCAGAAAGAACAGCAAACCATACTGGTTCAGGATGGGAAGAGTTGAACTTTGATTTTACTGGCGCGACCAGTACAAGTGAAACCAGACTTACCCTAATTTTTGATAATGGCGTGATGGGCGATGCCGCGAGCGATGCCGCTAACTGGACTTTCTACTTTGATGATTTTACCACCCCTGCTGCTGAAGAAGTCTCTGCAGGTAACTTTGTTGCCGTTGGAACTCCATATGACTTTGAAGCCACAGGTTTAGGCAGTGATTTTGTTTGGGCGGTATTTGAAAATGATGATAACCCTGCACTCGAATTTGTTGCTAACCCGGCTTCATCAACAGTGAATGACTCAACAACAGTTGCTATGTTTACCGCTAGAATGGCAGGTCAGCCATGGGCTGGTACTGAAACAACGGCGGCCAATACCACACCATTTACGATGGACGCAACCAATAGCATTGTTAAAATAATGGTTTATAAGTCTGTTATCAGTGATGTGGCATTAAAGTTCTCTGTAGGCGCTGCGGCACAAGCAGAAATCAAGGTACCTAATACTAAAATCAATGAATGGGAAGAGCTTACTTTTGACTTTTCTAGCCGTATTGGTATGGCTGAAACCATTAATATTGACTCGGTAATAGTTTTCCCTGAATTTACTGACGGCAGAGCTGCAGATACCGTAAGCTATTTTGATAATATTACTTTCGGTCATAATGAATAGTGTTGATAAAAAAATAAAACTTAGCTTGTGTTTTAATTAGCTAAGTTTTACATTAATTGTTAGTAAAATAAAAAGGGTTCTGGTTTACATTGCTAAGCCCTTTTATCTCGTTTTAATAGACTTATTTGAATAAGCGGAGAGGTTTTATGAAAATATCAAAAATGTTACTCAAGAGTGAACTCGTGTTGAATATAGGATTTGGCTTAACCGTATTGTTAATTGGCAAAATAACCCTATATTTTATCGCCTAAGAAAAGCACTAAAGGTCGTACATAATGGACAAAGCCTTTAGTAACTTTTAAATAACCCCTTTTAATCCCCGCAACAAAAACAGAATCTAGCGATGTAAAAATCTTTCAGCGATGATGACTCTTCCCAAAATAGACAGTAAATCCAATATTTTTACCGTCAGCTAAGATATAAAATTCATTACTTTATTAACAGATAACAGCTTAAATATTATTGACTCGTCTTTATCGCCCAATGAATATTAAGTGAAACTATAGCATTTATCAGCAAGTAGTCAGCGTTAGGCATTTAATGAAAGACTGACTTAATCAGTTCGCATTATCTCATCATTAATTTATTTAGTTTTAATTGAAAGTAAACCATCATCCAACACATCTCGTACTACTTAATAATAACTTCTCGACACTATTTATTAATAATAATTAATGTTGAGGAGAGAATAAAGTTATTCGAATAAGTGGAGAGATTTTATGAAAACACTAAAAATGTTACTCAAGAGTGAACTCGTGTTGAATATAGCATTTGGCTTAACCGTATTGTTAATTGGCAAAGTAACCCTATATTTTATCGCCTAAACAAAGCACTAAAGGTCGTACATAATGGACAAAACCTTTAGTAACTTTTGCTTAAATAGCGTAAACAGCCTATCTCTTTTATTGTTTTATCTGATAACCACTTTTAAATATCCAAGTAACCGCTAATAAGCAAAAAGCTAAAAAGCCACTCATCACAAAAAAGCTTGTTAGTAAACTTACGTCAGCCACTTCATAAAAACTCCATCGAAAGCCACTAATCAAATAAAAAACTGGGTTAAATTGCGTTACTGTTTGCCAAAACGGCGGCAGCATACTGACAGAATAAAAAGTGCCCCCTAAGAAAACCAAAGGCGTAATAACAATAAGTGGGATCACTTGTAGTTTCTCAAAATTATCTGCCCAGATGCCAATAATAAAACCAAATAAACTAAAGGTTATAGCGGTCATCACTAAAAAGAACAACATCCAAAATGGATGGGCTATTTCCAGAGGCACAAAGAAATGTGCTGTTGCGAGAATAATCAATGCTAGCAAAATGGATTTTGTCGCTGCCGCACCGACATAACCGAGCAGCACCTCAAAGGAAGATACCGGAGCAGAAAGTAGTTCATAAATAGTACCGGTAAATTTAGGAAAATAAATACCAAATGAGGCGTTGGAAATACTTTGTGTTAACAGCGAGAGCATAATTAACCCAGGAACAATAAAAGCACCGTAGCTCACGCCATCTATTTCAGTAATTCGAGAGCCAATGGCAGAACCAAAAACAACAAAATAAAGTGACGTCGAAATCACTGGAGAAATAATACTTTGAAAAATAGTACGTTTAGTCCTGGCCATTTCAAATTTGTAAATAGCCGCAACAGCATAACGATTCATGTTTTTTCCCTTACTAATGAAACAAATATATCTTCTAACGAACTTTGATCTGTTTTGATATCTTTAAAAGCAATACCCGCTAAAGACAATTGTTGAAGTAAAGCAGATATTCCTGTGTGTTCATTGGTGGTGTCGTAACTATAAATTAATTGCATCCCTTCATTTTGTAGCTGTAAATTAAAATCAGTCAATTGCGCAGGCATTTCAATTAACGGTTCTTTTAAATCGAGGATCAATTGCTTTTTACCCAATTGATTCATTAACGCTATTTTATCTTCAACTAAAATGAGCTGGCCGTTTTTGATCACACCAATACGGTCTGCTATTTCCTCAGCCTCTTCAATATAGTGTGTCGTTAAAATAATGGTGACACCGTCGTTGCGTAATTCTCTAACCAGTTGCCACATATCTTTGCGCAGCTCTACATCGACACCTGCGGTTGGTTCATCTAAAAACAAAATAGCAGGTTCATGAGAGAGCGCTTTAGCTATCATCACTCGTCGTTTCATACCACCGGATAACTCAATCATCTTGTTATCTTTTTTATCCCAAAGTGATAATGATTTTAGCGTTTTTTCTATAAAAGCTGGATTCGGTTTTTTGCCGAATAAACCTCGACTAAATGAAACTGTTGTCCATACTGTTTCAAAGGCGTCAGTGGTTAACTCTTGTGGTACTAAGCCAATAAGACTTCGGGTATGTCGGTAACCGGTGACGATATCTTTGCCATCAACGGTGATTTGCCCAGACGTGGCATCAACTATGCCGCAAATAGCACTGATCAGTGTAGTTTTACCTGCGCCGTTTGGTCCTAGCAAGGCAAAGATTTCAGCAGGTTTTATTGATAAGTTAATATTATTAAGTGCTTGAAAACCACCCGCATATACTTTGTTAACATCTGTGATTTTAATAATGGGTTGCAAGGTTATTTCTCATCAGTATTTGAATACTACTAAGGTATACGACATACCCTATTGATGGCTAGGAAAATCAATAAATTAGTTGCCCCGTTTTTGTATTAGCTGTATTCAGGTCTTGTTTGGCATAGCTAATATCGAACGCTTGGTTAGGTGTTACGCTAAAACGGGTTAAATAAAGTGAAATTTATATGAATAAATGTCGCTTGTTAACGTTTATATTTTTACTACTTTGTCATCATTGATTAACGTATCTGTAATCTTTATTTTATGCACTATACTGGTATAGAACAAAAAACAAGCAACTGACTTAGTTTCTTGATCATCGCAACAAAAGGATTTCACCCATGATAAAGTTTCCGCTATTGATTACAATAATTTGCACAGGACTATTACTCTTTGCCTGTTCTAAACCCGCCGAAGAAGTAGCTAAACAAGCCGTTATCGAAGAAAAAAAACCTGTCTTTGAGACCTATAGCGCAGAAGAGTTCTTTAAAACAACCTCAGTCTCTGGCTCATCAATTAATGCTGATGCCAGTGCGGTTTTGATCAGTAATGATAAAACAGGTATTTTTAATGCCTACAAAATGCCACTTGATGGCTCAGCCCCAATACAATTAACTCAGTCAACAGTTGACTCTGCTTTTGCAGTAAGTTGGTTTCCTAAAGACGACAGAATTCTTTATACCGCAGACAAGGGCGGTGACGAATTAGATCATTTATATGTAAGAGAATTATCAGGCAGCATAAAAGACCTTACCCCAGGTAAAGACTTAAAAGCTTATTTTGTTGGTTGGCATGAAGATAATAAACAGTTTTTTGTTGCCTCTAATGAAAGGGACCCTAAGTTTTTTGATGTATACCGTTATCAAAATGATGATTATTCAAGGGATCTTATTTATCAAAATTCTGCCGGCTATTCAGTCGAAACTATCAGCCCAAATGGTCAGTATATTGCTTTGAGCAAAACGAATAGCAATGCAGACTCCAATTTATATTTAGCCGACTTAAATAAAGCAGACGAGTTAACTGCACTTATAACTGAGCATCAAGGTGATGTTGAACACAGTGCCTACACTTTTACTCGTGATAGTAAGCGGCTGATATATTCAACAGACGAATTTGGCGAATATAAACAGGCTTGGGCTTGTGATATAAAAGCAAAAACACAAGCACTAAACTACGCTGCAGATTGGGACGTTAGTTTCACTTACTTCTCTAAAGATGGCCGTTATCAAGTCACTGGTGTTAATGCCGATGCGCAAACTAAAATAGAAATTATCGACCTGAAAATAAAGCAACCGTTAACACTTCCTAAATTGCCCAGTGGCGATTTACGTGGCGTAAACTTTTCAGCTGATGCCAGTTTAGTTATTTTTTATATCAATTCAGATACGTCGCCTTCTAACCTCTATGTTCATCAATTAGGATCAAAGCGTATTAAGCGCTTAACTAACACAGGTAATCCTAATATTATTGAAGAGAACTTAGTTGTTGGCGAAATTGTCCGCTTTAAAAGTTTTGATGGTTTAGAAATTCCTGGGATTTTATATAAACCCAAACAAGCCGCTACACAAAAAGTCCCTGCTTTAGTATGGATACATGGAGGCCCAGGAGGTCAAAGTCGTAAGGGTTATTCCGCTACCATTCAGCATTTGGTCAATAACGGCTACGCTATTTTTAGAATAAATAACCGTGGTTCAAGTGGCTATGGTAAAACCTTCTTTCATTTAGATGATAAGAAGCACGGTGACCATGATTTAAAAGATGTTGTCTATAATAAATATTATTTACAGACTTTAGATTGGGTCGACAAAGATAGAATAGGGGTTATTGGCGGAAGTTACGGTGGCTATTTAACCATGGCCGCAATGGCATTTACCGATGAGTTTACTGTCGGTGTCAATATCTTTGGTGTCACTAATTGGGTCAGAACGCTAGAAAGTATTCCACCCTACTGGGAGGCCTTTAGACAGTCTCTTTATGATGAGTTAGGTGATCCCAGTACAGATAGAGAACGTTTACGCAGTATTTCTCCAGTATTCTTCGGTGATAAAGTCAAAAGTCCGGTACTTGTTGTACAAGGTAAAAATGACCCTAGAGTATTAAAAATTGAAAGTGATGAAATGGTTGAGTCTATTCGAAGCGGTGGAACTTTCGTTGACTATTTGGTCTTTGACGATGAAGGTCACGGCTTTAGTAAAAAAGCTAATCGCATTGAAGCATCTAATAAGTACTTAAGCTTTTTAAAAACCTACTTATAGTCTGTTAACCTAAAACTCGCATGTAAAGGTAAAGTCTGTTGTAGACTTTACCTTTTTTATAAGATGTTATTGCTAAAAAAAGCTAATACAGCCTTAGCCGTATTAGCGATATAGTTTAAAAATAACCTTACTTTAAATCAAACTAGCCTAGTTGCATCACTTAAATCCAGGTTTTGAATAAGATGTTATGGCTAAAAAAGCTAATACAACCTTAGCCGTATTAGCGATATAGTTTAAAAATAAACAAGCTTACTTTAAATCAAACTGGCCTAGTTGCATCACTTTAATCCAGGTTTTGAATGAGATGTTATTGCTAAAAAAAGCTAATACAGCCTTAGCCGTATTAGCGATATAGTTTAAAAATAAACAAGCTTACTTTAAATCAAAGCGGTCTAATTGCATCACTTTAACCCAGGCTTTAATAAAGTCATTAATAAACTTTTTGTCAGCATCATCTGAGGCATACACTTCGGCAATGGCTCTTAATTCAGAGCTCGAGCCAAAGATAAGATCAACCGGTGTCGCTTGCCACTTTACCTTGCCTGAAGCGCGGTCAGCACCGATATAAATTCCAGCTGTAGATTCATCTTTAGTCCACACGGTAGACATATCTAATAAATTTACAAAGAAATCATTCGTTAAGACACCAGGAGTATTTGTGAACACCCCAAAAGATGAACCATCATAGTTTGCATCAAGTGCTCGCATACCGCCAACCAACACGGTCATTTCAGGGACATTTAAACCAAGAGAATTGGCTTTATCCACTAACATCTCTGTTGGCGATAGGTAACTTTCATCCGTATAAAAATTACGAAAGCCATCCGCTTTTGGTGCTAAATAATTAAATGATTTAACATCAGTTTGTGCTTGTGTTGCATCAGCACGGCCAGGCATAAAGGGGACAGCTACTGTTGTGCCTGCTTTTTTGGCTGCAGTTTCAATAGCTGCTGCGCCACCTAATACGATTAAGTCTGCTAGTGATACTTGCCTTTTAGCTGATTGCTTATTGTATTTAGCTTGAATAACTTCAAGTGTTGTTAATACTTTATTAAGTTCGGCTGGATTATTAACCGTCCAACTATTTTGTGGCTCTAGTTTAATGCGAGCACCATTAGCACCGCCGCGCATATCGGTGACACGATGACTCGATGCTGAAGCCCAAGCCGTTCTCACTAACTCAGCAGTGGTTAAATCTGACTGTGTAATTTGCTTTTTCAGCTCAGCAATATCTTGCTTGGTAATCAGTTGATAGTTGACCGCAGGAATAGGGTCTTGCCATGTTAGCACTTCACTCGGCACTTCACTGCCCACGTATCTTGCACGAGGTCCCATATCACGATGTGTTAATTTAAACCAAGCTCGAGCAAAAGCTTTTTCAAATGCTTCAGGCTCTGCTCTAAAACGTTCAACAATTTTACGAAACTCAGGGTCTTCTTTTAGAGCAAGATCTGTAGTAAACATAATGGGTGCATTACGTTTATTAGGGATATGGGCATCCGGTACTAAGTTAACCGCAGCTTTGTTTTCAGGTGTCCACTGTTTAGCTCCTGCAGGGCTTTTCGTTAGAACCCAATTGAAGTTCATTAGGTTGTCTAAGTAATTCGTTGACCATTGTGTTGGTGTCGTTGTCCAAGCACCTTCTAAGCCACTGGTTATCGTATCTGCGCCAACACCGCTGTCACATTTGTTTTTCCAGCCTAAACCCTGTGCTTCAATATCAGCGGCTGCGGGCTCTGCACCAACACAATCACTGGGTTTTTTCGCTCCATGTGCCTTACCAAAAGTATGACCACCAGCGCTTAAAGCAACAATTTCTTCATCATTCATCGCCATACGACCAAATGACATTCTGATGTCTTGAGCAGCTAAGAGAGGATCAGGTTTACCATGGGGCCCTTCTGGATTAACATAAATCAAGCCCATTTCTACTGCAGCAAGAGGACCTTTCAATTTACCCTTTTTATCGCGACGTTTATCAGTAAGCATGGTCGTTTCAGATCCCCAATAAACTAAATCAGGTTCCCAATCATCCGTTCTGCCACCCGCAAAACCAAAGGTTTTAAAACCCATCGATTCTAGCGCTACATTGCCCGAAAGCACCATCAAATCAGCCCAAGAAATTTTACGACCATATTTTTGTTTAACCGGCCATAATAATCGACGTGCTTTATCTAAGTTAGCATTATCAGGCCAGCTATTAAGGGGTTCAAAACGTTGTTGCCCACCCGACGAACCGCCGCGCCCGTCATGTACTCTATACACACCAGCACTGTGCCAAGCCATGCGGATCATTAATGGGCCGTAATGCCCCCAATCTGCAGGCCACCAAGATTTTGAGTCAGTCAGTGTGGTTTGAATATCTTTTTTAAGTTGGGTTAAATCAAGACTGGCAAATTCTTCAGCATAATTGAATTGTTCGCCGTATGGATTAGATTCAGCGCTATGCTGGCGTAAGGGGCTAAGATTTAACATATCTGGCCACCAAAACTGATTGGTTTTTGCTTCATTTGCCGCGAATGCAGTTGTAGGTATTACCATTGCAGATAAAGCAACAGAGATTGCCGCAGCAATCGGAAGGGTTTTATTAAACATGTGCAGTCCTTTTTTATAATAATGGGTTTATAAAATGTCATCGTTAGCATAAGATCAATAAGGAGAATTGAATAGTTGATTAAATTGAAGATAATGTTCTATTTTACATAATGACTG
Source organism: Colwellia sp. BRX8-9 (assembly GCF_014077245.1). NCBI lineage: Bacteria > Pseudomonadati > Pseudomonadota > Gammaproteobacteria > Alteromonadales > Colwelliaceae > Colwellia > Colwellia sp. BRX8-9. The sequence goes on from NZ_JACGVN010000003.1 coordinate 199,893, forward strand.
GTTTAATATTTTCAATTAAAAATTATTGAAGACCTATCACATAGACTTGTTGAAAAGGTACCTGCCAGTGAAATTGATGCCGATATTCTTGCATTACCCTACTCTATTGAGGGATTGATCAGTTTCAATTTTTGGCAAGAAGGCTTTTATTGGGTCTGTCATAAGGATCAGTGTCCAAAAAAAGTTCAGGGAATTACCAGTGAAGCGTTAGAAATTGATAAGCTGATGTTGTTAAAAGAAGGCCATTGCTTAAAAGGTCATGCCATAGCAGCTTATCGCTTGCAGCCTTCACACAAAAAGCAAGACACTGATGTTGACTCGGCGAGTCCTCATACTTTGATACAAATGATTGCAGGAAAACTTGGTACAACACTTTTGCCACAGATAGCCTTAGAGCCATTGACCTTGAACGAGTCAGAACTTCGGGCGATTCATGTAAATGAACCCGGGCCACACCGCACCATTGTCTTAATCATTAGACTTAACTATGTCCGAACTAATGAATTAACTCTACTTAAAGATATTTTCACCAAACAATTAACTAACAAGTATAGTTAAAGCGAAATGCTGTTTAGTTTCATTAAATTAACGATAATTCGCTTCTGCTAATAACGCCAATATCTTATACTAGGCAGTCATCATTATTGAGACTAAAATGACAAATAGACAACTTTTACCACTGCTGATTTTAATGGTTATTTTTAGCCCTTTAGCCATAGATATATTTTTACCCGCTTTACCCATTATGGCTGAAGAACTTCTTGTTCCCATGAAGGAAATTCAATGGAGCATAACGATATTCATTCTAAGTATGGGCTTTGGTCAACTGATAAGTGGCCCACTCGCTGATAGATATGGTCGTCGCCCCGTTGCGATGGCTGGTATAATTATTTATGGCTTGGCTTCTCTTCTTTGTGCTTATGCAGATAACTTAACGTTTTTTCTCCTTAGTCGTTTAGTACAAGGCTTTGGTGCTTGCGCCATTGTTGTAGCCGCCTTTGCCAGTGTCCGTGATAAATACAACGCAATAGAAAGTGGCGTGATGTACTCTTATTTAAACAGTGCTATATGCTGTATTCCTGCGCTTGCACCATTACTGGGTAATGTTTTAACCGAGTATTTTGGCTGGCGAAGTAACTTTCAATTTATGACAGGATATGCTGTTTTTGCCGGTTTGATTTTGTTTTTTACCCTCAAAGAAACCAGGCCCACACATACCATACCCTCTAAAAATCTTATCAGCTTGGGGCATTTTATTACGGTGGCGAAACACCCTGTCTTTCTTTTTAATGCTTTAGTAGTAATGTTATCAATGGCAATTATTATTGCCTATGTAACGAGTTCACCTGCTTGGTTAATGGTGAGATTGGGGTTAGATCAGCAAAGCTTTGTTTATTGGTTTAGTCTCAATGCTGTCATTAATATTGTCGCTTGTTTTTTGGCTCCTCAGGTTTTAGTTAAATTTGGTGCCCGGGTGACCATAGGTTTTGGTATGGTTTTGCTGATTGTAGCCGGATTGTTAATGTTAGCTTTATTAACTTGGCAAACACCTGTCGCTTTTATGTTACCAATAATGATCAGTTCACTTGGTTTTTCATTACTGATGGGAGCTTGTGCAGGACAAGCTCTAGCACCTTTTGGTGAAAAGGCAGGTTCAGCTTCAGCGCTGTTAGGATTTGTACAAATGAGTGGTTCAGCAGTTATTGTATATTTATTACAACTATTGCCACTCAATGAAGCTGAGCAATTGGTGTTATTAATGTTGTCAATAATTCCAGTGTATTTCATCTGGAAGTTGCCTCAAGTAAAAGCCCGTATCATGTTAGATGGTTAGCAATTGGTGGTGATTTTTGATTTATTACCACGATTACCACTAAATTTAGATAATGAAGATATACGTGACTTGAGACTCTGGCACAAGAAAGTGTAATCGCTGACAAGTATTGTATTCTCGATCAATATCAATATTTCACAGAGTAGATTAATTTTGACTTTGATAAATATAAACTAACCTTTCTTGTTATTTTTAACTACTTGCATAACGAACGCTTAATATTCGGGTAGCCAGCGTTTCAATGCCTCTTGTAGCTTGTTAGGGTTCACAGGTTTAGCAATAAAGTCGTCCATTCCTACGGCTAAGCATTTCTCTCGGTCACCTTGCATTGAATTGGCAGTCATGGCGATTATCGGAATATTGCTATTAAGTACCTTAGATTGAGGAAGACGAATTTTTTTAGTCGCTTCATAGCCATCCATTACCGGCATTTGACAATCCATAAAGACTAAATCAAAAGGTAAGTTTTGTAACGAATTTAGTGCTTCTTCACCGTTAGCCGCTATGTCGACTTGCACACCAAATTTTCTCAACAAACCTTGTGCAACTCTTTGATTGATAGCATTGTCTTCTACAACAAGAACCCTTGCTTTGAACTGCGGAAGTGCACGAGCGCTAAACGCCGTGATCAAAGGTTGCTGTTGGGAATTAACGCCAGCAATGGTCATTAAGGTATTGTAGAGAATCGACTGATCAACAGGTTTGTTTAGATATCCGTTAAAGCCAGCCGCTTTTAATCTTTCGACATCGCCACGTTGCCCTTGTGAGGTCAACATTAATAAACGAGTCGTTGAAAAAATATCGCTATCGGCTTTAATCTTAGTTGCTAGTTGAAGCCCATCCATTTCAGGCATTTGCATATCCAAAATAGCAATATGGTAAGGAGTTCCTTGTATTCTAGCTTGGGTCAGTTTTTCTAATGCCTTATCTCCACTATCTACTAGGGTATGCTCCACTTGCCACTTGGTCAGTAATAAACCTAACAAAGTCCGGTTAGTTAAATTATCATCAACCACCAGTATCTTTTGATTCTGTAAATTGTCATAAATTTTCTTGGGTCGCATGTTATCAGCATTAGCAATATTTATACTAAACCAAAATGTAGAGCCTTCTCCGTCAACACTTTTCAGGCCGATCTCGCCGCCCATCAATTCAACTAATTGTTTACTTATAGATAGCCCCAATCCGGTGCCACCATATTTACGGGTCGTTGAACCATCGGCCTGGCTAAAACGTTCGAATAGCTTGTTTTGATCCGCTAACGTTAGACCAATGCCTGTATCAGATATCTCAAAGAGTAATTTAGTGTGCTGCTTAGTCTGCTCTTGTACTTTGCAATGGACTGAAACCTCGCCTTGCTCTGTAAACTTTATCGCATTACCGATAAGATTATTGAGTATTTGACGAATACGCCCAGAGTCTGCAATAAATGACTGAGCGGGTAAAATATTAGCCGGACAAATTAGCTCTAAACCCTTGTTATGCGCTTGAAAAGCGAGACTGGTAGCAAGGTCATGGAGCAATACTTCTAAATCAAATTCAAGTGGTTCAAGCGCTAACATTCCTGCTTCAACTTTTGAATAATCAAGAATATCGTTAATAATACTCAGTAATGACTCGGCACTATTTTTTACTGTTTTCGCAAAATTGTGTTGTTCTGGATTAAGAGCCGTATCAAGTAAGAGGTTAGTCATGCCAATAACGCCATTCATCGGTGTGCGGATTTCATGACTCATGTTAGCTAAAAAAGCGGTTTTTGATTCATTAGCAACATCAGCTTGTTTTTTGGCTTCAGCTAAGCGAATAATCGTCTCTTTTTGATGGCTAATATCAGTACTGATATAAGTATAACCACTGAGTAATTTATTTTTATCGTAAAGTGGTACAATCGTAGTGTCTACCCAATAGCATTGTCCCTCTTTAGCTTTAATACGCACCTCATCATGCCAATATTTCCCCTTAGAAATCGCCGCAAAAATCTTATGCCAATAATTTTTTGACTGGTTATTAGCATTGAGAATACTATGACTTTTACCGATGAGTTCATTACGATTGTAACCAGTAATGGCGCAAAACTTATCATTGGCGTAGCTAATAATACCGTTAATATCGATTACAAGGACCAACGAATGTTCGTCCATCGCTTTTTTTTGTGCAGCCAAATCTTGTTGGGCGGTAATGCGTTTTTCTTCATTGATCACTCGTGCATCAATTTCTATTTTGAGTTTTTTATTCATGCGAAAAAACACTAAAATAATAAAAATGAGCAATGAGGCTATCGGTAATGCCCAGACGAGAATAGTTGATAATTCAGTACCCGATTGAACGTGTACCGATAACCAATTATTTGCAATAGCAGAACGTTTTTTTTCATTCATCGCAGCAAAGGTTTTATTTAAAATCGGAATAAGGGGTTCAAGCCCTTTTCTTACCGCCATCGATATTTCAAGTGTATATGGGGTAAAGGAGGTAATAATTAGATCATTAATTTTATTTTTGTTTATTTCATAATTAATCGCAGCAATAGAATCAACAAAGGCATCAATTTCACCCAACTGTAATTTTTTAAGTCCGTCTTCAACCGATAAAACATCTACAATTTTAATACTGGGGTGATCTCGACTAATCAATTCATTATAAACATAGCCTTTAATTAGGCCTAACTTCCTGCCTTGTAATGACGATAAACTTTCAGCATAGAAAGCGTTTTTCTTGCTAACAATGACGAGAGAAATTTCAAAGTAGGGTTCAGTAAAATTTATATATTCAGCTCTTTCTTTTGTATAAAAAATTGAAGACATGACATCAATATTGCCAAGTTTAAATTCCTCTAGCGCTTCCCCCCAACTCTTACCTACTGTTGGTGTTAAATTTATTTGTAGTTGTTGTTTTGCATGCAACATGTAATCTGCTGATATTCCGCTATGTTCACCCAATTCATCATTAAATTCAAAAGGAGGAAATGCAGAGTCAGTCCCCAAACTAAAAGAATTATTTTCTGACAGCCATTTTTTTTCGTTATCCGTTAAACTAGCAACAGATGATGATTTTTGAAAAAATGGTTTTAAGGTGGGGAGCCACTGTTTTTCTAATTCAATAATGTTATTAACGGGCATGTTTTCAATACCAGCATTAATTTTAGCTAATAATTCAGGTTGACCTTTTGCTATCACCCCAAAGACATTATTAGAAACAATAATCTCTTCAGAAATAGTGAATACTCCACTTAAGCCTTTTTTCGCTATTTGTGCAAAGGCATTAGGTAACTCAGCAACAACAGCCTGAACCTCATTATCTAACAACTTCTCGAGAGCATCATCAAAGTTTTTATACGTTGATTGTTCAAAGCTAGCAAAATTTTCCTTAAGGTAGGACTCTTGAAAGCTAAAATATTGACTGGTTATTTTAATATCACTTAATTCTCTTAGCTTAGATTTTTTGTCAATTGAGCGATTATAAATGATACCGGTTTGTACATTATGGATAGGTAAGGAAAAATCAGCCCACTGTTGTCGTTGCTGATTCTTAAAGAGCCCAACATGTAAGGTATTCTTTTGTTTGAGCAACGCTATACTTTCTTCAAAGGGTAATAGAACAAAGCGAATAGGAATATTGTTAGTTTTAGACCAGAGCTGCCAAAACTCAACATAAAGCCCACTAGGATTACCATTGGGAAGCTTAAAACTAAAGGGCAAGTTATCTTCAGTGCCAACAACAGTAATAACACCTAACGGCTCATTACCCAGCTCTTGTGAAACTGATTGAAAACTATGAATAAATGCAAAAGTTAATAGCAGGTAAAAGGTAATTCTTAATTTCATATTATTAATTTTTATTCTTCATAGTCGTTAGTATAAGTTAAGTATTTTCTTGAATATCTTACCGGGAAATTAATAATTCTCAGTCAATAGCATTACCCGTAATATATCCATAATAGAGTCGTGTGTTGAGAACACATTTCATTAACTGATGATTAGAAAGCTTATCGTTATACAAGCGCATTCTATCAACAAAACTTAGCACTAAGTCGCTTTAAAATCAATCAGCACTAACATCCCTCTCCGTCTAAAATGTGCGCTTTGGCTATCCAACTACAGATATTAAAAACTATTTTTGCAATTCAACACATATCAGTTTATTCACGTCGTTTAATATCACCAACCGTAAAATTAGTCTTTGCGATGATAGCGCCAACTTAATACCTCATAAGCTTGACGAATTTCGATAAAATCCGCCACGCAGCCACCTTTATCGGGATGGGTAATGGCAATTTTCTTCTGATAGGCCCGACGTATCCCAAACCAATCAATATTTTTATCTACCCCTAACGTCGTCAGAGCAGCAGCAACCTTATCTACTGCGCGGTATCTTTGCCAAAAATGGGAAAAGAGTAACTCCACTTCTGCAAGGGTAATGTTATTTAAGTTAGACCAGTTTAAATAGTAATGGGCTAGATCAGCATCGCGCATAGCCAAGGTACCTTTTGCGGCAGCATGATTTGGCACTAAACAGATTTCTAATGGAAAAATAGTCAGTAAAAAACCCTCGTCTTTAATATCTCGTTGAATTTGATAAAGCGCATTCATAACAAAAAAATTCTTTTGAAATATGGCAATTTGAGGGTCAACATCCTTTTTTATCAGTAGCAAAAAATCCTGTTGGCAAAGGTTGACTAAATCAATTATGGAACAAGCACTGTTTTGTTTTTTTAAATATCCCAGTATGTTAATAATCAAAGGATTGGTCATAGGTTCATTCCTTGTTGATTTAATACTTTTAAGCCAGTAGATAAATTAAAAGCTAACGTTAAACGGTTGTCTTCTGATGACAAGTTACCTTAACGGCTACGCGATCACTCGCGGGTAAGTTTAGTAACACACCTGCAATTGAAGACATAAACTATTTTCATCTCTTTTCAAGAAAATAAGTAATAGCTCACATGTAACTTCAAAAAATAATAACTAAAATTAATGATAGGCGCGTTAGACTGATTTGTTGATATTATGGATACTATTTATCTACTAGACAGCAAGAATCCACAAAATTTTCTGTATACCTTGTTCACCAAAGGTCTGCAATTTATTATTGTGCAGCAGTAAAGTATTAAACAAGTCATTGCCTCTCACATATCAGGAGTAATGACTTGTTAGTATTATCTATCTTAAATTTTTTCGAATACAGTCACTCTTAACTTGCGGTCAACATTATCATCGGGAAAATCACACTCACTGGTAAAGCGTTCTGACATTTTCAAACTATGGCCAGATGATTCAATAATCTCGGCATCTGACTCATCCCACGTTGCATCATAACGATGAAATAAACAAATCAACCAACCGCCCTGACTTAAAAGCTTTGAACACATACTCACCAATTTAGAAAAATCTTGCCCTTTAGGCTGATGCTCTGCATAAGGTGATTTATAAACGGTTGGCGGTGGATCTAAAATAATGCCTTCGAACTGCTGACCACTTTTTATTGCCTTAGGTAAATGCTTATAGATATCACCCTTTATAAAACTGCGAGTGCCAAAGTCCATAGCATTTTTTTCGTAGCTTTTTTCAATACGCGGTAATAACGCTTTCGATCTGTCCAGGTGAATTGCGGCCTTCGCGTTCCCTTTTAAAGCCGCTATACCCAAACTGCCCGTGAATGAAAATAAATTCAATACACGACGGCCTTCACTATTATTAGCTAACCACTTACGAACGGGACGTGCATCCAGATATAAACCACAATTATGCATCGTATCGGCAAGCAAACTATAATAGACCCCGTATTCTTTGGTAAATTCTGGCGCATCAGCAATATCGCCATGAAGCGAGAACATTCTATTCTTCAAGCGTAACCCGAGAGTTTGATCACCTTTTGCCATAATAAGCGTGAAGGGAAAACATTGTAATAGTGCATCTTTGATTACATCAAGGTCCTCACGAATATCGTCTTTAAATTCGACCAAGGCCATAGTGCCAAATTTTTCAATAACTACACCCGGCGCTCCTTCGGTGTAACCATGGAAAACACGCCAAGAATCAAATTCATCTGATTCATTTAAGACTTTTCTATCATTCCATGCTTTTTCGATGAGATCTTGCCACTTTATAGTCAAATCTATGTCCTGCCCTTAGGTATATTTCTAGTGTGGATTGTCTATATTCGTTAGATAATAAGTTAACAAAGAACACACTATCGCTTAAAACTTGTCAGCACGAGTTACTTTGAAAGCAGAACATCAAATAAATAAAATAATATAATGCTGCATCAGCAACTTATTCAATCAATATTATAACTAACCACTGCCGGTGTTAATACTGATATCCTAATAAATCAACCTTGTTATTAAAAGTTCTCCTAATTGAACATATTTTGTTTAAGATACTTCTGCCTAAATACTATCAACATCAGCAGCAGTAAATAACTGAATAAACCACCACTACTTTTCCCCCTCTCATCATCATCGCCAGCGTCAAGCGGCATGTTGTTAACGCTAAATTTAATAGTGTTGCTGACTGAAAGTCTTGGGTTACCGTTGTCAGTTACGGTCAAGTCTACTTGATATGAATTCCCGCCGGCCATAGAAGAGGGATCAAAACTAACAAGACCACCGTCGATAATAGGTGATGGAATAGTACCGGATATAAGCCAAACATAAGAAAGGATATCGTCAGCATTTTCATCGGTGGCGTTAGCAGATATTGTGACTAAACCTCCGCTAATATCAACTGATGACACAGCCACATTATTCTGTGTTATCGACAAAGAAACTTCAGGAGATATATTAACCATCTCTTCGAAACAGCCCTTTTCATCAACACTTTCTCCTGATGGAGTATTTGGACACTGATCAAGGTTGTTCTCTATGCCGTCGTTATCATCATCAGCATAAACAGCGGGCGTATTTTCATTACAGCGCTGGGCATTATTTTGATTGGTAGCAGTACAATGCGCCAAATAATCCACTTCCATGGTGACTTTACGCAGACTTGGGTCTATCGCCCCACCTAGATTTCCCCCCATAGCAACGTTGAGTAAAACAAACATCGGTTCTTTATATTGTGGACAATTCGATACATTATGCGAAGTAACTAAGGTATCATCCATATAAAATGATATGTTGTTTTCATCCCATTCAATGGCGTAATCATGCCAATCGAGTACATCATTAGCGCCATTTGGATAAGCGAATCTCACTTCATTACCGCAAGAGCCGCCGCCGGTATTAAAAAAGTTAGTTATATAAGTACTCGGGCTATTGGCAAACCATTCCCAGACATCAATCTCGCCAGCACCTGGGTTGGGCCAGTTAACAAAGTCATCATCATTTTTACGGGGGCTTTCAGCAATACGATTCTCTAACATCCAAAACGCCGGCCAAGAACCCCTTTCAAGGTTATGAAAACGAATTCTTGACTCTATTCTGCCATAGAGAAACTCACGTTTATCTTTACCGTTAATTCGACCGGAGGTCCAATCTCTAGATTGATTATTCAAGCCTGCACAATTAGTTTGCTGCTTTCTGGCGATTATTTTTAAGGTGCCATTAGAAACATCAAAGTTCTTATCAATGGAACTATCATCATCGGTATAACATTGAACTTCATTATTAAAGTTGGCATCGACTTGGGCCGTCCAATTTTGCCAATTAACACTGTCCCCTGAAAAAGTATCTATATAGTTAACTTCCCAACCTGCCATAGTAGGTGTCGTTATTAACAAACTCAGCAAACTCATTAAAAACAGTCGACTTTTAAAGCTGATATTCTTTAGCATTGAATTAACATTGCACTGATAAACTGAATATTGGTTCATTATTATTCTCTTTTTTCTTAAAAGAACTTATTAAATCAATCGATAATCAATTTAATAAGCTGCCGATTTTATAGTGATTTTAAAAAGGCTATTAATGAAGCTTCGTCAGCATCAGAAAGTGCTTCATACTTAACTTTAGAAGCTTCTGATTCCCCACCATGCCAGAGAATTGCTTCATCAATCGTTCTCGCCCGTCCGTCATGCAAATAACTATGCTCGGGCGTACAAACTTCATTACCTTGGCCGCCAACTGGGTTTTCTACACCTCCAGTAACGCAAGCCGACAAACCTATGCCCCATAGCGGTGTTGTTCGCCATTCAGCCCCTGTAGCGTTGCCCTCACCTAAGTTGTCAGCAAGACCTTCACCCATATCATGTAACAGTAAGTCGGTATAAGGATGAATAGTTTGATCTCTTAGTTCTGTAAACGGATGATAAATACTGGTTTGCAGTGTTGCGGTATGACAATCCACACAACCAATACTTGAGAATAACGCTTGTCCTTGTTGTACCTGAGGATCATCAAGGCCACGTTGCGCTCGTACACCCAACAATGCGATGTATTTCACTAAATTGTTCAAGTGCTGGTCGCTTATTTCAGATTGGTCATGACCACATTCATTTCTTTCTTGTTGAGCAGAACCACAATCTGGTGATGGTAGTACAGAGGTCATCACCCCCATATCAGTATTAAACGCTGCCGCAACTTGATGCTTTATGCTTGATGTAGCGGCTTTCCAACCAAAACGTCCAAGGCGAATATCTTGGGTTTCGGGATCGATAGCACTTTGCGCTTTACCTGAAATACCAAAGGGAGCAAATTCATCATTGACATCAGCCATCGCTAAAATAGTTTCTTCAGGAATTGCTTCTAATAATCCTAGGCCAACGAGTTGAGGTGCAATGCGTGCTGAGAATTTTTCTGGCGTACCCGTTGAAAACTTATAATTAGGTGAACGTAAACCATTCACCTCAGTCCATGATTCAATAGCTACCGTTCCTTCACTTTGTACGCTTCCCGTATTCGATGGCTGTAAAACATCGCCACGCTGGGCATCGGGTTCACCATCAGCATCAGCAATTTTAAAGACCCATTTGTCTAATGCCTCGCCAATTGGTGCCGGAGCTGCCCTACCATTACGTTCATGACAACTTGCGCAACTATGATTAACAAAATGTGTACCTGACTTACCTACCATTTCTGAAAAAACACCATTGGCTGGGTCTTCATCATGTTTACCATCAACAAAAGAGGTATGATGAATACGTCTTCCTAAAACGAACGCTTGCCCATTTAAACTTGATAAATTAGTCGCCATTTGCATGAAGTGGTCATTAGGTTCATTAGTATATTGATAAGGTAATGTGGTATCACCGCCTAACCAACCTTGTTTAGCGATAGGATGTGAATTTTCACGCTCTGATGATTTATCATCAAAATCTCCGACTGTTTTCCAAGGAGCCATGCCACCTTTACCTACTTGGTAAAGGTAAGTTGTGCCGTAATAATTTGACCGCCCCTCAGGAACGCCCAATAAAAACTGACTAACTTCAATTTCCATATGTTGGCCAATACTGAGGGTTTCTGTGCTGCCATTAAGTCCGCGAAACTCATTAATGGTTACTGAATATTTATATTGATCGCCACTAGTACTTGTTTGCACAAGGTCGTCGTCGTAACTACCGTGACCGACCGTCACAACGTTAGGCTCATAATTACCATGGTATTCAGCAACAGTATTCATTCCTGAATACCATGCTCTAAATTCTAACGCCTCAAGCTGCCATTGTGTTACCCATTCAATTAAAATAGATGAGCCGCCTTTAGCCACATAATCGGTGAATTTATAACGTGCTGTTCTATGAGTCCAATAATGAGAAAGGTAATGGTCGTATTGCTGAAATTGATCTTCTTTAGCATGACGATCACGTCCTCTGTCAGCAAATTTGGTGACCACAGCATCATTAGTTTCATAAATTAAAGCATGTTCTTGTGCCGTGCTAGAGGTATAAAGTGGCACGATATCACCAAAAAGTCCGTATTCTTGAAGGTTCCAACCCGCTATAGCCGCACCTTCAATAGTTCCTTTTTCGGTGTCACCTTTATAAAAGTATAACGGTTTACCCTGATAGGCAGCTTGTGTTGTGCCATCATTTCGATTAATGATTGATAAATTTGGCACACCAGAAGCGACACCATCAGTCACTAGAAGCGGAGGCCAATTAACCGCACAACCATCGTTGCAATTACTGCCGTCAGATCCAATGTCATTATCAAAGGTATATAAGCTAAAACTTGGCTTTTGGCTGTCTTCACCACCAACAAGAATATCGTTGTTAAACGCCACTTCAATTAACTGTTCTACGGCTTCACAGCCGAGAAAATCCACAAAGGTCCCGATAGGTGTATCTGGACAATTATCCAGATTATTAAATACGCCATCACCATCTGAGTCAGCGCACCCCACCTCATTAATTTCTGCATTTTCAAGCGTATCAGGGCACAAATCTAGATCGTTACTAATACCATCTAAATCATCATCAATAACCGCTGTTATTTGCAGCCAATTAATATTGAATGAACCTGCGTTTATCGCTAATCGTAAGGTAAAATTACCGCTCGTCGTTAAAAACGAATTAACCACCTGGGTTTCAAAGGTTTGCCATCCCCCCGTGCTAGCAACATTGTCACTACCAATTGTATTGCCATTTATCGACAGCGTATAATTACCACCGCCTGAATCTGAAGCCACACGGCTGCTAATGGTATAAGTCCCAGCACTTAAGGTTACCGGGTATTCTAGCCATTCTGTTGCTTGGGTATAACCAATATTGTAACCGCCGCCTACATCAGTGGTAACTTCGATATCTACAGCGTCATTACGGTAACTTGCTCCGCCTTCATTGCTCGCTGTGGTATCAAAATAGCTGATGTAATCTTCTGCTTGAACAAGCACATCAACAACCTCTTCAATGACCGCACAGCCAGAGCTGTCTACCCTTGTATTGTCTGGAGTTTCAGGACAAGTATCATCTGCATCTTTAACACCATCATTATCACTGTCCGTATCGACACTAACAATAATGATGTCGCAACCACTCGCATCTACAGTGGTATTGGCTAATGTATTAGGACACGAATCGACTTGGTCGAATACTCCGTCGTTATCAGTATCTGCATTGATAGTCTCTTTTTCTGTTGGAGTTGACCCACCTCCACAACTTATTAGCGTACTGAGTAATAACAATGAAAGCATTTTTTTTGAAAAAACACTTAAAGCTCCTGTTAGTGCACTAAGATTTAATGTTAATTTGCTCATTATTTTATTATTCTTCTATTAAAATATTCAATTAAGTCAATGATTAACCGGCTTAATGAATAATTTGGTTTATAACGTTCCCAAAAGATAAACAGTACTGCTGCACTTATATCAATAAGCGCTAACTCTGCATTTTTGAATTATCTTACTGTCGAGCATCCTATAAATAGCCATGTTCAGACTTGAATATTTTTAGCACAATTATTGGTCAAACAGCATCGAAATACGGTCAAAGGGGGGGTAGGAAAAGTTGAAATGGATAAGGGATATAAACAAGTACTCATGATAAGCTTTTGTTATCACCCATACAAAAAAAATCATTTTAATTTATTTAAAACAATAACTTAAAAAAATTGACTTTATTTTATTTCGTATTTATTTTAACTAAAAAAATAAAGATCTCACAAAAATAAAGCGGGTTGTATATCTACATGGTTAACTATGTAGATATACAATTTATAAGTGCCTTAGACAGGCGTAACACCGTCAGTATTTTCATCTAAGGCATTCACTTCAGCCGCCATTTTTCCTCGACGTGCCTCAAGTTTACTCCGGGTATCATGAGCCATTTTCTCAGTAATAGGGTAAGTAGCGACCATCCAAATAGCAACCACTGAACAAAGTACAGGCACAAGTACATCAGCTAAGCGCATATAAAACAGCGTATCAGCAGATTGAGCTCCAGCTAACGCAACATCAAAACCTGTTGCATGAAGTAAAAATCCACCAGCTGCCATCGCCGCAGCCAAGCCTAATTTAACAACCCACCAATAAATTGAGCCAAACATACCTTCACGTCGTTCACCGGTTTCTAATTCATCAAGATCACAGACATCAGCAACCATAGATCCCATTAAGGTGAACAAGCCGCCTAAACCAAAAGAGAAAAATATAGGTGGAATAATCACTAGCATTGGATTATCCGGTGTAAAACAAATCCATTTAAGTGCATAACCAAAGATAGAAATGGCAATGGTAATGAAAAAAGCATTTCGCTTCCCTAACCAGCTTGATAACTTAGTGACAATAAAAATAGCACAAGACGTTGAAATAAATGACACCGTACCCGCCCAACCAACATATTCAGCACCTAATGCTTGATCGCCGCCAAAAACATAATAAATAATCACGTAACTTTGGAAAGCTGAAACCATCATAAAGCCGTTGAACACTAAAAAGGTTGCGCCACATAAACTAAGGAAAGGCTTAAATTTAAGTGTAATTAAAAAGCCTTTAAAGAAATCAGTAACGGCATAACTCAAGCTTCTTGGTTTTATTGGTGGTGCATTCGGGTCAATAATCGTTTTTGAAGTTGCTATGGGTGTAAAGCGTTCAGTAAGAAATATTGCTGGTAAAATACCAACAATAATAGTAAATAGCCCAATAATGACGGCTAACCAACTGGCACCTTCAATCATATCGCTAAACAGCGATTCATTTTGCATAAACAGTAAGAACCAAGGTGCAAATAACCACGCAAATTGGCCCATAAAATTCTGCACAGCCATGATACTGGTACGTTCATGATAATCTGGCGTTAATTCATAACCTAATGCGACCCATGGTGTTGCAAAAATAGTGTAGGCTAGATAAAAAATGATAGAACCAATTAAAAAGAACCAAAAGTAAAATTCTTCACTCTGGCCTCTCGGTAATTGCCATAACAAGGCAAAAGTAATACCTGCGACAATAGCCCCCCAGAATATATAGGGTCTGCGTCGACCCCATTTTGATCTTGTGTGATCGGAAATATAGCCCATTAGCGGATCGGTAAAGGCATCGACCAAACGAGGCAATGCGCCTAACAAACCGACTAAAGCTGGATTCATACCTAAACCCAAGTTAAGCACTATGGTCATAGTACCAATTGCCGCACCTAATAAGTTATTTACGAAAGCGCCAAAGCCATAGATAATTTTTCTTAGCGTGGAAATTTTATCTTCAGTCGCGGTTTGATAATGTTCTTGCGTACTCATAAAGCGCTATTCCGTTAAAATGATTATTGAATGAAACTTTAGCCTAATTAAAATTTAGTGAAAGGTTTCAATTATAAATGTCATTTGACACTATATAATTGTAAATCTTAAACAATATAAAAACGATGAGTCGGTCATTATGGGGCGATGAAATGGTCACAATGAGCTTTTTGAATTTATATAATTTTTTCTACTAGCTCAAAAGTCCAATAAAAGTATTTACTGAAAAATTGATAAAATCCCAATAACCTCGAAATAAGTCCACCCTACCGTATTTTAGTTGTATCCATTTACATTCGTAATAGTCTGTCAAAGTAAACTAATTTATAAATAATAAGGCTAAGGTTAATTAACCGTTTAAATTTATATTTTTAATTTCATTTGAGAGATGTAATACCTATAAATATTTGTCAGCAACTAAGCAATGCTAAGGATGTAGATAGAGCGTTTTACGTGCCTGCTTAGCTCACTCAAATGACATTAAAATAAAATTGGCAAAATGAAGAAATTAAATAATGTCAGGATAACTCAATACTATGCAGCCACTACTTAGTCAGCCGTCAATAAAGGAACAAGTTGATGAGCTAATGTCAAAAATGACATTAGCACAAAAAATTGGACAAATGACCCAAGCTGAACGACTGAGCTGTACGCCCGATGATGTCAGAAAGTACCATTTAGGTTCGGTATTGAGTGGCGCAGGTTCATTGCCCGAAAATAATGATCTTAACAGTTGGCTAAAAACAACCGATAGCTATTGGCAAGCATCAATGGTGAGTGACGAAAATCATTTAGCAATCCCCTTACTCTATGGTGTTGATGCCATACACGGTCACAATAATCTTAAGGGAGCAACAATTTTCCCACACAATATCGGTTTAGGTGCTGCCGCCGATGCTGATTTAATAGCACGTATTGCACAAGTAACACGAAAAGAGGTATTAGCGAGTGGCGTCGATTGGGTCTTTGCACCCAACCTAGCTGTTGCACAAAATATTCAATGGGGTCGCAGCTATGAAAGCTACGCTCAAACCCCAGAATTAATTAATCAATACGCAAGTGAAATTATCAACGGTCTTCATGGAAAGCTTGCTGGTGAAGGCGTTATCGCTTGTGTCAAACATTGGGTTGGCGATGGAGCTACAACGCATGGTATTGACCAAGGTGATGCTAATATTTCTTGGCAAGAACTCAACAATACCCATATTAGCCCCTACATAAGCGCTTTAAAAGCGGGGGCAATGACAGTTATGGCGTCATTTAATAGTTGGAATGGCAACAAGTGCCATGGCCATAAGTATCTGCTCACGGATGTACTAAAACAACAATTGAATTTTTCTGGTTTCATTGTTTCTGACATGAATGGTATTGATTACCTCTGTGATGATTTTTATCTCGCGGTTGCTCAAGGCGTTAATGCTGGCATCGATATGTTTATGCTCCCCGAAAACTGGCAGCAATTTATTCACCATCTTCATAACCATGTTGAATTAGGAACTGTGCCTATATCAAGAATTAATGACGCCGTCCGCCGGATATTGTCAGTAAAGTTTGCCAGCGGATTATTTAATTCGCCTCGTCCCAGTGAAAGGATTTGGGCAAATAATGTTAGTTTTGGTGCTAGTGCGCATAGGAATATTGCACGAGAAGCGGTCAGAAAGTCACTTGTGCTGTTAAAAAACAAGAAAAACACACTGCCTTTAAAAAAGCAGGCTCGAATTTTAGTTACGGGTAAGAATGCTGATAATATCGGTCATCAGTGCGGAGGGTTTACCATTGATTGGCAAGGTGTATCAGGAAACGATCAATTTGAAGGAGCCACTTCTGTCTGGCAAGGTATTTCAGCGGTTGCGCCCAATGCGGTATTAAGGCGTGATAGTGATGTTTCAGCAATATCGGCAAAAGATCATGATATCGCTGTGGTGGTGATCGGTGAGTACCCTTATGCAGAAGGCCATGGTGATATCAGAGATTGTGAAAACCTTATAATAGAGGCAGGATCACAAATAAACGGTCAAGTAAATATTTCAGCGCCCTATGGCAACTCACTAGCATTAAAACAGTTACACCCAGAAGACTATCTATTGATAAAAGATATTAGTGATAAGGGCATACCCCTGGTTGTTATTTTGATCTCAGGGAGAACATTAATCATTAATGACGAATTAGATAAGTCAGCAGCATTCATTGCTGCTTGGCTTCCTGGCTCGGAAGGCCAAGGTGTTAGTGACATGCTCTTTGGCGAGTTTAACTTTCAGGGAAAGCTGTCTTTTTCTTGGCCCAAAAAAACCTCAGCAGAAAAGAAGAAAAATAACACCAAACCACTCTTCCCCATCGGTTATGGTTTACGTTACAAAAAATAAAATAATGATATTCACTGGCAATAAATCCTACGATGATAGTGCATTCACACTTAGTGAGCACCCACCATCACTTAGAGCAACTGGCAATAGGATGGACTAATGCTTTGGTAATTTTTCCCTGTTGGTGTTTAACCAATGGTTGATTAATATAGCCAGTAAATTTAGCTGACATGCGTTCAGATATTAAGGTAGCGCCTGAGCTTAAATTGGCAATAAACCCCGTGGACTTTTGTAGTTTTTGTTTCTTTTTATTGGCATTTTTATTGGCGTTATCACTATGTGAATCGACCGATAAGCAGCCCGCAGCGAAGCTCTGTTCACGACTCGCGGCAAGAATACAAATTCTATTTTCTGCGGCACGCGATAACAAGCAATATTCAACCTCACCTGGCTCTTGAATTTCAAAAGGCACCAGTAATAAGTGAACTTGATTCAACGCCGCTACGTTAACTATTTCAGGTATGGTTGCATCATCAGCTGTTAGCATAACAAGCTTGATATTACCTTGCTCTAACGGTAATTCTACAAGAGTTAACGCATCTCCAAGTGGTGTCCACTGGTATCGTTGGCAAAAGTGTAATTGCTGCTGTTTTGCCAATAAACCCTGTTCGCTTATTAACACCGCCTGATGTGCGCCATCAATCACTAAACTAGTACACACATATTGAAAAGGTCTCAGTACTGAGCTGATTTGTATAATGAGTTGTTTACTCAAAGAGGCTATATCGGCGAGTTGCTCAGCATTATTCGTTATGGTTTTATCTGCAATAAAAAATAACTCAGGCAATTGAATAATATCACTGAGGTTGTTTTCAATGTAAAAACAAACATCTTCAATGGCTTGTTCATTAGACTTATAGGTTGCAAATATTGCGACATTCGCCGTTTCGGGAACCTTGTCATTATTCATATGCTTAGCCACCTTTTTTATCGGTAATGTTAGCGCTTGATAAAGTTCAGGGCGTCGTTGCATAAAGACATCGCTGCCATCAGGTCGGCATTTGTTATTGGGTGCTATCGCAGAGTTTTCTAAATCAAGATCAGCAAACACAAAACCTGCTTCATTATGGTTCATTTTAGCGAGTACTTTACCCTCAGGAGAAACTATTTGGCTTTGGCCTGCGCCACTTAGAGATCCCGTTGCTGACAATCGACCAATTTTATTTGCTGTGGCCAAAAATACTTTATTTTCACACGCTCGAGCTGGGTCATGTAAGTGACTTTGATCGTAGGAAAATGTGCTTATTGAATTACAGAATAATTGCCCACCTTGCAAAGCTAATTCACGAGAGGTGTTAAAGGTCATCGTGTCATTACCCATTAACAGTCCAATTTTTGCTAGCGGCGTTAAAGTTAACGTAGACGCCTGACTTGCATTAATAAAAAAATCATTTTCATGACCTTCTAATTTTTGTTTATCGACTTGGTCAAGGCGTTGCCCAAACGGCGAAAATAAACAAGTGGTTATACTAACACCTGCTTTAATCGCATCCTTTTTTTGTTCAGGTGACCAGCTACTTGCAGCATATCGCCTTAAAGTAACGTTTATGACGATGTAGCAGTGATGCTTTTTGGCTTGTTCTGCAATAGCCAGTAAAAAAGGACCGTCAATGTCTAAAGCTTGATGCCAAGCCTGACTACGGTCCTTGTACCCTGGTTCGGTATGGCAAAAAAGTGTATTACAAAATTGAGGTAACACTATGAGTGCTGGCTGACAGACGGCCGCCTCATTTATCATACCCAGGCAGGTTACTTGATTTTCTTGAACATCCAAAGTGGTGGCAAATTGAGAAACGGCGACTCGCATGATATTTTTTCCGGATAATGGGCTGGTGCAGTGATGCAAGCTTAAAGTCATAACTTTAAGAGAGGGGATATTATACTATTAAACATTGCAGCCCAAACTTTCGACAAACTTAAGGGTGGGCTAACAATTAACGGTTTAGCAAGAGTAGGCAATTACACTTGATGGCGTTGCATTACTTATAAAAATTTCATTTGCATACCCAAACTAATGCGTTGTTGATGACGGTCATAGTCGATAAGTGAATCACCATAACCATTAAAGTACTGTATCAAGAAGTCATAACCTTCAGTCAATGAATAAGAAAGATTTAGTTCGACACTACCTTTATTATCACTCAATTTAAGATTATTTCGCACCGCAGTGAAAAGGTTGAATTTGCCTAGCTGAGTACCAACACCAAATTCCATATGCCCAAGATAGTCTGTAATATCTGGATTGTCATCACCAATCACAGAAAGTGGTGTTTCTTTTTCATCTTCAGCTAGTCGATGCCAAGCTTTTATATAATAAAAAGCACTTTCGTCACTAAACACTAACGAAGCAAAAACTCGGTTCCAACTGCGCGATGAAAGACCACTTTGACCATTGGATTGATGATTGATGCCAAACTGAACTTGATTAAACTCAAAGCCTAATATGCTGTGATTCTGTTGCCAACTGTAAAATAATTCAGGTTCGTAATTTGTTTCTCGAAAAGGTTTAGATGCCTCACTGTTGTACAATTGCCAATACGATACTGCGGTAAAACCAAAGTACAGACCTGAAGCATCAGTCGTTGGTAAATATATAGGAAACTTGATGCTAATTTGATATTTAGCCTCTACATTATCAACATTATCATTAGTTAACTCTTCAACCGTGCGGGTACCTGGTTTACTAATATAGGAGACTGGCAGTAGGTAATTTAATCTATGTTGCGAAATAGCAAAGGGGTTAGCGGTTGTTTTCAAAAGCGCTTGTTCTCTTTTCTCTAGAATAGATTTTTCTTTTTTTGTGGCGACACTTACTTCTTCAGCCATTAATAACTGAGGTAAAAAAAGCAGGATTAAGCATAAGGTTTTAGTTATAACTGTTGGTATATGGACGTTGTTCAAGTGTTATTTCTCATAAAAATTTAGTATAGGATCGACTTATCAATCAATGTTTAAAGGCATTGTGATAGTCGCTCAGTTTATTTTTCGTCATTCACTGTTTTGTTATTAAGTACTTAAACAGGGGTTGATTAAGTACATTGTTAACTAGAGTTAATAATAGCGATAATAACAGGTAAATCCAATTGGGTCAGTCAAACTTATTTGTAAAAGTAGTTTACATAAGCACCAGGGTGCGGCTTATTGGCCTTCTGCTGATGATTAAAACAAGGCTAATTAAATCAAAATATAAGTCGCAGTCCCTAAAAAGATTAAAAAACCAACCGCATCGGTTATGGTTGTTAAAATAACACCGCCCGCAATGGCTGGGTCTACACCCAGTTTTTTCAATATTATAGGAATAAGCGCACCTGAAAGCGTACCGGTAAGGCTCACAACAAAAAGAGCCAGCGCAAAAACGCCCCCTAACTGCCAATCGTCATACCATAAAATTGTAATTAAAAAGACCACTGCAGCCCATAATATGCCATTAATAAAAGAGACTTTTAATTCATGAATGGTCAGCGAAACAATATTGGCACTACTGACTAAATCGCGCGCAATACCACGAGTAACGACAGTTAACGTTTGGCTACCTGTAACGCCTCCCATGCTTGCCACTACGGGCATGAGTACCGCGAGCGCGACAAGTTGTTCTATTGATGCTTCAAAAAAGCCAATGACCCAAGCGGCCACAAAGGCGGTGATTAAATTGGTGCCTAGCCAAATAGCTCGATTAAAAGAAATATGAGAAACAGGGGCAAACATATCGAGCTCTTCATTAAGGCCGGCGGAGGCCAATAAACGCTGCTCTGAATTATGTTTTAGCACATCGATAACATCATCAACCGTTATTCGACCCAACAAAAAATTATTTTCATCTACAACTGGCGCAGAGATTAAATCATGGTCTTCGAAAATTTGTGCAACCTGAATGGCCGATTGTAACGAATCAATCAAGGGCACATCGTTTTTCATTACATCGCCAACCGACAAGCTATTATCCATTGAAACCAAGTCACTAAGATATAAGGTTCCTTGTACCTTGTTATTTCTGTCAACAACAACCAGTTGGTCAAGTTGTTCGGGCAACATACCTTCTTTTTTTCTTAACTTACACAAATACCGATAGACGGCTTTAAGACTAACATCCTTTCTGACCGCCGTAGCGTCAACATCCATCATACCGCCGGCTGTATTATCAGGAAAAGAGGCCACTGTTTGGTAACGCTCTTTTCGCTGACTATCCATGGCCTCAACCATAGCGCTTACTACTGGTAATGGTAAATCAGCATCAATGTCGGCTAACTCATCCATTTGAAGCGTCGATAAACATTTAAGTAAATCAGCTTCACTGGTTTTTTTAATCAAAAATTGGCGCAGTTCGCGGTGCACTGAGAGTAAGACTTCACCCTTGTAATTAACCGGGATCAAACTCCAAAAATCATCGCGATATTTATTGGGTAGTGATTCGAGTAATCGGCCCAATTTAGCCGGATGATATTTCTCTATTGAAATCAACAGCTCACGATCGTCTTCTTGCTCTAATGAATGCGTTAATTGGCTAACAAGTTTGGTAAAAGTATTGCTCATAGGATCCACTTATAGTGATTAATTCAATATTTACTGGAAAAGGCGTGCTTAGCAAGTTGCTTGAGCGTAATTTAGTCGCAATCACCACTGACATCAAGGCTTATTAATAGGTCAAGCTATTGCTTGAAAAGCCCGGCTAAATTTATGTAAATAAAACACTTACTTTAGGCGCTTAACAATAAGTCATCGCTAAAAGCGCGAGCCAGTCACTAGATATTAAAATAACGAGGATAAAAATAATTTTAACAATATGCATATAATAATGTAGACAAAGCAGTGCATTGGCCTTATAAAAACATTAAAATTGTACCATTTGCTAACTTTACTGGACCACCACTTTTTAGCCTTTAAATAATAGATAGAAGTAAGGCTTTCTCTATTTCTTGTTATAGAAAGCCTTAATGTAAACACTGAGTGCCAGTAATGCTAACCGGTAAGCTAACACCTACAAATCGTCAATAGGCCTAGTAATAATAACGTTTAAATATCGCCTGAGGTTTTTAATTACTTGGCTTACCAAATGATAATGACTGCAATAATTTTATTATTTTAAAATACCACACAACAAAACAATTAGAGTATACACTGAGCCAATTATTTGTATTAAACAAGGGTTACAATGAAGGAAAATATGCAGACATTCATCGCTTTATTGTCAGCAGATGACGATAATGATTTACGCCAACATTATTTAGCTTCAAGTGAGTCGGAAAATATCATTCAATTAGCTTATCTATTTCAACAAGGAATAGCGCAAGTCGCATCGTTTGATTTTTATCAACAATTAACCACGACATTAATAGCCAGTAAAATTTTACCTGTTGCGCTTATCGCACAAATTAAAACCAACGACACATTGAGTTTTTTTACCCCTGCCCTTCAGGTACAAGACAACTTTACAAAAACAGATCGCAGACAGCGCAATGCTTTACATTATTTATTCGCTGGCAATAAAGCAGTCGCCAGTACCCCACCCTTTATTTATTTACGTTCAATGATGTTATTTGGCAGCAATAATACCTTACGTGATGCACTCTGCCAGCGTGACCACGAAAACTTAACTCCCATTGAAGTTTATTTATCGACTAATCAAAATTTAATTTCGCTAGCGCCGCACGAACTTACCGCATTATTGGCCTTAATAGAGATCGAAAGTAAACAACAGCCCTTAGCCACAACCAACTACTCAAAGGTAATTAAAGTGCTTGCTGAATTATGTTCTCGTCAAGATAAGCACTTTGACAGTGAGCTACAACGTCTTATCTTGGTCGCCATCTACTACAAAAAAGCCATTAACGATATCGTTAATGGCTTACACTAAATTCCAGTTGGCGTTATCGCAATGATTATTGAGACTTGTTATCTTGTAAAAATTGTTTAACAACTAATACTGTTGCCTGAGGGTTTTCTTCGTGAGGTACATGCCCTAAATCATCAAAGACAACTAATTGACTGTTGATAATATCTTTCTTAAATTTCATCGCAAGCTTGATGGGGATGAGCTTATCTTTTCTTCCCCAAATGATAAGCGTTGGTACATTTATTGTTGAGATCTTTTTGGCTAAATCCCCGGGGACCGTCTGCTTAAAGCGTTCTTTTAGAGCGTTACGATTTCCTTCACGAAGCGTCAAATCATAGTATCTGTCAACTAATTCACTGGTGACTAAGTCAGGGTTTCCATAAACATTCTCAACACTTTTTTTCACCAAAGATTTAGGTAAAACGTTTTTTAATAACCGGCTCGTTATCGGATTTTTAGACAATTTAAAGGCTAAGGGTAAAGATTCAGACTTAAAAGGATAGCCACTCGCGTCGACTAAAATTATTTGAGAGACTCGCTCTGGATATAACACTGCGGTAGCCCAAGCAATATACCCGCCTAAAGAGTTACCTGCTAATACACTTTTTTTAACCTTTAACTTATCTAACACAGCAATAACAACTTCAGCATAATGTTCAATAGTATAATTATTTTTAGGATCGGGGCCGGTTAGACCAAAGGCAGGTAAATCAAAGCGAATAACTCTGCGTTGTGTTTTTAGTTGGTCAACCCAGCCATCCCATGTATGTAATGACGCGCTCGTACCATGAATTAAGACAATAGGATCTTCATCAGACTTTGGTCCTTCATCTCTAAAATGTATATTCATACCAGCAATCTGCATAAATTGTGATGGCTCAGCAGCCCAGCGCTTGCTGAGTTCAGCGACAGACTTATCAGGTGCTTGATTAACATAAAGATAACTGGCAAATAAAACGACTACGCTTAGTAGTATAAACAGACTGATTTTTAAAATTCTCAAGAGATTATTGGCCTTTTTCTCTATATATTGTTGATGAAGATTGATTGTAGCTGAATTTATTCTATCAGTATCAGCTACAATGAATAATCATCCCGGGTAAATATCCAAACGCTAACAACGCCATAATGATAAGTTGTTATTAAGCATAATCGTAATGACCTCCAGACTTAAGGGCTTTTTGATAGGCTGAACGGGCTTGAAAACGCTTAACGTAAGCGGTAATTTCTGGGTAGTTATTGTCATTTGAACTTTTGGCAACCCAAGCCTCTAGAGGAAAACTCATTTGAATATCAGCACCAGATAATTCTTCTCCAGCAAACCACTGATTATTTTTTAAATGGCTTTCGATAAAGTCTAAGTTCCCGGTAATATTTGGCCCAACATAGCCTTTCATTACTTTTTTCACAATCCCTCTAGCAATTGGCTTAACAAAAAAGGGCATCGTACTTTTCAATATTTTTTCAAAGATTATTTTTAGTAATAATTGTGGCATCAATGTTCCCTCAGCAAAATGTAACCAGTATATATACTGGCGATGTGCTTCTGTGCCAATATCGGGAGTAAAATCATCACCATAAGTTTGTGCAAGGTATTCAATAATGGCTCCAGACTCAGCAACAGTAATGCTACCATCAGTGATCACTGGAGATTTACCCAATGGATGTACTTTCTTTAAGGTGTTAGGCGCTAAATTTGTTTTTAGGTCTCGCTCATAACGCTTAACGTCATAAGGTACGCCAAGCTCTTCTAAAGCCCAAAGCACCCGCTGCGAACGTGAGTTATTAAGGTGGTGTACAACAATCATAGTTTTCCCCATTAAGATAAAAGCCTAAAGCCAACTATTGTACTATAAATCGCTATCATGATTTATTCGTGATGACCGCAACCAATAGTACAATAGTGCTAAGTATATATTATTTTAATAGCTTTATTTCCCGGCGTCGCATACGATTGAACCACATAATTATACTATCGGACTATTTTAATGCTTTGGACCTCCTGTGTTGTATTACGTCGAGATATCGAGCAACACCAGCATAACCTCCATGAGTTTGTCGTCTGTTTAAAAGGTGCTGTAAGCATAACGATTAATGACGAAAGCCATCAACTTTTAAGCGGACATTCCGTTTTTATCCCTGCTGAATATCAACATTCAATCACGACAGATAAAAACACCGAAACAAAATTACTGTTTGCATGTATTGCTCCCCCGTCCTTTGATAACTTGTCAACACCCGCCAACAGTTTGTATTTAAAAACGTTATCTAAAGGAGGATTTTTAACTAACAATCTCAATTTAAGCAGCCAGCACAGTACGCAAGGAATGCAAAAAATTGCCAATGAACTCGAAATACAACCCATTTCGAGCTCACCATTAAATGTTTGTTTAAAAGAGAACCTCTACTTACGACTATTACTGATCCATATCAGCAACGCCGGTTACGAGCAGCAAGCAAATGCACAATCATCTTTGCGAATGACCAATGCTCAAGATTGGATCAACAATAATTACACTATGGATATCACTCTAGATAAGGTGGCAAAGCAAGTTAATCTATCAAGAAGTCATTTTGCTCGCCAATTTCGCCAGCACACCGGTTTCAGCTTTATTGAATACCTTTTAAAACTGCGTTGTGATGCCGTTGCTAAAAACCTTGCTAGTTCCAACACCGATATAACCGAAATTGCTTTTGCTTCGGGCTTTAGTAATCTTAGTCATTTTTACCGGCACTTTAAACGCCGCTACGGGATAACTCCCGGTGCTTTTAGGTTAATGATTAAACATCAAGGGGTAACACTGAGACCTTAGGCCGCTGTAAAATTTTTCTAGCTAAGGAGTGTTTTACCTTAAGTGTTGTCATAGATGTATTAGCGCAAATATAGACTTCAAAACCCTATAAGCTCAAATATAATAAAGTTACCCTTGCAAGGGTTCGAGATAGAGTGACACAAGATTCATGCAATGTGTTGCCAGAATACTATTTTTCAAAGTAACCACAGCAGAAATTTGTCTACGTCAGATAAATTTATCATTTGAGAACCTGCTTAGATTCACGATTAAATACCTGTCGATTATCAGAATTATATAGGGGAGCTAAGATATAAACTTTGCTGAAGTCTTTACGGGTAATGGGGATAACGTTGAGCAGGTATTATGCAGGATAACAAAAAATAAAATCGAGCACGATGAAGATAACGAACACCTACTTCAGCATGCTTTAAATCAGCCTTACTTGATTGAACTACTCGGCACTTAAGTACCGAGTTTTCTCGACGACACTGATAAATTTAACCGAACTTTAGTCATAAGTATTAAATTTATTAAACTTTATAATAGAGGTTAATTCATCACCATATTCTGCACCCTTTTCAGAATAACGGTCTAACTTTTTAACTAAAGAGTAGGGGTCATCAGTTTTTAGTCGTAATTGCCTAAATTTCTGAAAGGCGGCGCTGCGTCCAAGGGTTCGATAGTAGCCCCTTACCGAGGCTTTAATAGAAGGGTATCTTTTTAGCCAAATGGTTTTATCACCCCTTTTTTTCAGTGCCGCGATTCTAGGTTCATCTTCATCGAATGACCAAACACCAAAAATATTATTAGCTTCATTAAAAAAACGAGAGGTTGCCCAAGAACTCTCCATTGCCGCTTGTGCAATAGCAATACTTTTAGGGTGAGGTTTAAGTGCCATTAACAGCTCATTATCAGTTTTGGCTTTATATTCTATTTTCAGTTTTTCTATCATATCGTTATCACTACCTAACTTAAGTGACTCTGAAACGTCAAGATATTGAACCATAAGTTCATCATAAACTTCGTCTATTGCAGGAATAATTAAATTTTTAAAGCGAGCCTTTTTCTCTTGTACTGTCATTTTTGGCAAAGTAGGTTCATTTGCGCCATAGAAATAAATCGCTGTCGATAATAATAATATTAAGGGGATAAGTATCAATAATGTTTTTGACTGAAAAGCAGTTAATTTCATGGCAAGCCTTGTAGTTAGAAATATATTGTTAAGTATAAAAAAGCGGTTAACTTTCAGGAAGTATAGCATAAAGTCCGCTAAAATTTTAAAAGTAAAGTTATCTAGTTCTGCAGTCTCGTGTCATAAAAAATTTACTTGTTTGATAAACAGCTGTGAAAAATTATTTTTCGTCTATTTTTCGTCTATACTCATTTTACTTATTTATTATCCTATTAACTAACATATGCAGCTAAAACTATTTTTATTAATCATCAGTTTGTTATTTACTCTGCCTTCCTTTGCTCAACAAAAAATCACCATTGCCTTTGGTGATGCTCTTGCACCTTGGGTAATGCCTGAAACTAACGACGGTATAATAATAACTTTAATAAGAGAGGCCTTAGAGCCAGCTGGCTATGAAATAGAAGCAATTTATTATCCATATGCTCGCCGAATAACATCATTCAGAGCTAAGGATGTTGATGCGGCCTGTGACATGAACTTAAAAACAATGACCAAAGAAAACCTTACCGGTTTCTTATCTGATGAAGCTTATGCTTACGAAAATTTTGCCTTCGCATTAAAAAAGCATAATTATAAATTTACTCACTTGAATGAGCTAGCTTCATACTCTTTATTGTCTTGGCAAGGCGCCAAAACACACTTGGGTGGAGAGTATGCCGTAATGGCCAACAAAAACCCGCTTTATCTAGAGAATCATGATCAAGAATTACAGGTTAAAATGTTATATCTAGAACGTTTCGATATCATTCAGTTAGACCTACAAATATTTAAACATTACCGAGCTAAAATTCAAAAAGAAGGACAAATCAATACCCATTTATTAGTGGATAAATTTCCACTTTTTGGAGCAAGCCCTAATAATATTCTTTTTCAGGATAAAAAAGCCAGAAATGCCTTCAATAAAGGCCTTAAAGAATTAAAAGCGAATGGTCGTTATGAAAAAATATTCGCATCGTATACCTTAGGTAACTAGTGAGTTATTTACGGATTATAGTCTCGACTCTAAGGATGACGAACCATTAGCGAAAAGTGCTCAACGTTTAGTGGTTTATTCTTATCATCCTCGCCTCAATATTACTCATCAATTTTGCACGAAGATAAAATGCCTTCGCTATTTTATATCCGTTAGCTTAAACAAAAATATTACAAGGTTAGCTTCATAGCTACTTATGCTCTATATTTCACGTAAAAAATACCGTTAGTTTAATCTGATCTTGACCAGAATATTAAGCTTAATGTAAAGTTAGTTTAAATGAGCTCGTCGTTCATCTTAACCATTATTTCACTCAACTATTTTAAAGGGCAATGCTATAGCGAAAGCATTTTTTTTACGCTAATAGCCACTTAAGTCTGGACTAAATGACTAAAATTAAAAACATACAAGATGTCTCTTTTGGCACCCCTATCGGTATATCGATGGGCAATGTAACCGCTTATTCTAGCGATTATGATACCGTAGACCCATTAATCTATAAATCGCGTAGTCACTTTAGAAGCTATGTAGATGATATTTATATGGGACATAAATGGCAATGTGTTGAATTTGCTCGTCGATGGCTTTACACCAACAAAGGTTATATTTTTAACGATGTAGCTATGGCTTACGAAATATTTAATTTACGTTCCGTGAGAGATATTGTAAATAATAACGAACTCGCCTTAAATGCCTTTGAAAATGGCGCAAAGAGATTACCTGAAGTAGGAAGTTTACTAATTTGGGATGAAGGTGGAGAATTTGAAGAAACGGGTCACGTAGCTATAATCACTGCAGTTTTTAACGATAAAGTGTATATCGCCGAACAAAACATGGCCTTTGCACCTTGGCCAAATGGGCAAAACTATTCGCGTGAAATAAAAGCAAAATTAGGCAGTAACGGCGACTACTGGCTACACTGCCCCTCTGATGGGTCAACCATTTTGGGGTGGTTAATACAAACTGATGATGAAACAGATGCGCTGATTTCTTCTCTGCCAGAACCCGAAGTGTTTAATATTGAAGCTTGTACTGCGCCAGCACAAAATAAAGCCAATACCCCTTGGTTAAACCTCGCCAATGACGACGAATATGCATTTTTTCAAATGATGGCTGGCCATAGACTGTCATGTGATGATGCAAGCGCTTTACGCTATTACCGTATATCACCCCAAGCTCATTTAGCACTAGAAACGGCCACGGATGAACTGCATCAAATGTTTATGCATACTACCGATTACGTGCTGGAACATCCAGAGCTATTGGAAAAATTTGGCTTACCCAAAAACCTAAATGAAAAAATTAAGCGCTCATGGTCTAACCGCGCTAATCAATTAGTAACAAGTCGTTTTGATTTTTCAATGTCTGAACATGGCTTGAAGGTCTACGAATATAATTGTGATTCGGCATCATGCTATATGGAGGTTGGAAAAGTACAAGGTAAATGGCTAAAACACTTCCAAGTGAAAGGTGGAACTGATGCAGGCACAGCCTTATTTAGCCTTTTAGTTAAAGCTTGGCAAGCTCGTGCTATCGACTCCGTTATTCATATATTACAAGATGATGACCCCGAAGAAACCTATCATGCACTCTTTATGAAAAACGCCATAGAAGCGGCGGGTCATCAATGTAAAATATTGGTAGGGATTGATTCATTAACGTGCAATAAAAATAATGAAATTGAAGATTCAGCCGGCATAAAGCTTCAATGGATATGGAAAACATGGGCGTGGGAGACTGCACTTGACGAAATAAGAGCAAATCAAGATGATGTCATTAATAAAGCTCAGCATAAAAAACCGCATAAACCTAGCTTATCTGACGTACTACTAAACGATAATATTATGGTTTTTGAGCCACTTTGGACACTTATTCCTAGCAACAAAGCGATTTTACCTGTGCTATGTATGCTATTTCCAAATCATCCCTACTTGTTAAATACCAGCTTTGAATTAACGGATGAACTTGAGCAAACTGGCTACGTAAGCAAGCCAATCGTTGGCCGCTGTGGTGCAAATATAAAGATAATAGATGAAAACAAGCAAGTGATTGCCGAAAAGTCAGGTAATTTTGAAACAAGAGAGCAAATCTACCAAACATTGTTCCCCTTGCCCTATGTCGAGGATAAATATGTGCAAGTTTGTACTTTTACCGCAAATGGCCATTATGCCGGTAGTGGTGTAAGAGTGGACTCGTCAATGATTATTGATAAAGATAGTGATTGTTTAGCATTACAATGTAAACATGACGTATAAAAATGTTTCTTGCGCTAACATTCAGCATATCTGCGCTTATTTCAACCGTATCTAGGATATTAACTTGCAATTATTAAGTATATTAAAAAATATTAAAAACTTTTTATTAACGGCATTTATTGGTGGAATGGTTATATTATTGCCCGTTGTTATTGTTTTTAAAGTCGCTTTTTGGCTATTAAATTCACTTTCAATGGCCTTTGAACCGATATCTACTTTTTTCTCAACACAATTTGTCTCTCACATCCCTTTAGCTGAAATCCTTGCGTTTACTGCAGTGTTTTTATTGTGTTTTATCATAGGACTACTCGTACAAACAGTATGGGGACGCTATGTTCATGGCCAATTAGAACAACGCTTACTTGTTCCAATTCCTGGTTATACGCTGATAAGAGATATACTGAGCCAGTTTAAAAATAAAGATGGTGGTTCTTTTACGCGCCCAGTAATGCTTAAAGCATTTCAATCTGAACAATTAGTTTTGGGTTATATTACTGACGAATTAGAGGATCATTTTGCGGTATTTGTGCCTACTAGCCCTAGCCCATTTAATGGTTTTGTTATTTTTGCTCCTAAAGCAGATGTTAAACACATTGAAGGCAGTGCTAAAAGCGTGATGAACTTAATCGTCGGCTGTGGTGTTGGCTCAGCTAAAACATTAACAAAAGATCATTTTAAAACCCCTTAACTTTACCATGTGTTAATGCGCCAATTTACAGAGTAAAACCAATAAGATAACAATTTATTTTTGGTGCTAACGCAATTTTTGTGAGTTAACTCAGTAAGTAACTCGTAATGACTATGGAATTTAATGACCAATGAATACATTAGAAGTGGAAAAAGAACGGATATGCCAGATAAGTTCTATTCTATATAGCGCGAGCCAACCGATTAGAATACTCACCCATTTAGAATGGAACAGAGATATTAAACAGCAATTCTTTGCGGATAAGTGCAAAGAGCTACCTAAGGTTAGCTACCCTACTTTTGATCCCAGTAAAACCTTAAGTTTAGTGAGTGAAGCTAGAAGCTTGATGGGGAATTCAGACATAGATGAATGGCTAAAGCGCATTTCAACTAAGCTTGAACATGGTGCTTTGATGATGGGATCGGTAGGCACTAAAAAGTTTTATGAATTTTCTGAGGCGCTTTACGGTAAACCTACCAACCCATTTACTGACGGTAAATCAACACCGCTTGAATTGGCAAATATTTTTGACAAACAAATTAGTAGTTATGCTAGTTACAACTTTGGTAGTCCACCACCTATGTGTTATCTAGCTTCAGATATCGCTGAGCAAATGCAAGCAGCCGTGACTAAAATGTTTGGTACAGATGCGCCAAAAGTTGAAGTGGTTGACGAGCTATCTGCCAACGCGCTAGCAAACCCAAAGTTAATACGGATTAGGAAGACAGCCTGTTTTACTGATCTTGACGCGCAACAACTCATTAATCATGAAGCCCATATTCATGTTGCCACCTCAATTAATGGACTTAATCAGCCGCACCTTAAAATATTAGCCGCTGGTCATCCTGGGACCACTAAAACACAAGAAGGCTTAGCGGTATTTTCTGAATATATCACTAATTCTATCGATTTGGATAGACTGCGTAGACTAGCTGACCGTATTATCGCGATACAAATGTCGATTGAAGGCGCAGACTTTTTAGAAGTGTATAACTACTTTTTAGGTCGTATTGGCAATGAATCACAAGCTTATGAAAATACTCGAAGAGTTTTCAGGGGAGGTGTTTTAACTGGCGGCGCTCCCTTTACTAAAGATGGTGTTTACTTAGAAGGACTTATCCGCGTGCATAATTTCTTAAAAGCTATCGCCGCTAATGGTCGAGCAGATTGTCTTAAATTATTATTTTGTGGAAAATTAGATATTGAAGACATTCCTGTACTATACAAATTAGAGGAAATGGGGCTATGTCAGCCCGGTAAATACTTACCACCATGGGTTGAAGACGCACGCTATTTATTGGCTTACTTAACCTGCTCTGAGTTTCTCAATAAAATGGATATGCCTAAAATTTATAGCCATTATGATGAGTTGCTGCACAGCATTCCAAAAACGTTCAATTAACGTTGCGAAATACATTAGCTACTAGCTGCCATCAGGCTTATATATGATAGCGGCTAATGCTGCCATTTAACAACAACTACTAGCTGCCATCAGGCTTATATATGATAGAGGCTAAAGCTACGGTTTAACAACAGCTACTAGCTGTCATCAGGCTTAAATGCAATAGCGGCTAATGCTGCCATTTAACAACAGCTACTAGCTGTCATCAGGCTTATATATGATAGCGGCTAAAGCTACGGTTTAACAACAACTACTAGCTGCCATCCGGCTTATATATGATAGCGGCTAATGCTGTTGTTAAAACAGCGTTACTTATGCAAAAGTTAGTGGTCGTCCTTATATTTTTCATAGACCTTTTCAAAATTCCCTGGATGTGCGGCAAAAGCAGCAAGCACCTTAGGGTCGAAATGCTCAGGCATGGTTCTACCATCACCTTCAATAATTATTTTTACTGCCTTTTCATGACTAAAAGCAGGCTTGTAAGGACGTTTTGAACGCAGCGCATCATAAACGTCACACAGCGCCATAATACGAGCAGATAATGGAATATCTTCACCAGAAAGACCATTAGGATAGCCAGTGCCATCCAATCTTTCGTGGTGATTTAATGCGATTTCAGCGCCCATTTTGATAAAAGGAGAATCCCCCTTTTGCAGGATTTTTGCGCCAATAGCACTATGCGTGTTCATGGTCTCACGCTCTTGAGGTGTAAAAGGCGTTGTTTTGAAAAGAATAGCATCTGATATACCAATCTTACCAATGTCGTGCATTGGGCTCGCATAAAACAATGCTTTATTCATTTTTTTACTCAGACCAAGCAATCGTCCTAACAGATATGAATAGTGTGCAATACGGCGTACGTGTGCCCCGGTCTCCTCATCCTTAAATTCAGCAGCGCTGACCATAGTGATGATAGTTTCCTTATAAGCATTTTCAAGCTTAACCGTACGTTCTTTAACCTTGTCTTCAAGTTTATTGTTGTATTCTGTAAGGAGATCACTGTAATCCTTTAAGCGCAACATATTCCTAACCCGTAATATAAGTTCAGCTCGGTCGATTGGCTTAGTAAGAAAATCATCAGCGCCTACTTTAAGTGCCGTCAATTTAGCCGCATGCTCATCTATCGAGGTCACCATAATAATTGGAATATACATGGTCTCAGGATTAAGTTTTAACCTTTCAGCAACTATATTGCCATTTAGCCCAGGCATCATGATGTCGAGTTAAGGTTTGATAGCGTGCTCAATAAAAAAAACACTTAATATAGCCAATTCATTAATACTCAGCTTGGGGTAAAACATAAGTAGCTTTAATCGCTAACCGTTGCGGTGCAATATCATCGAAGGCCTTTTGATATAGTGCTATCACGTCATTGGCTGTGTTTATATTGAAAGCAAAGTAGTTACCTACCTTATTGACCTGCCAGACCTGTTCATAGTCAGTTTCATCAAAGCCAAGTTGTTCTGCTAAATGAGCGAAACCATGTATAGAGATAACAATCATGTCGACACGATCTGATTGCATCATTAAAAAAGCTTGTTTTAAGGAGGAGACTTTTGCCAAGTTAGAGGAAGGGAAACCCACTTGATTAAGCGAAATTTCTGAGATATCGCCTGCTACGGTGGCAACTTTACGATAAAAAATTTGCCCTAAATTAGCGAACTCAAAGTTTTTTGATTTTTTGGCCATTAGTACATGAGTAGAGTGAAAAATAGGCCCGACCCATTTAAATAAACCTTCTCGAGCTTGAGTTCTAGAAACGGTAAACAAAGCGCTGTTGGCTTTATCTAAGGTAAATCTATAGCCACGTGCCCAGGGAACAACCAGAATTTCTTGTTCTGCAATGTCTAAATGTTTCCATAACGCTTTTAAGGTCTCTACTGAAATTCCCTTAAGCTTATCATTAACTAAATAATTAGCAGGAGGATAGTTTTCAGTATAAAAAGTAATATTTTTTGTTGGCGATAATTGTTGAAGTGCTTGTAGCGGAGCAATCACAATAAAAAATAGTAAAATAGACTTAATAATAAATTTATTCATTAAAACTGAATCCTCCACCACGACAAAACAAAATTAACAGACTTTATTATCAATTAACGTCAACCTTATTTATAGTCAATATATTTTGCCATATCAACGTTATTGATGGTGGACTGAGCTATGTGCTGTAAATAAAGTACGGACTGCATTTATCAGCTGACTATAAAACTATAACTAACTTAACATATTGTTTGAGTTTATGATTTTAATTAGTAACTTTTTTAGTGTACAGGCATTACTGGCTATAATCCTCGTTGCCATTCTTGACGAAGCGGAATTTCTGTAGAATGCGCTAATGCCATTTGCACCGTATTAACTAGTTTCTCTTTATCTTTCCCTAAAATGCCCTTTAAGACTAAGTAATTTGAAGCATGATCAGACCTAAAAATAGTTTTTTCTAATTCCAGAGCGGATAACAATGTTGCCATTTCAATAAATAACTCTTGCTGACTTAGCAGTCGATAGGGTTGATATTGTCGGTCAGTAAAGTTTTTAGCAAAACGTTCTTGCCCTAAAGGAAAGCTAACCACGAGTGTCGATAAGTAGTCGGGTTGTGCTTCATTCATTAATTTAGCTGAGTTAATGGCATGCTGTTTGGATAGCTCAGGTCCGCCAAGTCCATTTAAGATCATCACTGAACTTTTAATACCTGCTTGCTTAATTTTGTTGAGCGCAATTAAAGAGCTTTGATAGGTTTCGCCCTTGTCAATTAATTGTAAGACCTCATCGTCACCGCTTTCACAACCAACATACAAGAGAGACAAGCCTAACGCCTTTAACTCTGCTAGCTGTTCAACAGTTTTATTACTGACGTTTCTTGGTAGACAATAACTTGCAACACGAGTGACTTGCGGAAAATATTGCTTTATTAGCTCAAGTATTTCTTTTAAGCGTTTAAACGGTAACATCATTGCGTCACCGTCGGCTAAAAACACCCGACCAACCGGTAAGCCTGAGTCGACAACTTTAATCATCTCTTCTTCAATTAATGCGACTTTTTTCGGTTTAAATTTTTTATTTTCGGCCGTATACATTTCACAAAAAGAACAATTATTCCAAGAGCAGCCATTGGTAACTTGCAAAATAAGGCTCTTCCACTCACTGGGCGGACGAAAAACTGGCTCTATATATTTAAGGGGATACATTGGTCACTCACTTTTTAGATCACTTTAGATAGCTACACATCATCGAAAAAAAGTAGCAAATTCAACCTGAAAATATTCAGTTAAATCTTACGACCAATCGCCTCTATCTTTAAAGACTTTCGCTTCACTGGTGCTATGGGTTTGGTTGTAAGTTTTTATCTTTTGATTTTTACCTAACATAACTTTTAATTGATAATAAGTTTCACGGGCTAAGGTAAAACGGTCACTACGCCACCAAACATGATTATAAAGTTTTTTAACACCTGCAACCGCATCTGGTGATTGCTGGCAAAGTTTATCTGCTAAGCTTTTTGCTGACACTAAGGGATCAGCACAAATATCGGTAATTAACTTGAATTCAAGTGCTTGCTGCGCAGAAATTTCTTGACCAGTCATCGCCAACAACTTCGCTTGATCTGCTGGCAAGTGTTCTTTAAGTGCCAAAGTGCCACCCATATCCGGAATGAGTCCCCACCTTGCCTCTAAAATAGATAAAGTAGCACTGGGCTCAACAAAGCGAAAATCGCCACCGAGTGCTATTTGTAAACCGCCCCCCCAAACTCTGCCATGTAATGCCATGATCACCGGAGCAGGAATTTTACGCCAGCCCGTTGATACACGTTGTGCTAAATTTGATTGACCGGGTAACCATTTAAACAGGAGTTTAAAGATATTAACCGGTGCTTTCATCACAGACTTAACATCTAAACCACTACAAAAGTCGACACCCTTACCATGAACAATTACTGCTCGCAGTGATTTATCTTTTTGTAATTGTTTAATAATTTTATCAAGTTGATAAAACATCATCATATTAATAGCGTTATGCTTATCTGCACGATTAAGGGCAACATAAGCAATGTTGTTTTCGATAGTTAACAATACGGTTTTTTCTGGCATACTGACCTCTGGTTAGACCAGAATAAAATAACCTTGTCGACATGAGATGTAAATAAATAAAACAAATAAAAACAAATGA
This sequence comes from Colwellia sp. BRX8-9, assembly GCF_014077245.1. Classification (NCBI taxonomy): domain Bacteria; kingdom Pseudomonadati; phylum Pseudomonadota; class Gammaproteobacteria; order Alteromonadales; family Colwelliaceae; genus Colwellia; species Colwellia sp. BRX8-9. Next base: position 236,497 of record NZ_JACGVN010000003.1, read on the forward strand.
AACTGGAAGCATAAAGATGGAACATTATTTTCAAGGTAAAACAGTCGTTATTACCGGTGCATCTGCAGGTGTTGGTGCAGAAACTGCCCGAGCCTTTGCCAAATTGAAAGCTAATTTGGTTTTGTTAGCGAGAGGACAACAAGCACTCGACGAGATTGAAAAAGAACTTAGTGTTGAAACTTCGGTGTTAACCATCAAGATGGATGTCGCTAATTCAGCTGATTGCCAAAAAATGCTAGAGAGTGCTCAAGAGAAATTTGGCAGTATTCATTATCTTATTAATAATGCTGGCTATCATCAACGCGGTAATGTTGAAGATAATACCGCTGAACAATTAGCAAAAATGGTCGATGTAAATTTACGTGCGCCAATAGCACTGTCGGCATTAATTTTACCTTATATACGCAGCAGTATAACTAATGGTGGCTTTGGCGGCATCGTTAATGTTGGCTCTTTAGCTGGTCGAACACCATTACAGGGCGCTGCAACCTATTGCGCAACTAAGTCTGGGCTGCGTGCATTTACCTATGCCCTTGCTGATGAATTAAGCGGTTCGGGGATTAGTATTGGTTTGGTTTCTCCGGGGCCAATCAATACTGGCTTTATTATGTCTGAAATAGATGAAGTAGAAGATATTGTATTTTCTCAACCGATGAGCAGTCCACAGCAAGTCACTGAGGCAATAATCCGCGTAGCTAAAGGTGAGCAAATCGAGATTACATTACCTCGTTCGAGCGGTTGGTTAACTACTGTTTCTTATCTATTTCCTTCACTAAGACGCTTTCTAAGACCGGCACTTTATAAAAAAGGTCGAAAAGCAAAAGAGCGTTATCGAAACAAAAAATAATAAAGGCAAGTACATTGTCCGCATATCCGTATATAATATGGCTATAACTGTTTAGTAAAAAAGAATCTCATGACGCTAGAAGACGAACAACTCAATAATCCCTTGCACGGGCTTAAATTAGATACACTTTTAAATGAAGTGTATGATCATTATGGTTGGGAAATTCTAGCGGAATATACCAATATTAATTGTTTTAAAAACAAGCCTAGTATTGAATCTAGCTTAAAGTTTTTGCGTAAGACCGAGTGGGCACGTGAAAAAATGGAACGTTTTTATTTATATCAATTTAAGAACTTGCCTAAAGCTGATGATGAACAATATGAAATTCCACCGCGTCTGCGAGTGATACCCGCACGCCAGAAACCTAAAGACCCTGCCGTACTCATTTTAGGACAAGCCCCTATCCCTACAATCAGATCATCCAATTTTTCTGATAACAAACCTTCATCACAAGGTCGAGATAGCAGAAGTAATAGCAGTAAGGGTAGCTATAAAGATAAAAGTGAACAGGGCTTTGCTCGTCGTACAGAAAAACCTGAACGCTCAAAGCCAGCTAGTGCATCTTCAAATCCTTACTCTGATTCTCCTAAGTAACATCAATATAAGCATTCAAGTGACAGATTTACTACAGGGTTAATCTGTCAACATATCAATAAATCTCAAACTAAAATTATAAATATCTCCAGGCCATCGCGCCGATAAGTAGTTTCTATCTTTAACGATAAAGCCACGTGACAAGTGCTGTAAATCATCACGAGCTAATGGCAAACTGCCATTAACAAACTGAGTTTTACTGGCAAGTGCTGCCACTAATTCATCTTCTGTGGTTGTTTCTGGATACGTTAAATAATAATCATCTAACCAAAGTCGAGTTAATTGGAAAGCCATAAGCTCTTGACGCTTTAATAGCCCGGTACATTGATAATTATAGATGACCGATTTTTGACTTTTGGGATCAATACTTCTCGCTGGAATTAATACGCCATGACAAACAGCCGCGACGGGTTTATTTTCATTAAAAAAATCAACCACCAATCTTTGTAATACCTCTGACTCTAAATATTCTTTTACCCCTTTGTCATGCCCACCCGGTAATAATAATCCATCGAAGTCACTGGCTTTCACATCGGTGTAAAATAAAGGCTTATTAAATTCAGCTGATTGTTCCAGTTGACGATAGGCATTTATGGCATCTTGTCTAGCCTGTAATAAGGGTTTGAGCAAGCCCAAACCTTTTCCAGTCAGCATAATATCGTCAGCCGTCGCGACCTTGCCATCAGGTGTTATAAAGGTCATTTCAACCTGCTGTTCTTTTAGCAATAACCAAGGAATAGCGACTTCTGAAGGATCGCAACCATAGCGCGGTAGCGGGATCAGTACTTTTTTGTTATGCATCTTTATTGACCCTATTTAAGATTTATTTGTTAGCCTGTTCTTGTTGCAGGAAATAAGTCCATTGCTGCTCGTAGGCAGACATTTGCTGATGTTTCTTAGTGGCTAAATGCATTTGCTTGTCGTGCTCTGTGGCGAAAGCGCCTGTATGACAAGCTAAGCATTTTTTATCTTCAGGCACCCTACTTTTACGGTTATAGGTAATATAGTCGTCGCTGTTAGCATCAAACATCGCCTTACAGTTTTCTAGAGGCGCTTGGCTGTATATATAAGTTGTACCTTGAGTTGATTTAACATGTTTATCTCTGTTTACATTCCTGACTTTATAATCTGGAAATTTAGTAATATCAAAGAAAAAACGACCAATATAGTTGATATCGGTATCAGTGATTAATGCTTTTTCAATATTCCATTGCAGATAAGGTTTAACATTCTTTGAAGTGATCAACGCAAGTTTTGCACCGTTTTCATCAAGAAAGTATTGAAAGCAGTTCAACAGATATTTTCTCAGTAAAGCTCTGTTTAAGGTATTAACACTTAATTGCTGGCACTGAGCTTGAAAAGCTTGTTCAGAAGGAAAAGCGGGTAATAATGGAAATTGAAAGATCACCAAATCAAATGATTTTTCAGCTAACGTCCCCCAAGTATTTTCATCAGTGACGTCAAAATCAGTGATGACTTGGCAATTGTCCTGCTGTAACTGCTGATAATAAACATCACCGTACTTTTCCTGTAAACAAGCCATGCTGTCATAGATGGTTGCTGTCAGCTGCTGGGGTTGATGATGTTTAAGTAAAGATGCAGAAAAAGATAAGTCGCCATCGCCAACCGTTAAAACACGCCATTTAGGATCAATATGCATAATGAGATTTATAGAATAATAAAATTAGCATTGTATACCCGTTAACGCGTAAAGTGCAGAATTTCAGTGCTAATTAAAGTGACAATAACAATCGCCAGCTTTTGTCTAAATTGATAACTACTCGCAATTAAGGTACTAGCTTTGTACTTTACTTACGGCATTTTGCCACTGTGCATAAAGACGATTTTTTTTCTGCTCGCTGATTTGTGGCGTAAAACTTTTTTCACAGCGCCACAAGGTTGATAATTGATCAACAGAAGAAAAAACGCCTGCTTGTAAGCCGGTTAAATAAGCAACGCCTAACGCTGTGGTTTCAACGATATCAGGGCGTTCAACCGTTATCGATAACATATCGCTGATAAAATTAAGCAGCCAGTTATTTTCCGCCATACCGCCGTCTACTTTTAAAAATGAGAGCGCTAAGCCATCTTTTGCCATAGCATTTTGTAAATCTTTGCTTTGAAAAGCAACCGACTGCAAAGCAGCAGAAATTATTTCATTTCGACCTGAGTCACGACTAAGGCCTGAAATGACAGCGCGAGCATTAGGATCCCAATACGGGGCACCCAAGCCTGTAAATGCTGGGACTAAAAAAACACCATGCTCAACAACCGTATTTTCAGCAATTTTTTCACTGTCACTTGCTTTATCAATGATCTTTAATTGATCTCTTAGCCATTGAATAGTTGCCCCTGCCATAAAAATACTGCCTTCAATAGCATAAGTAACGTCACCGTTTAAACGATAGGCAATAGTTGTCAGTAGGCGATTAGTTGACTTTAAAGCTTTATTGCCGGTATTTAGCATTAAAAATGCGCCTGTACCATAAGTACATTTCGCCATGCCCTCAGTAAAACAAGCTTGACCAAATAAAGCCGCCTGTTGATCGCCAGCCATCGCTAAAATGGGGATTTCACCATTAAATAAAGATGATTGCGTGACACCAAATTCAGCGGCGCAGTCCATCACGTCAGGCAACATACTTTTGGGTATTGAAAATAAAGCCAGTAATTCATCATCCCAACATTGTTGGTGAATATTAAATAACATAGTGCGAGAAGCATTAGTTGCATCGGTTTTATGAGATTTCGCCGCCGTTAATTGCCACAATAAAAAAGTATCAACAGTGCCAAAAAGTAACTGACCTGCGTCTGCTTTTTCTCTTGCACCTGGTACATTATCCAATAACCAATTAATTTTGGTCGCAGAGAAGTACGCATCTAAAATTAAACCCGTTTTATCCATAATGCTATTTTTGATGTCTTGACAATCAATTGAATCACAAAAAAAAGCAGTACGTCTATCTTGCCAAACAATCGCATTGTAAATAACATCGCCAGTATTTTTATCCCATACGAGGGTCGTTTCTCGCTGGTTTGTTATGCCAATACCTAAGATATCGCTAGCACTCAACTGATTTTCATCTAGCACTTTTTGACAGGTACTTAAGACACTCTGCCATAGTTCGTTGGGGTTGTGTTCGACCCAACCATCTTGAGGAAAATATTGCGGAAACTCTTGTTGGGCACTCGCGTAACGTTCACCTTGGGTGGTGAACAATATCGCTCGTGAACTTGTTGTGCCCTGGTCTATCGATAAAAGATACTTTGCCATAAAAAAAGCCGTCTCCGCTGAATGAATAAAGTTAAGCAGGTTAAACAGATCATGCCACAACTTGCTTGTTGAGCAATTATAAAGGTTTTATCGCCACAACTTGCGTTATTGCTTGGCTATTATTACCCGCGTCTGAAATTGTTATCGCTTAAACATATCGATAAAAGATACTTTGCGGTAAAACAAAACAGTCTCCGCTGAATGAATAAAGTTAAGCAGGTTAAACAGATCATGCCACAACTTGCTTGTTGAGCAATTATAAAGGTTTTCTCGCCACGACTTGCGCTATGGCTTGGCTATTATTACCCACGTCTGAAATTGTTATCGCTTAAACATATCGATAAAAGATACTTTGCGATAAAACAAAACAGTCTCCGCTGAATGAATAAAGTTAAGCAGGTTAAACAGATCATGCCACAACTTACTTGTTAAGTAATTATAAAGGTTTTCTCGCCACGACTTGCGCTATGGCTTGGCTATGATTTCCCGTATCTGAAATTATTGTCCCTTCAAAAGAATGAATAATTTGCCAACCAGCAAAATGCTCAAGTAATTCTCCTTTTTTTAATAAAAAATCAGGATTTTTGGGGCGACCAAGAACCGCTTGTCCTAAGGTGAACGTTTCATAAATAACGAGACCATTAGGAACTACTGCCGCTTTAATCTGCTCGATAAGTGGTCGATGTAAGTAGCGAAAAACCATTACGGCACTATAACTATTTTCAACTAATGGCTGAGAAAACCTTTGTTCAAAGTCAATAAGCCAAAAGGTGGCTAATGTTGATTGATATTTATCTGCATCATGACTTATTGCTTGCTGAACATTCGCTAATGACTGCGTGTTAATATCAGCAAAAGTCACCGCTAAATTTTTCTCTAGGCAAAACAAACCATTCCTGCCATTGCCACAAGCTAGATCTAAGATGGGTAATGAATTTTCATGAGGGTTAAGTTCAGGTAAATACTTTTCTAGCAAGGAGGAATGCATAATTTTAACTTTTTGACTTTTTACTATGAGTAATAAAAAAGGCTGCAATCAATTTGCAGCCTTCATTTAATTCAATACTCATCATTAATAAGTATCGTTATTTAATCGCTTGATGACTGAGTCACTTAGCTACTTAAAACTGAGATACTGGCGCCGCTATTGCTTTACGGGTGATCTCAGCATTAACTTTTAATGCTTCAACAAAGCTTTGGTAAGCAGATTGTGCAAGTTGTTGCGTTTGTTGTTGTGCCATTCTTGGGTCAAGTGCTTTTTCAACATTACTCGCTATAACAGCTTGAACTTCTAATAAGGCTAAATCACCGTTATTTAATGTTACCGTCGTTGCTGAAATCTGACCTTCACTTGGATGAGGTAATTTAAAAGCCTCACGACTTAAGCTAGGCGCAATATCACTACCTGAGCGTGTAACATCAGCTTTTTCAATGAACACGGCGTTAATCGCTGTTAACTGCTCGCTAATATCATTACCTGCTTTAAATGAAACAAGTAAAGAGTCAGCTGTTGTTTGTGCTAGCTCTGTTGCTTTCTCGCTAATCAAAGTATCACGAATTTGTACAGTAACTTCAGTAAGTGGCTTAACTTCTGCTGGTTGGTACTCTTCTAAACGAATAACAATCGCTAAAGTATCGCTAACTTCAATAATGTCTGAGTTTAAGTTCTCTTGAAGGACTAAATCAGAGAAAGCAGCTTCGATTGCTTTAGGGCTATCAAATGGCGCTACATTGCCAAATTTACTTAACCAGTCTGTCGTCATTATTTTTGAGTTAACGGCTTCAGCAGCTTCGTCTAAACTATCAGGAGCTTCAAAACTTAATCGTGCCATTTCCTGTTGTAAATCAAAAAACTTATCTTGTGCTTTTGATTGACTTACTTTTGCTTGCAGTTCTACTTCTACATCAGCAAAAGCCTGAACTTGTTCAGCTTTTAGGTCGGTTAATTTAATGATATGAAAACCAAAGTCACTTTCGACAACATCACTTACGCTATTAATCTCGGTTAACGCGAAGGCGCCTTCGTCAAACGCATCGCCCATGGCACCACGTTCAATCCATTCTAAATCACCACCATTTTCACCGCTAAAAGTATCGTCTGAACTTTCTTTGGCTAAAGTAGCAAAATCTTCACCGGCATTAACACGGGCTAATAAAGCTTCTGCCGTTACTTTTGCCACAACTTCATCATCACCAAACTCAATTAAAATATGAGCGACACGACGCTGTTCGTCTTGACGATAGCTGGCAATATTCTCTTGGTAGTATGCTTTAACATCAGCATCACTGACTTCAATTGTTTTTGCAATATCGTTAACATCAAGTGCGATGTAGTTAAGTTTTACTTTTTCTTCGTTTTCAAAACGGCCTTGATTAGCTAAGTAGTACTGATTGATTTCATCGTCAGTTAACTCAATACCGGCTTTAAACTGTTCAGCATTAATGGTCGCATAGCGGACGTTACGCTTTTGGTTTTGTAAAGCGCTTACCCGTTTTTCTTGGTATGGCAAGTTGAACTCGCTGGCAACAAGTGCTTGTGTTAATTGACGACGAGTCATTTGAACACGTAAGTAATCACGAAAATCTGAAGATTGATAAAAACCGGCTTGGTTAATCATCGCTAAATAACGATTATTATCAAAAACACCATCGACCTGAAATTCAGTCATCGTGCGAATAGTTTGCTTAATACGTTCATCAGAAGCGCGAATAGACATATCAACTGTACTTTGATCAATCAGCTTTTCATTGATTAGGTTATCTAAAATACCGTTACGAAAGTTAGCCATATAATTTTCATCTGCTGATAATGTTTCGAACATATCACCAAATTGTTGTGCCATACGATTACGTTGCGCTTGATAAGCTTTATTAAAAGCATCTTGTGATATTTTTTCACCGTTAACGTCAGCGACAGATGTGTCTACTGAGTTGGTATAAGTACCAATTCCCGCTAAAGCAAAAGTTAAAATAACTAAACCTAGGATTGATTTTGCAATCCAGCCCTGTGAACCTTCTCGAATATTTTCTAACATCTTTTTCTCTATTTATTACGACAGATATATCTTTGTTCAGGATTCTATCAGAAGCATCACTGACCTTGAAGTAGCAGACGAAGATTTAATTATTTTATAGTGATATAAATGAAGCTATTTATGGGATATGTAAAATAAAAAAAGCCTTCGTTTAAAAAGGCTTTTCTGATTTATCTACAAAAATTGAAGCAGATAATTATGGATTAACTGAATCTTTTAATGCTTTACCAGCTTTAAATGCTGGGATTTTAGCTGCAGCGATTTGAATAGTTGCACCCGTCTGTGGGTTGCGGCCAGTGCGCGCAGCACGGTCACGTACTGAGAAAGTACCAAAACCAACTAGAGCAACTTGCTCACCATTTTTCAATTCGTCTGTAACAGCTTCAATAAATGAATCTAACGCACGACCAGCAGCAGCTTTAGAGATGTCTGCACCAGCAGCGATTTTTTCGATTAGTTGAGATTTGTTCACAAGTATTCCCCTTCAATTGTTATTATTCAGTGCCATCATTTGTTTTAGCGTCCTGCGGAAACTTTTATATTGAGCTTCTTTTGAACATCAAGCACTGTGTTTAAGAAAATAAAATTTATTATTTATTTTTATCTTAACCAAACCCTAATCCTATGTATGGATAGGGGTCTAGCGTTATCAGCGACATTAACTTAACACAGTTTCAGTGTTTGAAAAGCAAAAATCACTGTTTTTTGTTAATTTTTTGCAATTTTTTCTTTTATTTACTAAAAAAACAGCAATTTTTACAAATTAGTTGCCTAATTTGAATTTTTCTACTGGATGCTCTAAGGCAATATCTAATACCTCTTCTATCCATTTTACCGGATGAATAACCAAATCACCTTTAACATTGTCAGGAATTTCTTCCAAATCACGCTCATTATCTTTTGGAATAATGACTGTTTTAATACCACCACGATGCGCAGCCAAGAGTTTTTCTTTTAAGCCGCCAATAGGAAGTACTTCACCTCGTAACGTAATTTCACCTGTCATAGCAACATCTGCTCTGACCGGATTACCGGTTAAGCTAGAAACTAATGCCGTACACATACCAACACCGGCGCTTGGCCCATCTTTTGGTGTAGCACCTTCAGGGACATGGACATGGATATCACGTTTTTCATGAAAATCAGCATTAATACGAAATTTATCGGCTCGACTACGTACAACCGTCATCGCTGCTTGTATCGATTCCTGCATCACGTCACCTAATGAACCGGTGTAAGTCAGTTTACCTTTACCTGGAACCGAAGCTGTTTCTATAGTTAATAACTCACCACCTACAGATGTCCACGCTAAACCAGTCACTTGACCTATTCTATTTTCACTATCCGCTTTACCATAATCAAAACGTTGTACACCCAAAAATTCAGATAAGTTATCTTGATTAATAGTGACTTTTTTAATGGTTTTATCTAATAAAATCGCTTTTACCGCTTTACGACAAAGTTTTGATATCTCTCGCTCTAAGCCACGTACCCCAGCTTCTCTTGTGTAGTAGCGAATGATGCCCATAATAGCGCTGTCTTCAATTGAAATTTCTTTCTCTTTTAGACCATTACGACCAACTTGCTTATCGAGTAAGTGATTCTTGGCAATATTAAGCTTCTCATCTTCGGTATAACCCGACAAACGAATAACTTCCATGCGATCCAATAAAGGTCCAGGGATATCCATACTATTAGAAGTAGCAACAAACATCACATCGGATAAATCGTAATCAACTTCCAAATAATGGTCGTTAAACGTCGTGTTTTGCTCAGGATCAAGCACTTCCAGTAAAGCAGAGGCAGGATCGCCACGCATATCAGACGCCATTTTATCTATTTCATCTAATAAAAATAGTGGATTCTTAACCCCAACTTTAGCAATTTTTTGAATCAACTTACCTGGCAAAGAACCAATATATGTGCGGCGATGGCCTCGAATTTCAGCTTCATCACGCACACCACCTAGTGCCATACGCACGTATTTACGTCCGGTTGACTTAGCAATAGATTGTCCTAAAGACGTTTTACCAACCCCTGGAGGGCCAACTAAACAAAGAATAGGTCCTTTTAGCTGGCTAACACGTTGCTGCACCGCTAAATACTCTAAAATACGTTCTTTAACTTTATCTAAACCGTAATGATCTTTATCTAAAATATCTTGAGCAAGTTTTAAGTTACGCTTTAACTTACTACGCTTCTTCCAAGGTACACTGATCATCCAGTCGATGTATGAGCGAACCACGGTTGCTTCTGCCGACATCGGTGACATCATTTTTAATTTACGTACTTCGGCTAAAGTCTTTTCTTTAGCTTCTTCGGGCATTTGCGCATCTTCAATTTGCTTTTCAAGCTGCTCAACTTCGTTTGAACCTTCTTCGTCATCGCCTAATTCTTTTTGAATGGCTTTCATTTGCTCATTCAAATAGTATTCGCGCTGACTTTTTTCCATTTGTTTTTTAACACGGGTACGAATTTTCTTTTCAACTTGCAATAAGTCAATTTCGCCTTCCATCAGTGCCATTAAATATTCTAGACGTTGAGCAACATTCTCTATTTCTAGTACTTTTTGTTTTTCAGCTAACTTTAATGGCATATGTGCAGCCATCGTATCCGCTAATTGTTCTGCATCATCAATACCTGAAACTGAAGTTAACACTTCAGGTGGTATTTTTTTATTGAGTTTGACATAACCTTCAAACTGAGAAATAGCCGAACGAACCAAGACTTCACAATCGTCTTCGTTAACGGTTTCTACGTCAAGAAACTCAATATCGGCAGTGAAGTATTCTTGTGTTTCAACAAATTGAGTTATACGCGCTCTACGCGCTCCTTCAACTAACACTTTCACCGTGCCGTCAGGTAATTTCAACATTTGTAAAATTGTGGCAATCGTACCCGCACGATAAACATCATCGGCTGTAGGGTCGTCAACTGCGGCATCTTTTTGTGCAACAAGAAAAACCTGCTTGTCATTTTCCATCGCGATATCTAAACAGCGAATAGATTTTTCGCGACCTACAAATAATGGGATCACCATTTGGGGATAAACAACAACGTCGCGCAAGGCTAGAACAGGAATTTCATTGATACCAGATAACTCTTCGGTCATAGGTTACTCTCTCGAAAATCAGTAGGGAAAAAATTGTAGTTAAAAAGTATATGGGGATTTTAGTAAAGCTTTCAACGGATAGACAAAAAAAAAGAGCTAAATGATCAATGTCATCTAACTCTTTTTATCGAAACACCTAAAATTTTAGCAATGAACGGCTACTCGCTCGCTACTTTTTCCTGTGGTGTATCGTAAATAATAATCGGTTTTGACTCACCTTTTATTACTGTTTCATCGACCACAACTTTTATCGCATCATTCATTGATGGCAATTCGTACATGGTATCAAGTAAGACGCTTTCAACGATTGAGCGTAAACCACGCGCGCCCGTTTTACGCACCATTGCTTTGTGTGCAATAGCAATTAATGCATCTTCTCTGAACTCTAATTCAACGTTTTCCATGTCGAACAATGCACCAAACTGTTTAGTTAGCGCATTTTTAGGCTCTTGCAATATTTGGATTAATGCGTCTTCATCAAGTTCTGTCAATGTTGCTACAACAGGCAAGCGACCAATAAATTCAGGAATTAAACCATACTTAATCAGATCTTCTGGCTCAACATCTTGCAAGTGTTGGGTTAGCGTTTTCTTGCTATCTTTGCCACGAACTTCTGCGCCAAAACCTATACCTGCACCAGTATGTGAACGTTGCTCAACAACTTTATCTAAACCGGCAAATGCACCACCACAGATAAATAAGATTTTTGAGGTATCAACCTGCAAAAACTCTTGTTGAGGATGTTTACGCCCACCTTGTGGTGGAACTGAAGCAATAGTGCCTTCAATAAGCTTTAACAATGCTTGCTGAACACCTTCACCTGATACATCACGCGTGATTGATGGATTATCTGATTTACGTGAAATCTTATCAATTTCATCGATGTAAACAATACCACGCTGGGCTTTTTCAACATCGTAATCACATTTTTGTAAAAGCTTTTGAATGATGTTTTCAACATCTTCACCAACATAACCTGCTTCAGTTAATGTCGTTGCGTCGGCCATAGTAAACGGCACATCAAGTAAACGCGCTAAGGTTTCAGCCAGTAATGTTTTACCACTACCCGTTGGGCCAATAAGTAAAATATTACTTTTACTTAACTCTATACCATTGTGAGAGTCACCATTGCGTAAACGTTTGTAGTGATTATAAACCGCTACTGCTAATACTTTTTTCGCGTGATCTTGACCAATAACGTAGTCGTCTAAACTTTCACGGATCTCTATCGGTGTAGGTAAGCTTTCTTTTTCTTCTTTCGGGGAAATTTCTTTTATTTCTTCACGAATAATATCGTTGCACAGTTCAACACACTCATCACAAACAAATACTGACGGACCAGCAATAAGTTTACGAACTTCATGTTGGCTCTTGCCACAAAACGAACAATACAAAAGCTTGCCGTTATCACCGTCACCATTTTTAATATCGGTCATACGGAACCTCAATTTGTTTAATTTCTAATACAGATACTGTTAAGTATTTCATAAATTATCTAGATCACAAAGTTGTGAAATTATTTATCTAATCGTTCTGTTAATATGGAGTCAACTAATCCATATTCAACCGCACTTTCTGCACTTAGGAAGTTGTCACGGTCGGTGTCATGAGAAACTTTCTCTAATGACTGACCTGTATGCTCGGCCATTAAACTGTTCAATTTAGTTTTAATATAAAGAATTTCTTTCGCATGAATTTCAAAGTCAGATGCTTGACCTTGGAAACCACCAAGTGGCTGATGAATCATCACACGGGCATTGGGTAGACAGTAACGTTTACCTTTTTCACCGCCTGACAATAAGAATGCGCCCATGCTAGCCGCCTGACCAATACATACTGTACTAATGTTTGGCTTAATAAACTTCATCGTATCGTAAATAGCCATACCTGCAGTTACCGAACCGCCAGGTGAATTAATATATAAGTATATATCTTTATCAGGACTTTCAGACTCAAGGAATAATAACTGAGCAACAATCAAATTAGCCATGTGATCTTCAACTTGACCACACAAGAAAATAACACGCTCTTTTAAAAGTCTTGAATAAATATCGAACGAGCGCTCACCCTTAGGTGTTTGCTCAATAACCATTGGCACTAAAGCACTATCGATAGTGCTGGTGATTTTCTGAGAATTATTTTGAGAAGTAAACAACTAAAATTTCCTTTCTATATAAAAAATGGCTCGTATGTCCCCATACCAGCCATTTAAGCGATTGCTTGACATAATGTCAATCTAAAAGGTCTACCAATTCACATTTGTTTCACTAAAGTGCGACAAATTTAAGCAAATGGCAGCAACTTAGCCGATTAAGTTTCTTTGCTCAGTGGCAAGAATCCTAAGAGACTCAGTCTTATTTACCTTCTGGATTCATTATATCTTTAAAGCTTGCTTTCTTTTTATTAACTTTTGCGCTTTCAAGTAACAATTCAACAGCTTGCTCTTCTAATGCAACATTCTGCATTTGTTGGTTAAGCTCTTTGTTTGTTGCGTAGTACTCGATAACTTCTTTTGGATCTTCGTAAGCTGATGCGGCTGATGCAATTAATTCGTTAACTTTGTTTTCATCAACTTTTAATTCATTAACTTTGATCACTTCACCTAGTAACAAACCAACTTTAACACGGCGTTTAGCTTGCTCTTCAAACATATCAGCTGGAAGCTCTGGCATGTTATTAGGATCCATTTGACCCGCAAAACGTTGCATTGCTTGCTTACGTAAAACGTCAATTTCTTGAGCGATTAACGCTTTAGGAATTTCAACATCGTTAGCAGCTAATAAGCCTTCGATTACTTGCTCTTTAACTTTAGCTTTAACCGCTTGGGTTAACTCACGAGTCATGTTAGTGCTTACTTCAGTGCGTAATGCTTCTACGCCACCTTCTTGAACACCAAACAATTTAGCAAAATCTTCATCGATTGTTGGTAATACTGGACCTTCAGTTTTATGAAGAACGATATCAAACTCTGCTTCTTTGCCTTTTAGGTTTTCAGCATGGTAATCATCAGGGAAAGTCACTTTAATTGTTTTTTCATCGCCAGCTTTCATGCCAGTAATTTCTTTTTCAAAACCTGGGATCATGCGACCAGCGCCTAATTCAAGTTCGAAATCTTTAGCTTCGCCGCCTTCAAAAACTTCACCGTCAACACGGCCAGTAAAATCTAAAACAAGTTTGTCACCGGCTTTAGTTTTACGCTTGTTTTCTTTCCACGTTTTATGTTGATTCTGTAATGTAATAAACATTTCATCTAAATCAGCATCTGTAACTTCAACGTCAGGACGTTCAACGTTAATTGAATCTAAGCCCGTTAAAGCAACATCAGGGTAAACTTCAAAAGTAGCTTCGAATTCTAGCGCTTTGCCGTCTTCATTGCTTTTAGCAATAAAACTTGGACGACCAGCTGGATTCATTTTTTCTGCAACGATTGCATCAACAAAGTTACGTTGCATTAATTCGCCAGCAACTTCTTGACGAACTGATTGACCGTAACGCTTTTGGATAACAGTCGCAGGAACTTTACCTGGACGGAAACCATTAATTCGCTGGGTTTTTGATATGTGACGAAGACGGTTTTTAACTTCTACATCTACTGATTCTGCAGGAACAGAAATAGTTAACTTACGTTCCAAACCTTGTGTAGTCTCTACTGAAACTTGCATTTTAATACCTCAAAACTTAGCGTTTTAGTAACGCTTTCAATAACACAACTACTTCACAGCTTAATTAGCCAAAGAGTGTGACGTTTGTAGCCCTATAACCAACGCTACAGAAGCCCGAAAAATCAGAGTAAATACCAACACTAATAAATAGTTCCTCGCTCAGCGAGGTTTAAAAGGCATGATATAGACCTAGATTTTAAAATAATGACGCGAAATTATAGCGATGCTTGATATAAGAGTCGACCCTTTAATGACGTTATTTTTGACTTATTTTTTAAATGGGTGATAAAACGAGTAAAAACAGTGTGTGCTGACTTCATTTAAATGTAATAAATTAAATTTAAAGTGCATAAAGATTGGTGTAACTGGTAGTTAAAGAGTTGTTCTAGATTAAATTTATGATTTGTAAATAGAAGTGTATAACGGGAGATGACAAAGATAAAAGGCATATAAAATAAGAAGTGGTCGGTGATGCAAGATTCGAACTTGCGACCCCTTGGACCCAAACCAAGTGCGCTACCAAGCTGCGCTAATCACCGACATTTTCTACTTAACCTACTTTACTACAATATTTTATCACCATCTCTTGAGAAAAAATGGGGTGGCTAAAGGGACTTGAACCCTCGACAACCGGAATCACAATCCGGGGCTCTACCAACTGAGCTATAGCCACCATTGTAAAATACTGTTTGGTACGCCCTGCAGGATTCGAACCTGCGACCCACGCCTTAGAAGGGCGTTGCTCTATCCAGCTGAGCTAAGGGCGCACATTACCTACAGGCCAAATTTTTAGTTATTAAAAATAATTAAAAAAGTGGTCGGTGATGCAAGATTCGAACTTGCGACCCCTTGGACCCAAACCAAGTGCGCTACCAAGCTGCGCTAATCACCGATATGTACTGCGTTTAAAAGAACTAAAAATATGCCCCTTTCAACGGATGCGGATATTACCTAGTTGCCTGAGTCCCGTCAAACCTTTTTTATAAAAAAATAACCGTTTGCTCACTTTTAAAACAAGCCGCTTGATAATCAGCACTTATTGCCTATAAATATAGCAACTCTTCAATTATCAATAAATTCAGTTTTTGGCATACTTGATAAGCGTATATTTTATTTTTAAATCTTCATTTGACGATATATTACCGAATAAAAGACCATTTATAAGAACAGTAGCTATAACAGTCCAGGTTTTTATGCGAAAATAGTGTCGTTTTTCATCATTTAACTAAGTTAATAGAAACTATCATGACAGCAACTCTTATAGACGGTAAATATATTGCTCAGCAGCTTAGGCTCTCAGTAAAAGAAAAAGTAGCAGTACGCGTTAAAAATGGCTTACGACCTCCCGGGCTAGCCGTGATATTAGTCGGCTCAGATCCTGCTTCACAAGTTTATGTTGGTAGTAAGCGTAAAGCATGTGAAGAAGTTGGTTTTCTTTCTCGCTCATATGATCTGCCCCCAACAACCACTCAAGCTGAATTATTTACTTTAATTGATGAATTAAATAATGACGAAAATATTGATGGTATTCTTGTTCAGCTCCCTTTACCAAAAGGTTTAGATGCTAATTTAATTATCGAGCATATTAACCCTTTAAAAGATGTTGATGGCTTCCACCCATTCAACGTCGGCAAACTAGCACTTCGTCAACCAGGATTGCGCCCCTGTACACCTAAGGGCATTATCAAGCTGATAGAGACTACCGGTATAGACCCACATGGTTTAGAAGCGGTTATAGTCGGTGCTTCAAATATTGTTGGTCGTCCAATGACATTAGAACTATTACTGGCCGGTTGCACAGTAACCACCACGCATAGATTCACTAAAAATCTTGAAGATAAAATACGTAACGCTGATTTACTTGTTGTGGCCGTAGGAAAACCTGAGTTCATTCCTGGAGAATGGATTAAGGCTGGCGCTATTGTTATTGATGTGGGGATTAACCGTTTGGCCAATGGCAAACTTGTTGGTGATGTAGGTTTTGATATAGCTCAAACGAAAGCCGCTTATATTACGCCCGTACCTGGCGGCGTAGGCCCAATGACAGTAGCAAGTTTAATCGAGAACACTTTGATAGCTTGTGAAGAATTTCACTAAATTTTAAGCCGCTTAATATAAAGGAATAACCAATGTCTGACGCTATTTATCAGTTTAATGCGCTGAACAATAAAAAAGAAACCGTTGAGTTGAAAGACTACCAAGGTAAGGTAATGCTTATTGTAAATACGGCAAGTGCCTGCGGATTTACGCCTCAGTATGAAGGTTTACAATCACTTTACAGTGAGTATCAAACACAAGGTTTAGCGGTTTTAGCTTTTCCTTGTAATCAGTTTAAGCAACAAGAAAAAGGCAGTAATGAGGAAATACAGCAGTTTTGTGATCTAACGTTTAATATCAAATTCCCATTATTTGATAAAATTGACGTCAATGGCGACAACACTCACCCTCTTTTTACCTTTTTAAAGGCACAAGCACCTGGAATACTAGGTTCTAAGAGCATCAAGTGGAATTTCACTAAGTTTTTAGTGAACAAGAAAGGCCAAGTAGTTAAACGCTATGCGCCAACCACTAAACCGACTAGCATTAAAGCGGATATAGAAAAGTTACTCGCTGAGTAACTTATAATAAGCAGCCAAAAGTGTTGGCTGCTCTTATTATCTTATTGAGCTTTTGCTACTTTTAACATTTCAAGGTTACTGGCAATATCTTCTGCCGCTGTTCTTGGCGAAATATCATCATCTATTTTCAAGATTTTACCTTCTTTAGAAATATAAAATGTCACACGACTAGCAACCTGCATCATATTCAACACATCGTAGGCTTTTGCAGTCGCTTTTGTCGGGTCGCTTAACATCGGAAAGTCTGCGCCGGTTTTCTTAGCAAAATCTCTGTTGTCATCTAATGGGTCAACACTGGCCATAACGTAACTTGCATTATACGCTCTGATCAAATGCCCTTTCTCAACCAATGACTTACATTCAATGGTACAACCACGCGTGTTAGCCATTGGATACCAAGCTAAAACAACCGCTTGCTTACCTTGGTAGTCACTAAGTTGGTAATAATCACCATTGGTGGCTTGCAATTTAAAATCTGGTGCTTGCTCTCCCACTTTTAAATCAGAGGCTAACAAGCTAAAGCTCGTCATTAATGCTAAAAATGTACAAACTACTTTTGATGTTCTTTTCATCAGAGTTACCTTTTAAAAATGAATAATATTTTTTGTTAGTTTACCTTATTTTAGCTCATTAACCTTTAGCTAAAAGGTTATCGAGCCAACTTGTCGGTAGTATACGTTTGAATACGGCAAATAGTTTAGTAGGCACGGTAATTCTGTATCTTATTTTCGGGCGTTTACTCTCTAAGGCATGGATCAACGCTTTGGTGACATCTGCCGCTTCTAAGGTAAATTTTGCATTCGAGGTTTTACTGGCCAGCCTTGCTATTTGTTGTTGATACTCAAGATGATGGGCACTGTCTTTAGCGTCAATGTTGGCTGTAAAAGCACTTAAGGCATTGGCGCGAAATTGAGTATTAATGGGACCTGGCTGTAAAAGTATCACTGCGATATTCGCTGATCTCAATTCTAACCTTAAGGTGTCAGACAAACCTTCAACAGCATATTTTGAGGCATTATAAGCGCCACGATAAGCCATAGAAACAAAGCCTAACACTGAGCTACATTGAATAATTCGGCCATGACCTTGCTTGCGCATAACCGGAATAACTTGTTTAGTCAGCTCGTGCCAGCCAAAAACATTGCTTTCAAATTGGCTTATAAGCGCTTGAGTTGGTAAGTCTTCTAATGCGCCCGGTTGACCATAGGCACCATTATTAAAAAGAAAATCTAATGTCCCCCCAGTTTCATTGAGCACAAAAGCAAGTGCCGCATGGATACTGTCAACTTGGGTTAAATCAAGCTGGCAAGCGGTTAAACCTTTTTCTTGTAGCATAACAACATCGGCTTGTTTTCTTGCGGTAGCAAAAACTTGATAGCCTCTTGTTGATAACGTCAGAGCCGCATCTAAACCAATACCGCTTGAACAACCTGTTATTAAAATAGATTTTTTCACGCTGTTATTATTACCTGTAATTCGAAAATTTGCTTTATTGTCGGTGAGCATACTGGGGATATCAAATCAGTACAAGGCGAGATAATTAATTGTATAGATAAACACGAATGCCCAGCGCAATAATTGTTAGGCTAACATGATACACTTTTGTTTAAACACTAAAACGAGTTAAGCAACCATTGAAAGATTGTAATCAATGTGGAAAATGCTGTATAAAATATGGCGACGGAGGCATAGCAGCTTCGATTGAAGATATTGAGATGTGGGAAATTTTTCGCCCTCATATTCATCAATATGTAATAAAAGATAAGATTTGGTTTAATCCTCAAACCGGTAAACAACTGACACAGTGCCCTTTTCTAGAAAAAATGCCTAACCAAGATGCTACCGAGCAAGTTAAATATACTTGTGCAATTTATCAAGACCGCCCTGAAGACTGCCGGGATTATCCGAGTAATATCAGTGAGATGATCAGGGATGAGTGTGAAATGATAGAAATCATCGATTTAACCCATCCCCAACAAGCGCAATACAAACTTAATAAATTAATGAGCCGTAGTTAACGTTTATTTTTTGGCACATAATTTAGAATAGAAAGTGGCACCACTTTTTTGACTGGAAATCCTTCAAATTCTTTGCGTTTAATAACATGCCCTAAACGGCTTTCTATCGCACACAAGTTTCTAAAGTTGTCCTTGGCTACAAATGATACCGCTTCTCCAGAGGCTCCCGCTCGACCTGTTCGGCCAATACGGTGAATATAGTCATCGACTTGATCAGGTAAGTCGTAATTAACCACTCGAGTGAGCTCGCCGATATCAAGACCGCGTGAAGCAATACCTGTAGCGACAAGAAACTTAATTTTACCGGCTTTAAAGTCATTAAGAACTTGTTCTCGCATCGCTTGTGTTCTGCCACCATGAATAGACTCGGCACTAATGCCACGTTTTTCTAGCTGGCTAACAAGTTTAGCTGCACCGTGTTTTGTTTCGATAAAGATCAGCGCTTGCTGCCATTGATGTTCAATAATTAAATGGCTCAGTAATGCCGACTTATTACCTTTATCAACCGTTATTAACCATTGATCAATTTTAGGTTTAGAGGCGCTATTATTGCCGATAGAGATTTCTGTCGCATTACTAAAGGTACGCTTTGATAACGTTCGAACATCATCAGAAATAGTGGCTGAAAATAATAAGTTTTGACGTTCGAGTGGCAAACGTTCAATGATTTTATTAATATCTTCAATAAAACCCATATCAAGCATTCTATCAGCTTCATCTAAAACAAGGACTTCAAGTTCATCAAAATGCAGAGCACGTTGATGAGCCATATCAAGTAATCGCCCGGGAGTCGCAACAACAATATCAACCCCCCAAATAAGCTTCTGCCTTTGCGGTTCAATGTCAGTACCACCGTACATTGCCATCGAGCTTAGGTCTAAATACTTACCATAATCACGGATACTTTGTTCTACTTGAACGGCAAGTTCACGTGTTGGGGTAAGAATAAGCGCTCGAATACGTTTGCCACGTAATTTTCGTTCGGTATTAAGTTTTTCAAGTATTGGTAAAACAAAACTGGCCGTTTTACCGGTACCTGTTTGCGCTGCAGCAACAAGGTTCTTTCCCGATAAAATAACCGGAATGGCTTTTTTCTGAATAGCCGTTGGCTCGCTATATTTTAAGTCAGCAAGTGCTTTTAAAAGCGGTTCACTTAATCCCAGTGTCGAAAATGGCATAATACTATCCTTGAAGTTTAATTTTTAAACCTTTAATAAAGGTCGATAAAACTTCATCACTACAATCTCTATAATGTTTATTATTGATGCTTCGAAAAAATGCACTTAATTCATATTTGGTTAAGCTCAACTCGGCTAATTCAAGCGTATCAATCACTTCATCAGCTTGTAGAGAAAAAGCAATTTTTAACTTATTAAAAATAGCGTTATTAGTTAAGACAGCTTCAGGAACCGCTTGTGGTCCTTCTTTTGCGCCTCTTCTTTCAACAATCAAGCCATTGAGGAAACTAGCAAATTCTACGTCAAGTAGTTCAACATAAGTCTCATCGTCTTTTTCTTTATAAAAACAAACCAATTGCTCTGCTGATATTTCACAAGCGTTTAATTTAAAGACGGCACGGGTTTTTTCGTCATCAAAATCAAGTAAAGTACTTAAGCGACGAAGAATATCATTGTTTATCATGTTTAGACCTAGAGAACGTTGTTAAGGTGAAGGCAGCAGTAGAGTTGTCTTCAGAATGGTAGAGAGTATAGCGCACTCATTTTAAATGTTGGCTAACTCATTTTTTTATCTATAAATAGTGCTTAGTTAAAGCGTTAAAAACGCCATTAAAGGCGTTTTCAACAATCAAATAACTCAGCTAAAAGAGGACTAAGCTCTTTTTTGAGCCTGTATTTGGCTATCAAGATATTCATCTAATGAACCTTGAAAATCAACAAGCTTTTTATCTTTAATATCGATAATACGGGTTGCTAAGCTAGAAACAAACTCACGGTCATGACTAACAAAAATTAGCGTACCTTCAAAGTCTTTTAGCGCATTGTTTAATGCATCTATCGCTTCGATATCCATGTGGTTAGTTGGCTCATCCATAATTAATACGTTGATATCAGCCATCATTAAACGACCGAATAACAAGCGATTCTTTTCACCACCTGAACAGTTACGTGCTTTCTTGTTAGCATCATCATCAGTGAATAACATACGTCCTAGCATGCCACGAACACTTAAATCATTGTGACAAGGTCTACGCCATTGTGACATCCATTCCATCAATGTTAAGTCGTTGTCAAAGAATGAACCACTATCTTGTGGACAATAACCCACAGAAGCATTTTCAGACCATTTAACAACACCTTCAGTCTGCTCTAACTCGCTCATTAAACAGCGTAGCAACGTCGTTTTACCAACACCGTTTTCTCCGATGATAGCTAGTTTAGCGCCCGCTTCTAACAGTAAATCACCTTTAGAAAACAAAGTAACACCGTCAAAACCATGAGCTAAACCTTCAAGCTCTAGTGCTTGTCTGTGCATTTTCTTGCCAGGGGCAAAAGCTATTTTTGGGGTGATACGACTTGAAGACTTTACATCATCAAGTTTAATTTTATCCATTTTCTTAGCACGAGAACTTGCTTGTTTCGCTTTAGAAGCGTTAGCGCCAAAACGGTTAACAAAGTCTTGCAACTCAGCGATCTCAGCAACTTTTTTATCATTACCGGCTAATAATTGTTCGCGTAACAAACCAGACTGCGCGAGGAAGAACTCGTAATTACCCGGATAAACGCGTAATTCACCGTAATCAATATCAGCCATATGTGTACATACTGAATTAAGAAAATGTCTATCATGAGAAATAATGATCATGGTACATTTACGTTTGTTTAACTCAGCTTCTAACCAACTGATGGTATGGATATCCAAGTTGTTGGTTGGCTCATCGAGTAACAAAATATCAGGGTTAGCAAATAAGGCTTGTGCAAGTAAAACACGAAGTTTCCAACCTGGAGCAACTTGTTGCATTGAACCATAATGAAAAGATTCTTCGATACCTGCTTCTAGTAGTATTTCACCCGCGCGACTTTCTGCGGTGTAACCGTCCATTTCAGCAAATTCACTTTCTAGGTCACCAACACGCATACCATCGGCTTCGCTCATTTCAGCTTGTGCGTATATAGCATCTCTTTCTTGCTTTACTTTCCATAATGGCATATCACCCATAATAACAGTGTCAATAACATTGTGTTGTTCAAAAGCGAACTGGTCTTGACCCAACGTACTAACTTTGTTGCCAGTACTTACCGAGACATTGCCTGAACTTGGTACTAAGTCACCACTGAGTATCTTCATGAATGTAGACTTGCCACAACCATTTGCGCCGATCAAACCGTAGCGGTGACCATTGCCAAATTTAGCCGAAATGTTTTCAAACAAAGGCTCTGCGCCAAATTGCATTGTAATGTTAGATGTAGTGATCAAAGATAAATTCCTAAATAGTGCTAACTAAAATTGTTAACCAGCAACGGTGAAGATAGCAAAAATAGAAACATATTTAAGACCATCAAAATAAAGTGGCGCATTATACAGTAAAAACTCTATTTTCTCTACTTAATCCTTAAAATTTTTGGTTGTTTTTTCACCAGTATCAACACAGAAGTGATTAGTGCTTGATATATTATTAAATAAAAATAATCAAAGCTCGTTAATCGCCTAGGGTATTTGCTTGCAAAACCTTATTTGCTCTAGTATTTTGTTCGCACAATAAAAATAATAAATGCGGATATTTCATGTCTATTGATACAATTTATAAAGTCACTTTACATCCTTTCATTAATGAATCTATTGCTAGCTTAAAATCGATGACCAGTTTATCGGGGAGCGCCGGCGAAGCTTTTATGGATAAAGTTGAAGACTTTCGCTTTAAAGGTTATGCCGTTTGCTCTGATATTACCGGCTGTTTAGATGGGGTAATTATGATGCATCATTACCCAGAAACCGCAGTAGCTATTGGTAATTCTGTTTGCCAAAATATGTTTGATGAAGCATATGATTACCCAGAAATAAATGACGAGTTAAGTAATGCTTTAGCAGAATGGGGCAATACCATTGTTGGCCGAGCAACTGATTTACTGAGCCGCAACAACTTAAAATTTGATTTTTCTAGCCCGTATTTTATCCATAATTTTAAAGATATGGAAAAATACTTAGCAGGCGTTAAAGAGATAATAACGGTGCCAATTACCGTTGAAGGTGTTGGTCGATACTATTTTAATTTATTGGTGCGTAATGTTAATTTTCAAACCAGTAATGTTGAAAGAGAACAAAGCTCAGGCATTGCAAACCCACACAGCACACCTTTACCACTAGAGAGCAAAATATTACTTGTTGACGATAGTGCGATGATACGAAAAGCAATAAAACGCTTTTTAGCTGGTTTAGGTTATGAAAATGTTATTGAAGCAGACGATGGTAGTACTGCGGTAGAAGCGGTAAAAAATCAAGCACCTGACTTCCTTTTCATGGACGTCGTGATGACTAAGATGAACGGTAACGAAGCATTGAAAGCTATTCGTGCCAGTGGCTCAAATGTACCTGTGGTAATGTTGTCTTCGGTTACCGATAAAGGACTCGTCGATGAATGCCAAGCAAGTGGCGTTTCTGGTTTTATCTTTAAGCCAATTCAAGCCAGTAATGGCGCAGAAATAATTAAAGACTATTTAAAAGTAGTGTAAGCCCGTACATATTTATTTGATCAGGTACTTTATTTCAAAGATAAAGTACCTTTAAACTATTTGATATAAAAAAGAAGTTTTATAAAAGACATGGAAAAAGACACTGTTTCAACGGGTAACGTTTATGTGATGACTCACTCTTTTTTTTCAGATGTGATAAGAATAGGCTGTACTCCAGATGATCCGGTCGAATACGCTCGGTTACTATCAAAAAACTCGCCAGGTGATTACTCGCTGGTATTTTCTTTAGCGTGTAACAACCCGTGCGCGATAAAAAAGAAAATACGCGAATATCTCAACGCACAAGAATACGTTAATGAGTTTTACCAAGTATCAGCAGTGGTCGCAGCAAAACTGCTAAAAAGAGAAACCTTAAGAATTGCCATTACTAATGAAGTAAGTACTGACTAAGTTTTATAAAAAACGTCCCTGCCCCGGACAATAGCCACAATAAAACCACTTAACCCTATTTGACTAGTAGCTCACTAACAATAAGCTTTAACAAAAAAGTTTCCCGTTCAATAGAAAGTCCCTTTTTTAGACTATTCGCTATTGTTTGCTCATTATGACTAATCGCTTGATGTATATTCATCCAAACTGGATGCATACCATTGTTAATTTCATGCGCTTCAAGCTCGGTTTCAAGTAACTCTTCATCTATTGAACAAATATAACAATAAGACTCCATATGAATAAGTTCGAAGCCGGGCTTATGCCAAGGTCTAAACTCTTCATATAAACCAAACGCTTGAATATTTTGCACATTATGCGCGCCAGTTTCTTCTTTTAACTCGCGCACCAAACCGGCAACATTACTTTCACCTTCGTCGATACCGCCACCGGGTAAACTGTAATCATGATACCGCTTGGTATAAAGCAAAAGTATATCTTCGCCTTTTAAGACAATAGCCCGCGTTGCTTTTCGAGTAAATTGGCGTGCTGACATATCACGAATGTCAGGATGAATAGTTGATTTTAGTAAACGCATAGCAGGATCTTTAGAAATATCTAGAAAATCATCACCATTAAAACAAGAAGTTGTTAACTCCACACCCTAACCGTAATAATTTTAAACAACAGGTTATGAGCATCTTACTACAGTGAAGATAGATTAGCCGAAGATTTTATAGCTCCGCATAAATAGTACCCAGTACTAACAGGAGCTTGCGCTATTATTTTGGTATATCAATAAAGTATTTTAGAATAATCACCAGATTTGTCATTATTAAAGTGATGTTATCTGTCATATGAATATTAAGCCCAGTGAACAGGATCAACATGATAATAATTTTTAAGTTGCTGATAG
Source organism: Colwellia sp. BRX8-9 (assembly GCF_014077245.1). NCBI lineage: Bacteria > Pseudomonadati > Pseudomonadota > Gammaproteobacteria > Alteromonadales > Colwelliaceae > Colwellia > Colwellia sp. BRX8-9. Next base: position 261,651 of record NZ_JACGVN010000003.1, read on the forward strand.
AGCATCGGATACTTAGCATGAAACTGTTTAGCTTGCTCAAAAAATACTTCACTGGTAACAGCAAAAAATTCAGCCGGATTTGTTGCTCCGTAATAATCAAATAATGAGGGTGCTCCGGTTCTTGCTTGCATCTTTAACTGTTCAAATTGTAGAGAAAAAGCAGCAGACCAACCTTGATAGCTCTGCCCTTTATCCAGGATAGGCGCACCGTTAGCGCTGCCATTTTCTTGGTCTAGCTGATGGGCAAACTCATGAATGACCACATTACGACCATCATCAGGTATTTTTGCACCGTCTAAAGTATCTTGCCAAGATAATACAACTTTACCAAAATCCCATGATTCACCCGCCAATGCTACTTTTTGTTGGTATCTTAAGCCATCAGTCCCCATATTTTGCTGTTGCTTAATAAAAGCACGAGGGTAAACCAGGATAGTTTGTAATTTAGGGTAAAAATTAGTCTTGCGATTAAGCAACAATAGACATGCTTGGGCAGAAATCGTTATACGTATTTCATCGGTTATTTTAACACCGTTACAACCAACGAAGGTTTTCTCCGCCAAGAATACCTGAATATGTTGCTTTAACTGCAACTGTAAATCTGTTGGCATTTGTCCAAAATAAGGCATTCTTTGTTGAATGATTTTTCGCCATGTTTTTTTAAATGGCTGACGCCTTATTTTATCTCGCTGATATTCTCGCCAGTAAGGCTTACCGACAGAATAGCCAATAAGTAAAACGCCAATAAATATGGGAAGAAGATAAGACAACATAATGAACTTTACTGGTTAGGATTTACTATGATGTAGGTCCGCTATGATTAAATATCAAGCTATTGCCGCTATATTTCATCATTAAAAACGCTAAATATTAATTTTTCCGTTCTTTAAGAAACCTTTTAAGCTAAATACTGATTGTTGCCAATAAAGTTAACAGGTATACATATTGCGACATTGTGAGTATTATTTTAGCGTTAAGTAATACTTATAATAAAAGGCTCGATCGCAGGGCAATACTTGGAATTAAAACCACATGAAATTATCAAAAATATCTGCAGCGTTAGCAGCTGTGCTCGCTTTTTCTGGCTGCTCTGAACAAGAAACAAGCAGCAATAAAGCAGAGCCAAAGCAAACTCATCAAGCGACAGCAACTAGCAACAATGAATTTAAATGGCAGGTAGACCGTTTTGCTGATATCCGTGTTATACGTTATCAAGTACCTGGTTTTGAAGAGTTGCCTCTAGAAACTAAAGAGTTGTTATTTTATCTTTATAAAGCAGCGCTTTCTGGTCGTGATATTACTTGGGATCATAACTACAAATACAACCTCACCATTCGTCATACACTAGAAGCGGTTATTGCTGATTATGCCGGAGACAAAAGCAGCGAAGAATTCAAAAAGTTCAATGAATACACCAAACGTGTTTGGTTTTCTAACGGCATTCATCACCATTATATGTCAGGTAAATTCAGCCCTGAATTTAGCCCTGAAACTTTTGAACGCTATGTCATGTCAGTTGCCGAAAAAGGTAAATTACCCTTAAATAAAGACCAAAGTGCTGAGCAGTTAGTGGCCTTACTAACGCCTATTTTATTCGACCCAACGGTCGCACCTAAAATGGTTAATCAGTCTGCTAACATTGATAATGTTGTTGCCTCTTCCGTTAACTATTATGAAGGCGTTACCGAACAAGAAGTTGAAAACTTTTATAAAAATAAGGTCGATGTAGACCCTAAGCGTCCAGTATCTTGGGGCTTGAATTCTAAATTAGTAAAAATTGACGGCAAGATAGTTGAACAAGTGTGGAAAGTTGGTGGTATGTACGATAAAGCCATCAGTGAAATTGTCTTTTGGCTAGATAAAGCAGCAACCGTTGCTGAAAACGAGCAACAACGTAAAGCCCTAACCTTGTTATCTAAATACTATAGAAGCGGTGATTTAAAAGACTTTGACGACTACTCTATTGCTTGGGTTAAAGACGTTAATTCAGATGTTGACGTAGTAAATGGTTTCATCGAAGTTTACGACGATCCTCTAGCTTACAGAGGTTCATTTGAATCCGTTGTTTCGGTAAAAGATCACGAAGCCACCAAGGTGATTGCTAAGATTGCCGCAGAAGCTCAGTGGTTTGAAGATAATTCACCACTCATTGAAAGCCATAAGAAAAAAGAAGTCAAAGGTATTACCGGTAAAGCCATTACAGTTGTTATTGAATCTGGCGATGCTTCTCCTTCTACGCCTATTGGCATTAACTTACCCAACGCTAACTGGATACGCGCTGAGCATGGTTCAAAGTCGGTAAGCTTAACTAATATTGTTAGTGCTTATGACAACGTAAAAGGTGGTTCGTTAGCCGAGTTTGTTTGGGACGATGCTGAACTTGCCCGCAGCAAAGAATTTGGTCCGTTAGCGTCTCACTTACATACCGATTTACATGAAGTTGTTGGTCATGCTTCGGGGCAAATTAACGAAGGCGTTGGCACACCTAAAGAAACGTTAAAGCAATATTCGTCAGCCCTTGAAGAAGGTCGCGCCGACTTAATTGCCTTGTACTATCTTATGGATCAAAAATTAATTGATATGGGTGCAATGCCAAGCTTAGAAGTGGGTAAAGCAAGCTACGACAGTTATATTCGTAACGGCATGATGTTGCAATTAAGGCGTCTAAAAGAGGGTGAGCATATTGAAGAAGCACACATGCGTAACCGCCAGTTAATTGCAAGTTGGGCATTTGAAAAAGGTGCCACTGACAATGTTATTGAAAAGCGAGTTCGTGATGGAAAAACTTTTTTTGTTGTCAACGACTATCAAAAGCTACGGACATTATTTGGCCAATTATTACGTGAATTACAACGAATAAAGTCTGAAGGTGACTTTGCTGCAGGCCAAGCTTTAATTGAAGGCTATGCGGTTAAGGTTGACAAAAAATTGCACTTAGAAGTGTTGAGCCGTTATGAGAAACTTAAATTAGCACCATATTCTGGTTTTGTTAACCCTAAATTAGAGGCCGTTTATCTAGGTGATAAAATGACTAATGTTAAAATCACTTACCCTGATAACTTCCAAGAGCAGATGTTGGAATATGGTAAAGATTATGGTTTATTGCCCGTTTTAAACTAAAGTCAAAACCTCTTAAAATAACGTAAACGTTATCAGAAACCAAGGCGTGTGATCACAATAATCATACGCCTTGTTTATTTTGCTTAAAACGCCCTCTTTATCCTTAAAGTTATCTTTGGCATAATGTCGATTAGCAATATTAAGTAAAAACATGACAACTAAGTATTTTATAATATTTACGCGCAGCTTATAACTATAAAATTAAAACTATAAATTAATACAATCCAGAGAATTCTAATGAAAAAAACAACGATTCTATTATTAGCGATGGCTTCAACATTTGCCACAGCTGATGAAGGTATGTGGCAACCTCACCAATTGCCAAGCATTGCATCAGAACTTACCCAAGCAGGTTTAAAATTAAATCCTAACGATTTAACCGATCTTACTGGTTTTCCTATGGGTGCTATTGTCAGCCTTGGTGGCTGCACGGCTTCTTTTGTTTCTGATAAAGGCTTAGTTGCCTCTAATCACCATTGTGTTTATGGCTCTGTTCAATACAACTCAACAGCAGAAAACAACCTACTCGCCAATGGTTTTCTAGCAAAAACCTTTGATGAAGAGCTACCCGCTACACCCGGCAGTCGTATCTATGTAACAGAAGAAATCAATGATGTTACCACGTTAATTAAAGGCAGTATTACCGAGAACATGTCGGGCTCTGAGCGCTATAAAGCCATAGATAAAAACTCTAAAACATTAGTAGCTGAATGTGAAAGTGATGACAAATATCGTTGTAGTGTTGTCAATTTTCATGGCGGTTTAGAATATTATTTATTTAAACAATTAACTATTCGCGATGTTCGTTTAGTCCATGCTCCAGCAAGTAGTGTTGGTAAGTATGGTGGCGATGTTGATAACTGGATGTGGCCACGCCACACCGGAGACTATGGTTTTTATCGTGCATATGTCGGTAAAGATGGGCAACCCGCCGATTTTAGTAAAGACAACGTACCTTATGAGCCAAAGCATCACCTAAAAGTGAATAAAAGTAGTGTTGATGAAGGCGATTACATTATGGTGCTAGGTTACCCAGGACGCACCAACCGTTACCGCACTGCACTTGAGGTTGAAAACCAATTTACTTGGACTTACCCTAATGCTAAAAATTATCGTGAAGAGCTTATCGACTTAATTCATAACGAGTCTGCACCAGAAAGTGAAGCGAGAATAAAGTACGAAAGCACCTTAGCCGGCTTAGCTAACTACGCAAAAAATTACGGTAGCATGATAAAAAGCTACAATAAAGGCACAACGTTAGCCCGTAAACAGCAACTAGAACAAGACTTAAGCGCTTGGATCAATGCTGATAAAATGCGAAAGGCTAAATATGGCAACGCACTTACCGGCCTAAATAAGCTACTAAAACAAAACCAAAAAACTCAAGCACGCGATCTTATTCTAGGTTATATGGCTTACAACAAAATGTTAAGCACCGCTTATCGTTTACATCGTTTAGCCGTAGAAAAAAACAAACCAAACGTAGCGAGAGAAAGAGGTTACCAAGAACGTGATCTTGCACGTTTTGAACAAAGCATGAAAACCTTTAATCGTCGATTCGACGCGAATATCGATCAAAAGATCTTATTCGCTATGTTGACACATTATGTTGAATTGCCTAAATCAGAACGTATTCTCGCCATCGATGAATTTTTTGAACTTGAACAAGGGCTAAATAAAAAAGCCTTAAGCACTAAGCTTGAAAAAATGTATCAAACATCAACAATTGCTGACCAAGAAACTCGCCTTACTTGGATGAATAAATCGGTAGCCGACTTTGAAAAAAGCTCAGATCCCTTTATTCAACTTGCCGTAAAGACTTTTTCTGTAAGAAAAGCACTTGAAGAAAAAGACGAAGAATTGTCAGGTAATATTCAAGCTTATCGTCCTAAGTATATGGAAGCGTTAATCGCCTATTTTAACGATAAAAAACTCCCTGTATACGCAGATGCTAACAGTACATTACGTATTACTTACGGTAACGTAAAAGGTTATTCGCCAGTAGACGGACTCACTGCAACACCTTTTACCACACTTGAAGGTATAGTAGAAAAAGACACAGGTATAAAACCTTTTAATGCGTCTAAAAAACAACTCGAGTTAATTAAGAGTAAAAATTATGGCGAATACGCTAAAAAAGAACTCGGCTCAGTGCCAGTAAACTACCTAGGCACATTAGATATTACCGGTGGTAACTCTGGCTCACCTACTCTCAACGATAAAGCAGAATTTGTTGGTTTAGTCTTTGACGGTGTTTATGAAAGTATTATTGGTGATTGGGATTACGACACTAAATTAAACAGATCGATTCACGTTGATATTAAATACATGTTATGGGTGATGGAACATGTTGACGGCGCGACCAATCTTATTGAAGAAATGGATATAGTTGAATAATTAACTTAATTTTATTTACCTTAAAAATCCGGCTTAAGCTGGATTTTTAACGTTAACTAAACGAGATTATATGAACGATATACTTGCTAACAATACGTTATCCAAAGGTTGGTTGTTACTCTTTTCAGTTTGGGTACTCGCCACCATAAGCACGCTTGCTAGTTTATTTTTTAGTGAGGTTGTTAAACTCCCCGTTTGCTCTTTGTGCTGGTATCAGCGAATTGCTATGTACCCTTTGGTCGTTATTTTACCAATGGCTTTATTTCCATTCGACGCTAAAGTGACCCGCTATGCGAGTGTATTGGTTTTATTTGGCTGGCTAACCGCATTATTTCATGTGTTATTAGTGGCCGGTTATATTCCTAAAAGCGCACAGCCCTGCGTACAAGATATTCCTTGTTCAGAAACGCATCTCAATGTTTTTGGGTTCTTAAATATGCCAATGATGTCTTTACTAACCTTTAGTCTCATGGCTTTATTATTATTTTTTATGACTAAATCGGAATCATCATGAATAAAAAAACACTTTTCATTAGCGCCAGCCTTATTATCCTTTTGGCTTTTATTGGCGCAGCAACAATATTTAAAGCAAACAATAGCCACCAGAGCGCTAAGGTTGAAAACCTCGACATCATTGAACGTGTTGGCGCGCCAATAAAAGGACCGTTAGAGGCAAAAGTGACCATTGTCGAATTTTTCGATCCTGCTTGCGAAACATGTTCAGCTTTTTACCCACTGGTAAATAATTTAATTAAACGCTACCCTGGTAAAGTTAAGGTTATGATGCGCTACACCCCTTTCCATAAGGGTTCAGATCAAGTGGTTAAACTACTTGAAGCCGCACACTTACAAGAACAGTTTTGGCCGGCAGTAGAAATTTTATTTGCCAAACAGCAAGCCTGGACTCGCCATCATGTTGCTCAACCACAAAGTGCTCGTGCGTTATTAAAGGACTTACCTTTAGATAGCGCACAGTTTATGCGTGATGTCAGTAGCGAAAACGTTAGCAAGGTTATAATGCAAGATATCGCAGACGGTAAAACCCTCGAAGTTCGAGCAACGCCGCAGTTTTTTGTTAATGGAAAACCTCTGGTTAATTTTGGCTACGAACAGTTAACTCAGTTAGTTGAAGAAGCCATCGCCGAAGCCTACTAAGTGTTAAAAACAAGATGACGGTAAAATGTATAATCATTTTATCGTAAAATAAAATGAAAAAGGCGCGTATTCCCTCAAAGAATACGCGCCTTTTTTATGTTTACCAATAAGGTCTGATAAAAAATATCAAATCGACTTAGTTAATACTGTTCTCATCACTTAATTCAATATTAAGTTCTAAGACATTTAAATCGCCACCTTTATTATCAAGGTTTATCGAAAAACTTTCATCGGTGACTTTAATGTACTTACGCAATACCTCAAGGATATCCGCAGTGAGTTGCGGCAAGTAATCAGGCTGTTTATTTCGACTATTGCGCTCATGTGCAACAATAATTTGTAAACGTTCTTTCGCCTTAGAAGCGGTTGTTACCTGTTTTTCTTTTTTACGTAAAAAATAATCAAGTAATGCCATGTTATCCTCCAAACATACGACTAAGAATGCCTTTTTTCTTGGCATGTAAAAATCTAAAATCAACGGTTTCACCTAAAAGGCGATCAACCACATCCTGATACGCTTTTCCTGCATCACTTTCAGTATCTAAGATCACTGGCTCACCGGCATTAGATGCCTTAAGTACCGCTTGTGATTCCGGAATAACACCTAATAAAGGTATTGATAGAATATCTACCACATCTTCAACACTTAGCATTTCACCATCATCAACACGCTTAGGTGAATAACGCGTTAATAATAAGTGTTCTTTAATAGGTTCTAAGCCAAGCTCAGCTCTGCGAGAACGGCTAGCTAACATACCTAAAATTCGATCAGAGTCACGAACCGATGAAACTTCAGGGTTAGTAGTGACTATAGCTTCATCAGCATAATAAAGCGCCATCATAGCGCCTGCTTCAATACCCGCTGGAGAATCACAAACTATATAGTCATAGGTTTTACCAAGCTCTTCAAGAACCTTACCAACGTTTTCTTTATTTAACGCATCTTTGTCACGGGTTTGTGAAGCAGGTAATATAGATAAACTACTGACACGCTTATCTTTAATTAATGCCTGATTTAGGGTGGCTTCACCATTAATCACATTAACAAAGTCATAAACAACTCGGCGTTCACAGCCCATAATCAAATCAAGATTTCGTAAGCCTATATCAAAATCAATTAACACAACCTTTTGACCTTTTAACGCCAAACCAAGACCGATTGCCGCACTTGATGTCGTTTTGCCAACCCCGCCCTTTCCTGATGTAACTACTATTATTCGTGCCATAGACCGAATATCCTTTATAAGTTAAAAGTTAAATAAGTTTTGATGACGTTAATTCACTGTCAGTCAAATGTATATATACGGGTGAGCCCCAATGTTGCTCCATTGACTCGCTTAGCCAATAGTTACCATTAATCGAAACTAATTCGGCTTCAAGATTTTGGCAATATATTTGCGCATGATGGTGACCTGTTGCGCCGGCAATGGCTCGACCACGTAACGAACCATAAACATGAATATTACCATCAGCAATCACTTCAGCTCCAGCAGATACTGAGCCAATAACCACTAAATTTTGGTCTTTAGCATAAACTTGCTGACCAGAACGAATTTGACCACGATGTATTTTATCGCTGAAAAGTCCACGATCTGGTATATCGGCTATCGTTTCAGTTTTTGTAATTTCTGGTTTTTCTGCACGAGGCGCTTTATCTAAAGACTGGTTTTTTGCTGTATTAACAAATGAAAAGCCAAGTTCGCGGATCAACGTTCGTTGTTCTTTAGCTATCAACCCCGTAAAGCCAACAAAGGTAAAATTGAATTCTTCAATTAATGATTTGATTGCTTGATAGTCAACCGAACCCTCTAATTTTTCAATACTAACCACAATAGGAACAAGATAAAAAAAATCTGGCGCTTGCGCGACTTTGTTTGCTAAATCAGACCGAATATCTGCTAATTTTGATGTTTTTAAATGTAAAACAGACAGGGTAAAGCTTGAACCTTTAAATTCAATGCTAGCATCAGCCATAGCTAAATTTTTCCTAAGTATTAAGTAACGATGATTACCACTATCTTAACTTACTCAGCGATAGTGGCAATACTAGAAAAGGTGAAAGTGTTTATAAAGCGTTTTTAAGTGTCGAAATCAACACTTCTTGTCTGTGTTGATTTTGCTCAATTTTATTATTTGCTATTAATAATGAATAGCTTAAATTAATTGACGCAACTAATAAAGCACGCTCGCTGCTAGCATTTCCTCTTTGCTGTTTAATGTCATCGCACATAACAGCAAGTTTACTAGCCGCTTCCTTTAAATCCTCTGCCTGTTCAGCTGGGCAAGAAAACTGATGTAGCTTACCCATAATTTCAATGCTGATGCCATTAGAGTCTTTAATAGACATTAACTAAGCTCTTCTGCACTTTGCAATTTAGCTAATAAAGCAGTTAATACATTATTTGTTTGTTTCTGTTTTTCTTCACCTTCTAAGACTTCAAGCTGAAAGGTTTCATTTTCATCGACAAGCAAAGCTTTTTGCTCTGCTAATTCTGCCACTTGCTGAGCTAAGCCTGCTTTTTGCTCTGCTAATTCTGCTATTTGGCTTTTTAATTGGTTATTTTTATCAATGATTTTTTCGATCAGTTGTTCGAGTTGTGGGAGAGTATTTTCGTTCATAAGGCGCTCTGGTTAACTGTACTAATTAAGGGCGGCAAATTTAATATAAAGTGAGGCAGAATGCTACTTTTTACGACAATTATCGCCTTAATTTGTGTAACAATTATTAAAGATAGAATAGATTAATAAATCACGTTTAAAAAACAAGCGCTTCGACCAAATAACAAGCGGTAAATATAAGAAGTCTAGCCGGTAAATTTTTATATTAATTAACACCAATACGCATTTAACAACGCAAACTATCTTAATCTCGACCCTTTTTTATCACTAAATTAACTGACCTTTCTCTAACCTCCTTATCAATAACTAAAACATTGACCCGCATCAAGTCTGCGTTCAAATAATAACGCAACGACATAAATAACAGTTCGAGATCAATATTCGAGACAAAGAACTCGATAAAATAACGTCATAGATAAAGATAAAGACAATAAGTCACTACATTTTATTACTCAATGAGAACAAACTTATGAGCTTAAAAAATTCCCGCTTGGTTAACCCACTTGATAATGTTTCGTTTGGCAATGTCTACATAATGACACATTCTATTTTTTCAAATGTAATTAGAATAGGGTGTACTTCGTGCAATACTGAAGAATATGCAAAGTCGCTGTCAAAGAAGAGTCCAGGCCATTATCAACTCTTTTTTTCTTTGGCATGCGAAAATCCGTGTAAAGTTAAAAAGCAGATAAGACCGTATTTTGATGCGAAAAAATACGTTAACGAGTTTTATGAAGTGTCGCCTGAAATAGCAAGAAACCTATTAAAAAGAGAAGTGTTAAAAATACCCGTTTTAAGCGTGCACTAAACTATTTTTATAGGGTTGATTTTAATAAGTACTGATTAATATACTATTAAGATGACGGTCAACATTATGGAAATAACAGATTGGTTATAAGCGCCTATAGATAAACGTGACTTTATTCATTTTAAAACTCATCGCTAATGGCGCTTTTTATTGTCAATAATTATGCAAATAAGTCACTTGCTTCAGGGTGTTTTTCTAAATATTTGATAATGTATGAACACTGCGCAACCGCTTTTTTATTATCAATTTTTATCTGCTGAAGAACATCTTCTAACAGTGTTTTTGCTAGGCCTTTCCCCGCTAGTTCATCAGGAACAATAGTATGGGTTAAGTGCATATTACCGTTTTGATCATCGTAAGTGATATAAGCAACCGCGCCATCGATATGGTATTCGTATTTACATTCGTTTGCGTTATGTATGAGCGTGTAAGACATTATTTTTCCTTAAAAGAGATTAAAACGACTTCTTTCAAAAATAGCATGAAAGATCTAAATCTACCTGCCATATTTTACTGAAAGTGTCACATTACTGACATTCATCATATTTATTTATTCTTATAATAACACCATCAAATTGGACTAGTTAACATTAGGCCAATATTTATCTGCCGGTTTACTACGCAGGAGTTCACTGTGAATTATAAAGATTATTACAAAATTATGGGCGTTGATAAAACGTCGTCTCAGGATGAAATTAAAACATCATATCGGAAATTAGCACGAAAGTTTCATCCCGATGTCAGTAAAGAAAAAGATGCAGAAGCTCGCTTTAAAGACATTAATGAAGCCTATGACGTGTTACGCGATAAAGAAAAGCGCGCCGCTTATGACCAACTGGGTAGTAATTGGAAGGCGGGCCAAGCAGGCTTTACCCCGCCACCTAAATGGCAAGAGCAATATCAGCAAGGTAATGGGAATTTTAATGCCGGCGGTCAAGGCGACTTTAGTGATTTTTTTGAATCATTATTTGGTGGCGGCTTCAACGCAAACCAGCATTCATCGCGTGGTCCTCAGTCTAGGCAAGGGCAAGACAGTCATGCAAAAGTATTAATTGACTTACCTGATGCATATACCGGGGCAACTCGAAGCTTTACCTTGCAAGATCAGATGGTTGATGAACATGGACAAGCACAATCAAAAGCGCGAACCTTGAAAATAAGTATTCCAAAAGGTATTAAACCCGGACAGAAAATTCGTTTACAAAAGCAAGGTGAAACAGGTTTTGGCGGCGCTAACAATGGTGACTTATATATTGAAGTAGGCTTTAACCCTCATCCCTTATATACCATTGAAGGGCAAGACATCACCACCGAGCTTACTATTAGCCCATGGCAATCAGCACTAGGTGAAAAAGTAAAAGTGCCAACACCAACAGGAACAATTGATTTAAGCCTGCCTAAATTAGTAAGTAGTGGTGCTAAAATGCGTCTAAAAGGTCGGGGCTTACCAGGTAAAATTGCTGGAGACTTTTTTGTAAAACTTAAAATTGTTTTTCCAAAAAGCTTATCCGCAGCAGAAGAAGCGCTATACCAATCTTTAAAAGGACTCGCAAATGATACTAGCAAAGATGAAAGTGAAGATGACAAGGTTAAACAAAGTAGTTAAACAAAGTATTTAGCGTCTGCTCGGAGTAATAGACTAACAGGTAATGGTTCGCAACAAAGTAACATATTTTTGATAACCGGTATTATTGAAGTGAGAACCCGTCAGAAAAAGCCACCTTTAATACGTCTTAAATATATTAAAGCATTCTGTTAGAATAGTCGGCTATTGATTAAAGGACACCGAGGCAGCATGTCAGAATTTACAGAATTTTCACTTTTAGAGTCAATTATTGATCGCGTTACTCTTAAGGGCTATAAACAGCCTACACCGATCCAAAAAGAATGTATTCCGGCTCTTATTAATGGGAATGATCTTCTTGGTATAGCGCAAACGGGAACAGGAAAAACGGCGGCTTTTTCACTGCCTATTATCAATAATTTTGGTCGAAATAAAATAGATATTCAAGCGAAGAGCACGCGTTCGCTAATACTAACGCCAACGAGAGAGCTCGCCTCGCAAATAATGCAAAACATTGATGACTACTCTGAAGGTTTAGAACTTAAAACTAAGGTTGTTTATGGTGGTGTAGGAAGACAAGCTCAAGTTGACTCGATCGCGCTCGGACTTGATATTTTAGTGGCAACCCCTGGACGATTATTAGATTTAATTGAAACGGGTGATATAAATTTTAAGGCGTTAGAAATATTTGTCTTAGATGAAGCAGATACTATGCTTGATATGGGTTTTTTTAAAGATGTTCAAACCATTATATCTAAACTGCCAAAGAAGCGACAAACACTATTGTTTTCAGCGACTATGCCCGCTGAAATAGAAATACTGGCAGAAGCAATATTAACAGATCCAATAAAAATTCAAGTTGCGGCTGAAACGGTCACTATCGATTTGGTTAATCAAAGCGTATACCATCTTGATAAAGCGAATAAAGTACCTTTACTCTTTAATATATTACAAAAACCTGAATTTGAAAAAGTGCTTATCTTTTGTAAAACAAAGTATGGCGCTGACATCATTGTTAAAGCATTAGAAAAAGCATCGATAACAGCCGCTAGCCTTCACAGTAGTAAAACACAAGCCGTTAGAGAGGAAGCGCTACAAAACTTTAAAGATTCTAATCTAAGAGTATTAGTTGCCACTGATGTTGCTGCTCGCGGAATTGATGTTAATAATATTACTTTAGTTATTAACTATAACCTTCCTGAAGATCCAAGAAATTACATACATCGTATAGGGCGAACAGCTCGGGCCGGTAAAAGTGGAATGGCCATTTCATTTGCTGTAGAAAATGATATGAGGCAATTAATTAATATCGAAAATAGCATAGGACAAGTTATTCCTATTGTTACGGAGCAGCCTTTTCATAAAGAGTTTTCAAAATTGCCTAAAGAAGTCAAAAAAAAGGTAAGTAAAACAAATAAGACGAACAGAACGAATAGCACAAGAAAAAAAAGAAAATAAGGATAGCTATAAAGTAGCCAACTAAAGATTTTTAGCTCGGCTACAAATATCAACCGTAGATGCCTTTTAGAGTGCTTTTTTTTGCGGTGAAGATAAGTACACTGGGCAAAAGTTTATCAGCATTAACCTAGTTGCGGTGCAAATGAGCACCATAAATTAAGTAATATGTTTAACGATTAATTTTAGTGCGCATGCGGTAATGGCTAACCACACCTATGAGTACTATTCGTTGAGTCAGTCGGCGCATAAAGTGATCATTAATTATTATAATGCTCAGGGGTAGATTATAGGGTGCCCTACTTTTCTATCTTTTTATCCATTCGAAATAGAGTAATCAAGCATTCTGTGCTCGTTGGTTACTCAATTATCTAATGAGATAATTGAGCTTGTTAATCTTCGGCATAGAGTTTCTTAAAGTTTTTTAGATTCCAGCCAATCATGACTTCATTACCAATTTTAAGGGCGGGTAAAGAGCTAGCTCCTATAGCGTCAAGCTCTTTTCTACCGCGCTGCATTTTCGCATTGGTTAATCTGTATTTTATGCCATTATTATCCAAGTATTTTTGAGCTTCACGAGAATGGGGGCATTTATCTGAAATATATAAAACAACGCGTTTCATCACTAACCTTTGCTGAATTGTTAAAGATTCACTATTTTACTGAACTCTCAGAAAAAACAAAGATGAATTAACCGAACTTTCAATTTTATACAAAGAAAATTAAGCTACTTTGTTAAACCAAGGTAATAAAAATATATCAACTAGTTGTTTGGGCTTTGATTTAATCGTTTCTGCTTAGAGCTACCAACAATAAAATTTTATCAATTAAACTTTTTTAATTTGTGATTTTATCGACTTTGCAAACGTAAACACCATTAGTTTATTGAACACTTTGCAGCATTTAGAATATGTAAATCTAGCTTTACCCTGTAAGACAACTAAGCCACCAAACCTACCGTTTAAATGATTGCCTTGGCATTATTTTTTGTAAACTCAATTGACCTAAAAACCTTAACAAACTTCTCTAATTGAAGTCTTACGCTGTCCAAATTGGATTTATATGCCAACTCTCCAGCCATAAAGGAAAATCATCCGCCGACATGGGTCGGGAAATTCCGTAGCCTTGCGCGATAGTGCAGTTCAACGACAGTAGTTTTTCAGCGTGAGCCTTTGTTTCAACTCCCTCGGCTATCACACCGCGATTAAAAATATCAGCTAAGCCGATAACAGCCTTAACAATGGCAAGGTCAGAGGTATCTGTAAGCATATCTCGAATAAAAGTCTGATCAATTTTTAAAATATCAGCGGGTAGGCGTCTAAGGTAAGTTAGCGAAGAATAGCCAGTGCCAAAATCATCCAAGGCAAACTTTACCCCCATTTTTAGACAGGTATTCATGAGTTTACTGACCTGAATTACATCTTCTAGTGCACTAGTCTCTAATATTTCTAATTCCAGTAATTCAGGATAAATTTCAGGGTAGGCAGCTAACGCTCCCGCTAAATGTGTTACAAAATTACCACTTTGTAATTGGCTAGCACCTACGTTGACACTTACTGGTATGGTTAACCCTTGTGTCTGCCAGATACTCATCTGTTTAAGTGCTGTATTAATAACCCATTCACCAATTTTAATACTAATTAAATGGCCTTCAATGATGGGTAAAAAAGCATCGGGTGGCAAGATGCCTTGTTGAGGGTGTTTCCACCGGATCAGAGCCTCTGCGCCAATCACCTCATTGGTTTTCATGTTCACTTTAGGCTGATAATATAAAACAAACTCTTTTTTCTCAAACCCCTGACGAATGCGCTCAAGACCCTCCCTTCGTGTTCGATCTGCCTCTGAGGGGCCTATATCGAAAAACCGATAACAACCTTTCCCTGCATCTTTGGCAATATACATAGCCTGATCCGCTTGGCGAAGCAAAAGGTCAGGGTCAGAGCCGTTTTTCGGATAAAGCGTCACACCAATGCTGGCTGAAACTTTAAGTATATTATCATTACATATAATATTTTGAGATGCAGCTGTCAATATGCGCTGCAATACCGGCTCACATTCGTTTATATTATCGAGGTCGCTAAGTACAGCGATAAATTCATCACCGCCAATACGCGCTAAAAAATCACCCGCACGTAAAGACTGCTCAAACTTAGCTGAAATGTCGATTAGAAATTGATCACCCGTGTTGTGCCCATAACTATCATTAATTTTCTTGAAACCGTCTAAATCAATATAGGCAAGTGCAAGTATTTTTCCGTGTCGCTGGCTTTGCTTAATAGCCAACGTTAACTTGTTAGCCAACAGTATTCTATTGGGAAGACCGGTTAATATATCGTGATGGGCGCTATGTTCAAGTTGCTCTTGATGCGCTTTAAGATGAGTAATATCAGAGAACATTGATACATAGTGCATTACCTGACCAAGGGCATCACTTACTGCGCTAATTGATTGCAATTCGGGATAAATGTCACCATTTTTTCGTCGATTCCATATTTCTGAGCTCCAGTAGCCGTGTTCCTTCAAGGTTTTCCACATGTCTTTATAATAGTCATCGGACTGACGACCTGATTTGAGAATTCGTGGATTTTGACCAATAGCTTCCTTTCTACTATAACCAGTAATTTGGCTAAAAGTGTCATTGACCTCAAGGATATTACCCCTGATATCTGTTATTAAGATACCTTCGTGGGCGTGACTAAATACGCTAGCAGCGAGTTTTAATTTTACTTCTGTTTGTTTGCGCGCGGTTATATCAGTTAATACGGTTAAGCACTCGAGGCCGTCGTCGTTGATACTCATCATCACCTGAACGGTAATTAATTTATTATCAACGTATAGTTTTACTTCACAAGCGGATTGATTTAGCCCTTTAAAAGCATTCGACAGGTGTGAGTTGAATTGAGGCAGGGAATCTTCGGTTAAAAACGCGGCCAATCTCAAACCATTTATTTTTGCGCGCGGAATACCCAACATGCTGGCAGCGGTTAGATTGGTTTGGGTAATATCGCCTGAACGGTTAAGGGAAATAAAAGCCACAGGAGCGAAGTCGTATAAGGCTTCGTAACGTATTGCTGCTGCTTCAGAAGAATCTCTGGCTAAAATAAGATCGTTTTGCTGCATTTCTAACTCTATCTGGTGCACCTGTAACTCATGCAGAAGACTAACAGTCGATGCTTCATCAGTAATTGAATCACTTTCAGGTTGCCCATCTTCTTGCAAACGGTGCATAGCCTCTTTACGCACAGCAACTTTTTTGCTTGTAAGCTGCTTTGAGTCTTTTTTCATGATGTACTCTTCCTCATCGGGCATTTACCTTTATGTGATACTTTATTATTCCAGTATTAGCAGTTTTTCTAGTGTATTTTGTACATTAACGAGCATTTTTTTCATTGCCTCTGCCGAGGTGTTATCATCTTCTGCTAACATCAACTTAATATCATCTAACGTGCTAAGATTCTGTTTTTTATCAGTAATATTTTCGGTCACACAAACGAATAGGCCTTGCTCTTGTGAGTACATAGCACAAATAAACCACTGCCTAGACTCTTTGACGTAATATTCGAATTTCTCAGACTTTCCTGACATCGCCACGCGACCACAGGTTGCCATAAATTCAGTGTTAGATTGTAGGATATTTGGCACGACTTCACTGCCTTTTTTCCCTGCTACCTTATCTAATCCCGTTATTCCCGCGTAAGCATTGTTTACTTCAAGATAGTTGAAATCAACCGCTTTGCCGCCTTCCATTGTTATATTCTTGTAAGCAACGGCATGTGATGAATTCTCAAATAGCAAACGAAAGCGAGATTCTGACACAGCCATAGCAATACTCGCATTCCTGTTAATAGTATTATCGCTAAAAGTAATAACCACGCCATCAATTAGAGTTTCCTGCGTGCGATAGGGCATAATGCGTACAATATACCAACGACCATCATGAGTCGTTACTTCCTCTTCATGAAACATCAGGCTTCGTAGTACTTCATCCGTATGTTCAGATAACTTAGGATAAATTAATGAACTGACCAAGTCAGTGATAGGGCGACCGACATCACTAGGAATGAGTTTGAAAATTTTAACCGTTTCAGGGGTAAAACGACGTACATTGAGCTCATTGTCTAAAAAAAGCGTGGCGATGCTAGTACTATTAAGTAGATTTTTTAAGTCGTCTCTGGCTAAAGACAATTCATTGACTTTGATGTTTAGCTCATGATTAACCGCTCTTAACTCCTCATTCATCGACTGCATTTCTTCTTTGGAAGTTGTAAGCTCTTCGTTAGTGCTTTGAAACTCCTCATTCGTACTTTGTAATTCTTCGTTGGTAGATTTAAGATTCTCTTGTGCAAGCTGCATTTCGTTAGTGGTAAGTCGCAGTTCTTCCCTCCCCTGAGACAATATATTTTTTAGTTTTTCTATTTCATCACTATGGTCTTTGGCTAAATTACCTTTGAGCGATTTTTTAATGGGTGCAATGGCCGTTGTGGAAGTCGTAAACAACACAAGAACCATAGGGCCTAATGTTGATGAATCTAATACTGGTTGTACCCTAACATCGACCAGAATAATATTACCGTTACTGACAACCTCAACGTTCGTTATATCTAACTTTTTCTTCAGGCGCACCGCGCGATTAAATATTTCGTTCAATGGGGCGGCCAAACCTTCACGTGCCATGGAGAAAAGGTTGTAATTGACCTTGCCTACCGATGGCTCTAAATATTTCCCGGTTTTTCCGTTGATATAAATGACATCCGCTTTTTCAGTGGTTAGCAGAGCCGCCGGAGTAAAATTCTCTTGTAATAAGGATTGGATCAAATCTTCTAAGTTCATAGTAACTGTATCTTGGGGGTTAACGGGCACGTTTTTTTCTGGCTTTAACTCATGAGAATAACTATTCACTTCGTTAACCGGAAATTTCATAACATTAAAAGGCTGTGATGTCTCACGTCGTTTGTAAATACGTTCTTTTCCACTTAAAAGAGTAAACAGTGACTCTTCGTTTCCAATGGTTTCAGACGTTCCTAAAACAAGCACTCCAGACGGTTTTAAACTGTAGTGAAATAAGGGAAATAGTTTCTTTTGCAATTCTGGTTCTAAATAGATGAGCAAGTTACGACAACTGATGATATCAAGTTTGGTAAACGGAGGATCCATCACCAAATTTTGTTGGGCGAAAATAACATTTTCTCGTGCCTGTTGACCGATTTGATAGCCCCCGTCTATTTTCACAAAATATAAGTCTAATAGTTCTTTAGAAATATCAGCGCTAATACTATTGCTGTAAATCCCCATTCTAGCTTTATTTACGGCATCAATATCGAGGTCAGTAGCAAAAATCTGTAATTCAAAATGTTTGGTCGAGTTAAATTTTTTAAAGGCTTCTTGAAACACAATTGAGAGGGTATAGGCTTCTTCTCCGGTAGAGCAAGCAGGAACCCAAGCACGTAATGTACCTCCCTCTGGATATTCAGACAAAAGCGAGGGGATCACCTCATTTTCTAGTTTTTTCCAAACGGTATTGTCGCGAAAAAAGTTAGTAACACCAATCAGTAGCTCCTTAAGTAGCAATTCATTTTCTTGGGGATTAGTCCGTAAATAACGCACGTAGTCGGGTATATTGGAAAGCTGATGCAAGGCCATACGTCTTTCAACACGACGATTAATAGTGGTTTTTTTATAAAGCGAGAAATCTTGTCCGGTATGAGCGCGTAGCAATACCATCACCTTTTCAATATCTTCTTTATTTTTATTGTTCTCTTCAATCGGCAATGGCACTTTATTTACATAGTTAATGATATAACGCATTAATTCATCTGCTGGTGCTACGGCATCAACTAATCCGGTATCAATAGCACTTTGAGGCATACTGTCAAACTCGGCTGTATCAGGACTTTGCACAAATACCGCACCTGCTTTATCTTTGATCGACCCCAAACCCAACGTTCCGTCTGCCCCCATACCTGAAAGAATAACAGCAATACTGTGTTCCTTTCTATCGGCTGCCAGAGAAGTGAAAAAAGAATTAATAGGCAATTGCAAACCATGCGGGTTAGCACGCGTGAATAAAATTAATGTACCGTTTAAAATAGTTAGATCGTGGGCAGGAGGTATCACATAGACATTATTGGGCATAATCACCATATGATCGGTAATTTGATGTACGTCTAAGGGAGTCATGCGTTGCAGTAAGTCGCACAGGATGTTTTTGTGGTTAGGGTCTAAGTGTTGCACTACAATAAAGGCCATGCCGCAGTCAGCAGGCACATTACTTAAAAATCGTTCGATGGCTTGAAGACCGCCAGCAGAAGCACCGATAGCAATGATAGGGAAAACATCAACAGTAGACGACGTTTTATTCTCTGTTTTCTCATCAACCTGTTGTTCAGAAACAACATCTTTAGATTTTTTCATTGTGTGTGCTATTTTTATTCTTAGGGTGGCGGTTATAGATAATGCGCCGAATATGATGAAAATTCAATAAATTCAATAAATTC
>NZ_JACGVN010000036.1:0-35956 GCF_014077245.1 Colwellia sp. BRX8-9
TCAGCAATTAAAGCGACGACATAACTTAAGCCATTGCAATAAACTCTTTGCTTGAAAACATTAAAACAGGTGTGAATTATAAAGCCATGATTTTGGAGAAATAGCCTTGCCAAAAAATTGTTATTATGGGAGCAAATTGACTACATCTTTCTTTAATACATGAATATATTGTCAAAATATCACTTATCGGTGAGGACTCCATAAATGTTAAAATATATTTGTCATATATTTAGCTATTTAACATGAGTGTCTTATTAATTCTTTTGTCATCTATTTAGTTTTTTAACATGAGTGTCTTATTAATTCACTTATCGGTGAGGACTCCATAAATGTTAAAATATATTTGTCATATATTTAGCTATTTAACATGAGTGTCTTATTAATTCTTTTGAAACCAAGTATCAAAACATTCAGGATGCTTTCTAAATGTTAGAAGAATGTGTGGACTATCCATCTATCAATGTTAACGATATTGGAGAGCAGGTCTCGGAGATCCCTAACACCATTATTGATGATGAAATTTATGATGCAGGAATAAAGGATTAAACTTTTATAGAGAAATTTTGAATAGCATTACTTCTCAATAGTTATTATTAACCCACGGCGAGATATATTAGTTGAGATATATAAGCTGTTAGACCTCTTAAAGTCACACAAGTCCAGATTATTGGCCTCTTGGAGCGATCCAATCTACATTCAATTTTATTTTTCATCCGACTTAAAATACCCACTCCATTCTTACTTGGCCAATATCCACGCTTGCATGGTCTGTCGCTGGATTATTTTTACTAACTTCCAACACTTTTAAGTATTCTGCAGTAAAGCGTATTTCAGGTGTCGCATATAAATTTAATGCTAGCGTCATATTTCTTTCAACGCCACCAATAACACTACCGTAACTTAAGTCTATTTCACTGTAACGCATAGCAAGTTCCCATGCTCCGCTACCATCTTGGCCAAGAATACTTTGCGGTTTCACGATACCAAACTTACCTTTTTTGTACGCTCGTCGGTCATTGGTTAAAAATAAACTCGATTGAATATACCAACTACTAAAGTCTAAGCTTTCTGGACCTGTCTTTACTGAGCTTTGTATATATTCACTCTGAACATTAAACCGATTGTAGTTAAAAGCGAGTTCGAATCCTACTTGCGAGTAATCTTCAACCTCTTTAATGCCCCCCGTATCAACTAACTGAGTATTAGCAACATAACTTTCCGGATTAGATTTAAGTCTTAATGTGTCATTATCACCATTATTAGAGTACAAACCCGCGATACCTATATGAACAAAATAATCATCTTTCTTAATGGGTAACCAGACAAATCGTCCTGCAATGAGAGTCTCTTCATCTTGACCTTCACTACTTAGATGTATTTTGTTACCAAAAACGCCAGCTTGCACAGACCAATTATCCTTAAAAATATTTACGCCTGCCCCCAAGTGCCTACCTGGTGATAATGCAAAAGCAAGTGAACGTTCGATAAATGTATTTGCATGAGAACTGGCCTGGAACTCTAACGAGAATGGCACTTTATAGTTACCCGCAATTAATTGAACTGAATTATTAACTTTATATCCTAGGAAAGCATCTTTTATGCCTTTAGAGCCTCCAGCTACAAAATCATAATCCAATTTATATTGCCAGTCGTTATATAGGGTACCCTTTAAAAATAGTCGAGCTCGACGAATAGCCGAACCATCAGCTAAATCAAAATCATCACTACTATACCAAGCTGCGTGTGCTTCTACACGCCCACCAAAATGTGTAGAAAATTTCTTGTCAGCACTGCTCACTTTTAAACCATTTTCAACTAAAACTTCGGACTGATTTTTAATCCGTTTTTTAACCAGAGGTAGTGCTTGATTTTTTGGTTTTTCATCTTGTTGTTCAGCCATTAAGCGCTGATATTGTTCGATACTTATGGTGCCGTTATTTTTTAAAACCTCAAGTAACATTGCCAGCTCTGATTGCGCACTAACCGGTGTTGCTAGCAGCATACTTAAACTTAACACTAATGCTTTTTTCATGATTTCTCCAAATACGGTTTGAATATTAAAATCTATTTATATCTAATGATAAAATGAAAGACCTATACATATTTTGCGCTAAAGTCGATATATGTTTTGAGCGTTAACTCACTAATAGACTTTAGTTCTTTGCATATAACTTCAGCTTCCATAAGTTTTTTTTCTAAACTGGCTTGTTCTAATCTTTTACAAAAATTATACATGGCCGTTGCCCCTAATGAACCCGCAGAGCTTTTTAAGGCATGGGCATGATCCCCAAGTGCTTCAATATCCGACTTCTCTAACGAGGTTTCTATCATCTGCACTCGTTCTTCAATATCAATAATAAATAGGTTGACCAAAGTTAAAACTGCGACTTCGGACAAATCCTCTGCCAAGGTTTTAAGTACGCTTTCTGACAACACTTCATCTTCATTTAAAGGGCTATTAGCTTTGCTTTTTTCTTGTGTTTCGGTGCTGTAGATACAATGATTAATACTTTCGATTAGCACTTGTGTATCGAAAGGCTTACCGACAAAGCCTTCCATTCCTGCAGCTTTACATCTCGCCATTTCAGATTTTTCTGCGTTTGCTGTCATCGCAATTACTGGGGTGTCTTTATTAATACCACCGCTTGCTTTTAAATGTTCTACTGTGACTATTCCATTCATTTTTGGCATACGAATATCCATTAGAATAACATCAAAAACTTGTGTTTCTAAAATATCGAGCGCATCAAAACCATTACATGCAAAAACAACTTGGTAGCCACGATTCTTTAATGTTTCACCCGCAATAAATCGATTAGCTTCCATATCATCAACTAATAAAATATTTTTTTTATCATTATGAGCACTATAAGTTAATTGAGATTTCGTCACTGAAAATGTATTGTTTTTATCGTTCAAAGAACATATATTGTTAAAGAGTAGTGGTTTATTTATACGATTAAAGCCTAGGTATGAACTTGACAAAGTTTCACCTAAGCTAGAAATACAGTGAACATTAATACCAAGCGAGTCTAACCAAATCTTATTGCTGTTGTTAACAGTCGCTCCATCCTCTATTAGCCACACCGATTTTTTACTTAATAATTGCGGCGTTGCCTGCTCACGTAACATATCTACATTGCTAAAGCCGAAGAAAGTGCCCCCTATTTGTTTAATTTTATTAGCAAAAACTTCCTGTAAACTTTGATTATCCGAAACAAGTACCATTGGGCCTTCAAATTGATGTTTATCTATTGTTTTATCTTCAACAAACTCTACGGGCATCGTAAAACAAAAATCGCTGCCCTGATTTAATTTACTACTAACAGTAATTGATCCCCCCATTAAGGTAATAAGCCCTTTGGCTATATTTAAGCCTAATCCAGTGCCGCTGGAATTTGCCTCTAATGTCGAATCAACCTGTTCAAATTCTTCGAATATTTGATTTAAATATTTTTCTCTAATCCCTATACCAGAGTCTTTTACATTCAACTGCAGTGTATCTTTACCATCTGCTATTTGGATTCGTTGGATAGTCACCAAAACAATCCCACGGGGAGTAAAATTACAGGCATTATCGACTAAAATAGTCAGTATCTGACGTAAACGTGTTGCATCAGTAATAACTCGCTCAACAGTCCCTGGTGCAACATCACCCAATATTGTTAAGTCTCGATTAGCTATTTTAGCTTCGGCGCAATTCAATACATCTTCAAGTAAAGGTAAGAGTTCTACTTCACTATATTTTAGTGACATGTGACCTGCCTCAATTTTAGAAAAATCAAGTATGTCATTAACAACCTCTAATAGTGCTCTGCCACTACTTTGCGCTGTTTTTAGCAACCGAATATGCTCAGGGGGCTCTTTAATTTTTTCCGATATTAGATTAACTGCACCTAACACTGCATTCATTGGTGAGCGTATTTCATGGCTCATTTGTGATAAAAATCTAGATTTAGCTTGGGATGCATTCTCTGCTGTTTGTTTTGCTTTGGTGAGATTAATAGCGTTTTCATTAAGTTTCTTCTGATCATCATTAATCTTATCTAACATCACATTAAACGCTTTTGCAGTGACACCAAGTTCATCTTTTGATTCTGTATCCGCCCTGGACGACATATCACCTTTTGTTACAGCAAGTGCTACTTTTTGTAAAACAAGTAAACCTTTGGTTAAGTAACTACCAAGTATTAGCGAAATCAGGCCAACCATTACCAATTCAGCTAAAGCAATACCAAATAAACGATAGCGCGCTTCACTTATAAATAACAATAAGGGGTCAACGGGTAAACCTACTTGTACTTTGGCAAATTCAGTTCCTGACTCCATTACTAAAACCTGCGTATCAAATATACGGTCATCTAGCTGGTAAATTAGAGTATCTTCGAAAAAGCCATCCTCTAAACTACTTGTATCTCCAGCTTGTGCAAGAATACCGTCACTGTCTAATACACGAATATATTGAACACCTCCGAGCACAGCTATTTGCTGTGTAATTTCGTCCAATGCAGCAATATCTGATGAGATCACTGCATTTTTAGCGAGTAAGCTAAATAAATGAGAGGTCTCACTGGCTCTTTTATATAAAGCCTCTTCACCTGATTGCTCAAGATATGCTAGAGATTGCCAAAGTAACAATAACAAAAATAGAGTTTCTGTAATGCCTATGAATAATATTGTTTTAACTCGAAATGACATAGAAATTCCCTGAGCCAAAAAGTAAGCTTTTTAATTTTTACCAAGTAGAAGATTAATATCTAAACTACGAACATCATTCCACTCTTGATCGTTTGCTTGTGTAAAACCTTTCATTCTTAGTGGCACTAGTAATTTCACACTAGCATCAGAATTTTTAATATCTAAAAAACTACGAAGTAGTTTTTGTCGAGTATCTTCAGTAACCCGCGGATGAGTAGCAATTGCGTGTGGTGTATAACCGTCTGATGTCCAGATGATTTTTAATTGTTTTCGAAAGCGCTCTGGTAATGCATTAAACGTGCGTATTATTCCGCCGCCTGCTACCAAACGGCCCATGGCAACATTGCGATATACAGCATCGTGTGAATTAACGTATTTACTTTGAACGTTAATGTTTTTCTGTGCTAAGTTTGCCTTGGGGATCAATGTGGCGGCAAAAGATGCTGGCGCTGGAAAAGCAATTGTTTGCATCGATAAGTCTTCGATCTTGTTAATTTCACTATTTTTATTAGTAACTAAAATGCCTTTAATTTTTTTCCCTAGTTCATGTACAAGTGCTTTAAAGCCTTCTTCCTTACTTAATACAGCGTAGTGGTATGGGTTCATATACGCAATATCATAGTCACCTGCAATTAATCGCTTTTCAAACGTTGGAATATCGGGAGCTGTCGCAAATTTGAGTTCAATACCTGTGTTCTTACTGATCAGTTTAAGTAACGGAACCCAGTTACGAGCTAACTTAGCTGCTGATTGCTGCGGAACTATCCCAAATACTAGAGGCTTAGCTTCAACAACCTCAGCTGTATCCGCACTAGCAAAGCCAATAAAACATGTAATATAAATTATTGCTAAAAATTGAATTAATATCTTCATCTATTCACCTATGCTTTTTAAATTTGTTCATGCACTTAACAAAAGCAAGAAATACTCCAGCATTTAACAATATCAAAAAAAAACTTAAATTATTGATAAATAATATTTTTTATACTTATTCACTCAGTGTAATTTGATGGGAATTATTGAACATGCAATTTGATTCGCAATATGCAAGTCAAATTGCTTTGCATTTAAGAATATATAAATTAATTGATACATTTTATTTAAAGATTATATAAATATATTACAAGTATCTTGAACTAACTGAATATGACTTCACTAAAAATTATATTTTAGATTTAAGAGTTTCACTACTCAACGGCTATTTGTTAAGTTATCTATGGCTCGATTAAACTCAAATATTACCCATAGTACAATCATATATAGGACTACAACTTACCAGTTTTTATTACTTAGTAAAGTCCCAAAATTAGCAGGTTAACAAAGCTGGGCAACTAGTCCCAGTTTTTCATTTTTCTATAAATTGTTGACGCACTTACGCCTAGGTGTGCGGCGGCCAGCGGGATGTTACCATCACAAACTTCGATTGCCTTTTCTATAGTGTTTTTTTCAACTATCCACATGGGAACAATCTCTTGAATACTGGTAGGGCCAACAGAAGTACTTGCCTTGGTTTCTGATTTAATTACACTTGGTGTAGTTGTAACTTGAAGGTTAGTTTGTCCGAAACTCTCTGGTAACATGTCAATTGTAATCTCAGTACCAGTATTGATTACGACCATATTCTCAATCACATTTTGCAATTCTCGAATATTACCCGGCCAGTCATACTTCATAAATAATGTCTGAACATCTGATGAAAATTGTTGAAATCCTTTATCATTAGCTTCATTTTTATCCAATAAAATAGCGTTAGCCAACAATAAAATATCTGGACCTCTATCCCTTAAAGCAGGTAACTGAACTGGAATAACATTTAATCTATAATATAAATCTTCTCTAAAGCGACCTTCGCCAACTTCGGCTGCTGGATTACGATTAGTTGCACAAACAACCCTAACATCACTTTGTATTACGTCACTACTACCAACACGACTAAATGTACCTGTTTGCAAAAATCGAAGTAACTTAGATTGTAAATTTAAATCCATTTCACAAATTTCGTCTAGAAATAGCGTTCCACCATTAGCGACCTCTACAGCTCCTTTTCTATCGGCCAGAGCGCCACTAAAAGAGCCTTTCATATGACCAAAAAACTCTGATTCAAATAAATCTTTTGGTATCGCCGCACAGTTAATTGCAATCACGGGACCATTTTTCCGAGCACTGGTGTTATGTAAGTACTGAGCACAAACCTCTTTACCTGTTCCACTTTCACCGGTGACAAATACGCTTGCCTTGCTACGAGCAGCACTATCTAGCAAGCGAAAAACAGTTTTCATCGCTAATGATTCACCAAGAAAACTCGTATCTGGTTGATCTGAAACTTCATCTTCAACTGCAGGGGGTTCTGTTTCCAGATTAATCTGCTTTATTGCATCATAAACCGAAGTCACCATTCTTTCTCTAGTAAACGGCTTCTCTATAAAGTCAAAACCGCCCAAGCGCATAGCATCAACAGCTACTTCAATAGAACTATTAGAAGTGATAATAATAACCCGTGCAGGTGACTTCTGACGCTTGACAAATTGCAGTACATCTAAACCGCTAATATCTGGTAAGCAAACATCTTGAATAATAACACTGGGCATTTTTTCTTTAATCGCGGCTAAGGCAGAATAACCATCTACAAAATGCCTAGTTTCATAACCTATACTTTCAAGTTGAGAACTGTAAAGGGCTCCACTTGATACACTGTCTTCTACAATATAAACCAAGGTTTTTTGTGAATTTTTAGACATATTATTCCCTTACTAAAATTCTTTGCCATATTTGTTGTTATACAGTTTCAGAGTTTGTTTGATCAAATCTAATAGCTGGTTATCTGTATCCCTAAAGAGCCTTGAGGTTGAGCATAACCTATCATTTATTTCACTGGCCATTGTTGCTACAGTCATAGCCCCATAAAGTGCTGCCGAGTTTTTAAGTTTATGTGTCACTTCTTCAATTTTCTTCAAATCCATCGAGATAAATGCATTTTCTAAATCGACTAAAGACATGGTCATCTCGTCTATAAACAAACCAATCAATTTATGACAAGTTAGTTCATCTAAATCTTCGATCATTTGTTGAATGACCTTTTCATCCATTAAACAGCTCATACTCTACTCACTGATTAAAAATCTGCTCACTATTTAAACACTATTACAAAATGCGTTGCAAATTGCAAATTAGACAAATCTTAATATTCATCATCTAAACTACCTATGAATATTGTTTTAACTCCAACGGCGTAAATTATCTTCAAATGATGCTGGACGTCCTAGTAAGTAGCCTTGCGCAGTATCAC
The DNA here is from genome assembly GCF_014077245.1 of Colwellia sp. BRX8-9. Taxonomy (NCBI): domain Bacteria; kingdom Pseudomonadati; phylum Pseudomonadota; class Gammaproteobacteria; order Alteromonadales; family Colwelliaceae; genus Colwellia; species Colwellia sp. BRX8-9. Next base: position 7,985 of record NZ_JACGVN010000036.1, read on the forward strand.
AACCTAATTGGTTAAGTATTTGCAGTTGCACTTCATCTTCAATACCTTCAGCCACAATATGCATGCCTAGTCGTTGTGCCATTGCTACGATTGCACTACATAGAGTAAAATCTTCGTTACATGTCGCGATACCATCAACGAAGCTTTTATCTATTTTCAAACCATTAACTTTGAATTCTCTTAGTAAACTTAAAGAAGCAAAACCAGTTCCAAAGTCATCTACCCATATTTCGATCCCTTCTTTTTGAAAGGCGTCAAAAACCTTAGCGATAACTTTGGGATTTTGGATCAGTGCAGTTTCAGTCAACTCCAATTTAATACAACGTGTAGGTATTTCTAGTTTATCCACTAAGGTCATAATTTGCTCAAAAATATCAGTATTTGCTATCTGAACAGCAGATACATTAATTGAAACGGTAATATCTTTTAAACCATATTGAAGATAACGTTTAAGATCCAACAGTACTTGTTTAAATATCCAACTTCCCAGTTCAATAATCTGACCATTTTTCTCGGCATGTGGAATAAACTTATCAGGAGAAATAAACCCGAACTGAGGAGAGTGACATCTAACCAAAGCTTCAAAACCTGTTAATTTACTATTTTGCATACAAAAAAGTGGTTGATAAACCATAGAGAAGTGCTGATTTTGTAATGCGTCTTCAATAATGCAAGTCAAGTCATCTAACTTTGATGGCGTGTGAACAATTGTTGTTTCAAGTGTATCTATTGGTGAAAGTGACATATTCATATTATTTCATTCCTAATTTACTTTGAGTCGATAGTACTAACAAAGCAATTCGTAGACCAACGTAAACCCCAAACCAAAAAAAACACATAAGCCACTGAAAAATAAAACCTAATAAAACATAACCACTAGTATTTACATTTATTAAATACTGATAGTTGCAAAATGCAAATCAAATTACTAAGACTGATTACCAAATTGCCATTTGTAAAAAAAAGGGAAGAATGTAGTTATACATCCTTCCCTGCTTTTTCTTAACAACCTTTATCAGTTATTGCCTTCACCCTTTGGCGCAGTGTTGTACCATTGGTCGCCATCAACTCTACCGCCTAAGACTGGTAAGTTAACCTGGAAAGGGGGTGTAAATTGCTCTAACGCATTTTGAGTAGGATCATTTATATTAATGACAGATTCTGCTTTTTTCAGGCTCAAGCCGCTACAAAATGAAGGGTCGTCATAATTTGTACCCGTCGGGCAGCACTGGCCATCGACAGAGCCATCAGCAACAGAATAATATCCAGATGGACAACTACATTGCAATTGTGTATTAGTGCCACAGCCTGCATCACAAATACCCAATTTGATTTTTTTTTCAAGAAGATTATCTGTTACGTTATTAATTGAAATATCAACCTCAGATGCTTGGCAAGTTAATGCCGGTTGCCCCAGCGAAGTAGGTAAGATGAATGGTGATTCGCATGGCTCACCGGTTAACACTTTTTGTGAAATATAACGTGATCCAATAGGAGAACCAATTCCCCCAATAATTTCTAGCATCGGGCAAGCTTCAAAGGTTTCTTTATATAAAAATCCTGGCAGCCCATTAGGTGAGCGACCAATGGCGTAATTAGGAGCGCCCTGCAATGCTTGAAAGTAGCTCACTGAACCCGTATTAGGTAAACGGCTAATGCCTGTATTATCTAAAGTCTCAGCACTGGTTGGCTTGATGCAAGGAGGGCCTTGGCAGTTTAGTTCAGTGTAATAAATTGGCTCTCTACTGGTGAAACGGTCATCACGAACGCCTATCAGGGCTCGGTAATTTGTTGAGCTGCCTGTAGAGGTACGGTCAATAAAAAACAATTGTGGTGCATCATGTTCGTCAAAATTTATCACTTCGCCTAACACCTGACTATTGCTATCTAGCACCAACACGGTTCGGTCTTGTTGCTTAACCTTTTGCTCAAATAATGCATTGCGAACAGCAGCTATGCCAACAAAGCTTCCTATAACTAAAATAGTAATAATCAGGATCAGCTCAATGGTTAAAACAAAACCTGCTTGTTTTTTTAATCGAGAATTTTCCTTCATTATTTTTGGCAATCTAACTTCAATCATTTTACTTCCTTTTATTATTTAGCACCGCTAAAACAGCATATCTTATAATTATAGGATATCACCCAACAATTTCATTATTTCGCTGATCTGCTGTCCAGCAGGAAAAAATACTAGTACAAAAAACATCGGGAAGCAGACCATTGCCATCGGCAAAGTAGATTCGAGGGCTTTTCGGTTAATTCTACTTGTTAGTTGTTGGTCCTGTTGTAACCTCAGAAAGTCAGCTAATGATTGTAATCCGTCACCAACTGGGCTACCTACTTCAATCCCAGCCTTAATTATTACCGATAATTTATTTAACGCCTCTACACCAGTCCTGATAGATAAATTATCAAAGGCTGCAGTGCGATCACGGCCAGCATCTAGCTCGTAAGCAATTAACTCAAGCTCTGCTGCCAAAGGGTTGTCTTTTTGTAAGCCAAATTGAGCAGCTTTTCGAAATGCCTGGCTTAACGATAAACCTGACTTCAAAAAAACAATCAGTAAATTGATAAAAAAAACTAATGACAGATTAATTCTACGTCGACGATTACTCCGGTTTATGAGTAGATACATGTCCATCAATAAAAAGGACACAATACCCGCACTGATAATAATCCATAAATCAAATGACAACTCAATAGCAATTATTACTAGTACTAGAGCACTGCACCACTTTACTGACCAGTACCATAGCCAGAAACCAGCCACTGAAATACCACATTGGCGGATCAATTTATTTGGATAAATTAAATAAGCTTTTTTGGACTTATTAAAGGGATCATCAATCAATTTATTCTCTTTGGTAAGACTTTGTTTTAAAAAGTAGAGAAAAATAATTAACATTAGCAAAAAAAGTAAATCCAGCCAGTTGAATGTATTCATTGCTCTATCCTCGATATACGACGTAACCATAAATAACCAGTAAATTGTAAAAATAGCGCCCCGCCCAAGTATGTTGGTCCAGATGGATGTTTTAATAAGGTGTTGAACCAGTCAGGTTGTTGCCATAGTAAAATTGGAATCAATATATAGGGTAAAACACCACATAATATTGCAGCATAACGAGTACCGGATAAGTGAGTGTCAATTTGTAACTGGTGACGCTGTCGATCTCGAACAATGCGGTTAACAGAATCAAGCATAAAAGTGAGATCACTTCCTGATTGATAGCGTGCAATAATAACTTGTGCAAATAGTCGAGTTGCAATACAGTTGTATTTGGTTGTTAGATGATTAATAGCCTGTTCTGGCGAACAGCCCATATCCAAGCGTCCTAACATTTCTGTTAGTTGATGTTTAACAGTTCCTTGACCTGACTGTGCAGCTAAAGCAATAGCCTGGTGAGGCGACTGGCCACTCGTTAAAGCCGCTTTCATCATATCCATAGCTTCAGCTAAGCCTTTCTCTACTCGTTTTATTTTCATTTTCGCCATATCACTGATGCTATTAAAGCAAAACACCGTTACCGCCATTCCTGCGATAGCCGCCAAAGGAATATGCTTGGGGAATATCTCAAGCAGTAACATAAAAATAGCGAAGGCAACGATTGCTATACCCGCAATAACAAGTGCTGGAGGTAGATTCAAATTAAGCGTTTGCAAATGATTATACAATGACGAATCAGGTTTGCTCTTAACAGCATATGAAAAATTGGCGTTGCCCCTTTTAGATTCACGAAACCAATGCAATACAATAATTAGCATTACCAATAAACTTAGGGATAAACCGATAAACTCTATATTTATCATCACTAGTCCACCTTTAATAATCGATTGAATTGTTCACTTTTATAGCCTTTTACTGCTACCTTAGCCGCTAGTTCAGTACTATTACCTGTTGCAACATGCTTACCATGTATATGGTCTGGTTCACTGTTTGCTGCGTGCTTAAAACTAAACAACTCTCGAATTTCATCTTTATCTTCACCATGAACTAACTCGCAAATGCTTACGACTCTGCGGCTGCCATCTTGGAAGCGCATAACTTGAATAATTAATTGTAGAGAAGAACGAATCATCTGCTGAATAGCTTCTTTTGAAAAGCCTCCACCCATTAACGCAAGTGTTTCCATGCGGCTGATTACATCATGTGGGCTATTAGCATGTAAGGTAGTTAAGCTACCGTCATGACCAACATTCATCGCTTGCAACATATCCAAAACTTCAACCCCCCTGACTTCACCAACCACTATACGGTCAGCCCTCATGCGAAGTGCATTTCTAACTAAATCACTAAGATTAATTGCACCACTGCCTTCGCTATTAACATGTCTAGACTCGAGTGAGATAACGTGGGGATGCTTTAGCTGAAGCTCAGCCGTTTCTTCAACGGTTACGATACGCTCTGTTGTAGGGATAAAACCTGATATAGCGTTCAATAAAGTGGTTTTTCCTGCTCCTGCGCTACCCGCTATTACTATATTGATACCTGTTGATACGGCAAGTTCTAAGAAGTCCATCATGGCTTTACTTAGAAACCCCCTATTAATTAGTTGCTGAGTAGTCAAATCCTCGGTATGAAAACGTCTAATTGAAACGATTGGTCCCGACTCACAAAGCGGTGGGATCACTGCATGTAATCGACTACCATCAGGCAAGCGAGAATCTACCATAGGTTGACGTGCATCTAGCTGCCTACCTTGAGTACTTAACACTCTGTCCAAAAAGCGACGTAAATGACTTTCGTTATCAAAACGTAACTTAGTTTTTGTTAATCGTCCGTTTCTATCAACCCAAATTTCATCTGGACCGTTTATTAAAATATCGGTAACACCAGGTTCTTTCATTAAATCAGAAATTGGACCCAAGCCCGTTAACTCTTGCATAATTTGCAGGGTTAATGCTTGTCTCTCATATACGCTTAAACCTGGATTTAATCTTGGACGTATTTCTTCAATCAATCGTTCAAGGCGACGTTCAACCTGCGAAGTATCTTTTAACAGATGTATGTTCTGCTCTTCCATACCGTCAATTAGGCGATTATGTAAAAAACGACGTAACTCACGAAAGCGCTCTGATTCTATATTCTCTTTGTCTAGCGCAGTAAATCCTAAAATTTTATTTGAGTTATTCATGATGTGTTACCTTTACTTAATACCTTGTTAAGGCATTTTAATTGTTCACTTGCACACTTGAACGACGAATACCTGCTACCATTTCAATATTGCGATAACGTTGTTTGGGGTCAATACTATATTGAGTACCTTTTGCCCTATCGTGTGCACTGTGAAAGATCATCGCTATCGAATCGCTGGCTTTGATACTCGCTAATGGGTATACATCAGACGGTCTTATCGCCACAACTAGAGACACCCCAGAGGTAATTCCTGCCTGCTTATTTTTTGGCATTAGCATATTTTTTAAACCACTGTCTGCAGTCTTTTTAGCAGCTGGGTGGTTAATACCAATTAACTGCACATCACGGGCAACGGTTCTTACACCATTCCTGCCTCTGACAACCACATCAAAGCGGTCACCGTCACTCAACTGCTCGTAAGGCATACCTTTTTGGATGTGCTCTAGGGTAAACAAAACACGACCAGCTGGAATAGCTTCAGATAAAGATTTCTTTTCTTTAGTTTTCAAGTCGCTTGGGTAAATCGAACTCCCTGCTCGCTTGCTAACCTTTAATGTTTTACCCATCAAATGACGGGGGTTTTGTATAGTGCCTGCAAGATTGTCTTCATCAATACGCACTTGTTTAAGGAGTGATGAAGTCAGTACTTGACCCGGTTGTAGATTACTACTGACTATCCATGCCGGCTCCGTTGTCATATTTTCAAACTGGCGAAGTCCTAGCACTGAAGCTAACATACTTGATGCTGCAAAGAGGATCATGGCACCCGTGGCACTACCGGTTAATTTACTTTTCATATGTCACCTCATTTATCAAGTTAGGAATATTTTGGACAGGTGCAATGGCTGAACCTGCCCGTGAAACGCCTGATTAGTTCAAACTGCCGGTATTGCTAGCAGAAGCAGCAGCTGTACTCGCTGTACCACTAATAGAGGCGGCAGATTCAGAAAAGTCAGTATTAATAAATTCAAACTTCTGACCATCACCTGCATTTGTATCAACCGCATCAATAAAACCAGAGCCACTTATCTCTGACGTTCCTTCACCATTTTTCATACCATCAAAAGCGTAGCTCTGGTCTAGTGAGCCAATTGCTTCAGCAACATCTTCCATTTCAGCCGTTACAGCGTCACGCATCGTACTTAGACCTACGACTAGGCCAATGACTATCGTAGTCGATAACAATAACAACTCTGAAGTCATCACAAATCCGCCTTGTTTTTTCTTACCTAGTTTGTTGTTTATAAGAGTTTTCATAATGTTTACCTTTAATGTTGTGTAAGTTAGTAATTAATAAACCCAAATTATTTGAGCTTACATAGACTATTGCGATTGCTGTGCCAGCTTTTAAACAAACCAAAATAAAACCAAATAAATCCTTATAAAACAATAAAATAAATTTTAATTAAAATTAAATCATCACTGTATTGGTTATTAGCTAAAAAGCTTAGTTCACAATCTGATTTGCAATTTGCAAATCAGATTGTATTATTTATTTACGTACCCTCATTTGAGCTATTCAAAAAAGAAAATCTTTTTTTTGCGAAAAATATAGCCTATTAAAAATGAATGCCCATACGCTTAAAGAGTCAGACTCATATAATTTTAAAATTTATGATTATTGATTCTAAACCGACAGCTTTGTTTAAAATGGAGATGTATCGCTTGTTTCGTAATAGAAACGAGAAGAAAACTAACTTTTTATTGTGGAAGTAACTTAGAAAACGGAGTTAAAGGGTCTATATGTGGCGCATTGTATAGCTAAAAATTAGTAGTTATCAAAAAATAAATTAACAGTTAAGCAATAATTATCATTTTGTTAGCAATATTTTATGGCAATAAAAAGTTAATAAATACTAGTGTTTGAACCAACCAACGCCCCTGTAGCAAAATCTGTGTAACTGCCTATCATTAGTACCCCAAAAGGGGTTAGGATTGGCAGACTATGAATAAGAAAGAACTAGGGTATTTGCTAAGCAAGCAGCCAAGATAACCGTTGAAGCCTTTTTAAACGCAGAGATTGAAGAGCATCTTGGTTATGCACTTCATGAGAAAATCAACACAAAAATAGCCGCAACGGCTACTATTCGAAGCCCATTCGCACTGAAGACGGCCAAGTAGAACTTGAAACACCACGTGATAAAGAAGGTAGTTTCGAGCCTTTATTGGTTAAAAAGAATCAAACGCGATTTACGTCGATGAACGATAAAATCTTGTATCTTTATGCCAAAGGTATGACGACGAGAGAAATCGTTAAAATGTTCAAAGAAATGTATGGCGCAGATATTTCACCCACGTTATATCTCTTGTCACTAATGCCGTAATAGAACAAGTCACTGAGTGGCAAGATCAACCTCTAGATTCAGTCTGCCCTATTGTTTATCTTGACTGTTTAGTGGTTAAAATCAGACAAGATAAACAGGTTATCAATAAAGAGGTTTACCTGGCCTTAGGTGTTAACATTAAAGGTAAAAAGAGTTATTAGGTATCTGTTGATGGTCTTAAAGGCTTTGCTGAAGCGATTAATACCGTATTTCCTCCGGCACAAGTTCAGCTCTGTATTGTTCATATGGTAAGAAATTCGATGAAGTATCCACCCTGGGGGAATTACAAAGCAATAACGGGTGATGTAAAGCGAATATATCAATCAGTGACAGAAGAAGAGGTATTACTTGAACTCGATAACTTCTGCGTACGCTGGGATGATAAATACCCTCAAGACATTCGCAAACGATTTCCCTCTGATGACTCAGCGAAAAAAGTAGTTAATCTTGCAATAGATGCGGCATCCAAGAAATGGACAATGTCAATAAGAAACGGGAAAACGGCCTTGAATCGATTTATGATTGAATTCGAAGACCGTTTAAAGGACTTTATTTAAAACTGGAAGTTACACAAAATCTGTTACAGGATACAGCCAACTCATGCCAATAAATTGTACTGCTTGCCTCTTTATTCACCACTAACATTTTACCAACGAGTGCATCAGGGTTCTGAACTGAACCATAGATATTATTAGTAGAAACTCTAGTTTTAACTAGCAAATCTGACGTAATCAATTGACCTGCTGAGATATTTACTTTAGTTACCCAAGCTGAAACTGTGAACAAATGATTTAATGGTAGTAAAAAATATGCTATGGATATTAAAGTAACGAATGCGAATACGCTCCAGGCAAAAGGTGTATTTAATTTGTATTTCATACATCACCTCATTCATTAATTTAAAGATAAAAGAGCCAGTCAGGTGACTGACCCTACTATTTAAGTATTTTAGTTTATCAAACTACCAACATTGGCAGCAGAATTAGCACCACTACTAGCGCTACTACTAATAGAACTGGCTGTTTCAGAAAAATCACTCGCGATAAATTCAAATTTCACTCCATCACCAGCGTTAGTGTCTATGGCATCGATAAATCCTGAACCACTGATTTCAGCAGTACCTTCACCGTTTTTCATACCGTCATAGGCATAACTTTGATCAAGTGAACCAATCGCTTCAGCGACATCTTCCATTTCAGCAGTTACAGAATCACGCATTGTTGTTAACCCTACGGTTAAACCAATAACGATAGTCGTAGACAACAACAATAATTCTGACGTCATCACAAAACCGCCTTGCTTTTTCTTCATGTTCTTTTTATTGATATTAGCTTTCATAGTGTTTACCTCTGGTAGTGTTAAAAAGATATCGGCTCATCATTTGTTATTAATTTAATGAGCCTATTAAGGTTATTGCCATTGCTGTGCCAAATATAAAAAAAAACAATAAAATCACACAAGAAACATAAAAAACCAATAAAAAACAGTGTAGTAAGTAGGAAGTAACAAAAACATTTAGTCATGCATATTTACGAAGATTACCGCAATAAGTAATTTGATTTGCAAAATACAAATCAAATTATAACGAGTTACCTCTATCAAAAATGATTTATAAATTTCACTTATGGTAATGCTGTAGATCCAGATAAGAAGTTTCGATGGGTCAATAAGTACCTGTTAGGGATGTGCAAATAGCCTTTTTAGATCGAAACAAAATCTAAGTACTCACTTCCCTGTGAGCACAGGTTTTTGGTTCCAAACAAAACCTAAGTACTCACTTCCCTGTGAGCACAGGTTTTTGGTTCCAAACAAAACCTAAGTACTCACTTCCCTGTGAGCACAGGTTTTTGGTTCCAAACAAAACCTAAGTACTCACTTCCCTGTGAGCAATAATTTATGAAATGGGTATAACGATTAAATATAAAAAGGTGTACTAGTATTAAAAAAAAATCCGATTCAATCAATGTAAGACTAAACCGGAAAATTACTCAGGAGAGAGTAGAAATATTATTGTTACTACAAGTTTTGTTAATTAATAACCTGCACTCTTGTGCGGTGCACACCTGCTACCATTTCAACATTACGAAAACGTTGTTTAGGATCAATACTATATTGAGTGCCTTTTGCCATATCATGTGCACTGTGGAAAATCATCGCTACAGCGTCGCTTGCTCTAATACTGGTTAAGGGATACACATCCGATGGTCTTACGGCAACAACCAACGACAAACCGGGTTGATTACCTGCTTGTTTACCTTTAGGCATCAACATATTTTTCAGACCACTATTATCAGCCTTTCGGGCTGCAGGATGGTTGATACCAATGAGCTGCACATCTCGTGCAACCGTACGTACACCATTTCGAGCTCTTACAACCACATCAAAACGATCACCATCACTTAACTGTTCGTAAGGCATACCTTTTTGAATATGCTCTAGGGTGTATAACACCCGACCTGGTGGAATAGCATGAGATAAAGATTTTTTTTCTTTGACCTTTAAGTCACTCGGGGAAATTGTACTACCCGCACTCTTATTAACTTTTAATGTTTGGCCCATCAATCGACGGGGGTTTTGAATCGTCCCTACAAGGTTATCCAGATCAATACGTACTTGTTTAAGCAGTCCTGAAGTGATCACTTGACCTAACTGTAGATTGCTACTTACTATCCACGCCGGCTCAGTTGTCAGCTTGTCAAATTGACGCAGTCCTAGCACTGAAGCTAGCATACCCGATGCCGCAAAAAGGATCATGGCACCTGTAGCACTACCGGTTAATTTAGCTTTCATATGTCACCTCATTAATCAGATTAGAAAAACTAGGACAGGAGCGAAATACTTATCCTGCCCTTTGAGCCACGGATTAATTCAAGCTACCAACATTGTTAGCAGAAGCCGCGGCGGTGCTTGCAGTGCCACTTATATCATTAGCTGATTCAGAAAAGTCAGTATTTATAAATTCGAACTTCTGACCGTCACCAGCGTTAGCATCTACTGCATCGATGAAACCTGAACCACTGATTTCAGCAGTACCCTCACCATTTTTCATACCATCAAAAGCGTAGCTCTGGTCGAGTGAACCAATAGCTTCTGCAACATCTTCCATTTCAGCCGTTACAGCATCACGCATCGTACTTAAACCAACCACAAGACCAATGACTATCGTAGTAGATAACAACAACAACTCTGAAGTCATTACAAATCCGCCTTGCTTCTTTTTACTCGGTGTATTGTTTTTAATCGCTTTCATAGTGTTTACCTCTAAGGTTATAAAATTAGTCGTTTATAAGCCCAATTAATTTGAGCTTACATAGACTATTGCGATTGCTGTGCCAGCTTGTAAGTAAATGTAAAAACCAAATAACAACACCTTGATAACTCCTTATTAAACAACATGTTGAGCAAAGACCACATTCAGACTATTTAAGTTTACAATACCAAGAGGATCACTATCTAAAGCTGAAGTGACAAATTGATTCGCAATTTGCAAAGCAAATTTAATGAATAAATACCATGAAGTTTTGATCTTGATGTATGAAGAAAAAATAAATCAAGATTATGAGCTAGAATGATCTCTCACGATTTACGGTGATTGAGCCTTTAGTTCCAGACAGAACTTAAGTACTCACATTCACGCGTGCAGCATTGGTTGGCTGGTCTATCTTAACCAGTTCACATGAGAAAAATTTTATGAAATTAGTATGAATAACTTGAAATTTATCGACAATTATTGTGATGACTGTGCGCTAAAAAATAAAAAACCCAAGCGCTTAATAAACGGTTTGGGCTTATTTAATAAGTGGTAGTATTAGGGGGTTACCACCAATTTCAAATGCTAAGCTGGATTAACAAAACAACCAATATGTTCTCTTAGTAACAGTATTTTTGCACTCATCATCTGGTTATCTGGCTGTTCTCTTAGTACACCGGTATACTCCTTACAAGCTTTATACCACTGCTGCTGCGCTTCATAAATTATGCCTCTGTGGTAATTAATACGCCAATCACTTTCCATAAAGCGTTCGGCTGATGTTATAGCTTGTAATGCTTTAGTATATTTTCCTTCGAGATAATAGTATGCCGCTTGAAGTTCATAAAGGTGCGGATTATAGGGTGTTACACTCAACTGTCGTTTGACTATTGTTCTGGCTAAAGTCAAGTTCCCTTCTTCCATTGCTATTCTACTGCGCAAAATAGCCGCTTCAGGAAATGCACCACGCTTAGACAAAATCAAATCTAATAACTGCTGGCTTGTATTAGTGTTACCAATTTCAAATTCCACTAATGCACTAGTCATCATAATTCGCTTATGATTTGGATATTTCAGATACAAGGCGTTCAATTCAGATGCAAATCGAAAACAATCAACTATCGGTTTGCTATTATCATGACAGTTAAGATTAATCATTAACGCTTTAACATCGATTAAATTATGATCTTTCGCTTTTTTACAATTAGAGTTGCTTGCGAGGTTATTCAAACACATTTCTTCGCGGTTAAATGATGTCATTCGACACTTTATTAATTGTTGCGTTCGAGTTTGACACTTAGGCTTAGGTACTTTTATTTTTACATACCTAGTTAAAAGCTCATCTAACTGCTCATTGGGCGCATAAACTTGGTTACTTGTACTCTTGTTCGCACAGCCAGTGATAAATAAACCACTGAATATCATACAAATTGAAAATAATTTTTTAATATTCATTTTACTGTCTCCTTTTCTGAGGCATTGAATGCCTGGTTGACATTAAAAACCGATTTTTGTAGTAGAAACTCAGTTGAAGGGAACTGCCATAAGTTGACTTCATGCTTCATCTCACGAACGATGGTAGGTGTAACAATGATAAATAGCTCACGTTCTGTATCTGAATCGGAAGTTGACTCTGCTAATTTTCCAAGTACCGGCACGCGACTCGCACCAGGTATAAAGTCTCGATTATTGTTAATGTCACGACTGACCAGCCCTCCAATAACCATAGGTTGTCCATCACGCAAACGTGTTGATGTGCTAATACTTCTAACATTAAACGCTGAGGTATTTAATCCGCTACCTGTACTACTCGAAATTTCCTGAGTTAGAAGCGTATCAGGTGTAGAAATTGTCGGGTTTAAGTCCAAAGTAATACGGTCATGTTCGTCGACCATAGCGCGAACCTGTAACTGAACGCCGAATGATTTAAATGTTGTCCCACTAAAAACACCAGAAGTATTCGCCCCAACTTTATCACCACTTACAATGCCACTTGGTGCAAATGCAGTTGGTACAGGCACTTCACCACCTGCTGAAAATACAGCTGATTCACCAGCTAATACAGTTAAAGTAGGACGAGATAAGGTTTTAGATATTCCTTCCTCTTCTAACATTGAAAACAATAAATCAAAGGCAAAATCTTTACCTGCTACTTGCAAATTATTTACTAGCCCGCCACCTAACACCTGCAAGGCATTATTAACTTTTGTCGATGATGATTCATTAGGGCTAGCTCCTGCTAAGCCAAAATTACCACTCGTTTTATCATAGCCCTTACTAAGTACTGAAAAATCTGGACGCCACTGTTTCAAGCGACGATGGTTAACTTCGTACATTTGAACCGAGACGCGAATTAGCGGTAAATCTCGTACTTCAATCACCGATAATAATTTACCTCCAGCAATGGACAATAATTTCGCGCGGCCAATATTTGAAGCAAGGTTATTATCTGAACTTCCGCTGGATCCAGACGAACCACTAATACCAAGTCCTGCCGGGCCAGCTGAGCTTTTCTTGCTATTACTCGTAAACAGCCCACCTGACTCGTTCGCTAGAATCGTAATAATGGCTTCTTTAGATTTTTTACTTTCTTCTCCGGTCACGAGTCTAGATGCAACAGTAAGTACTCTAACTAATTCAACTTGGTTATCTACATAACCTTTTAGTAATAAAGTGTCTTGATTAGCATTAGGAACATCTCCATGCTGAACACGTGTTACAGTGACAGACTCGCCCCCCACTAAGTTAATATTATTTTTCACCCGAGTAACAATATCTTCAGGTAATATTTCAACCTTGATTAAGTTTATAATAGCGGCTGATTTAGTCTTTCTTTTTAGCGTATGCTGAACATCTTTGTCCTGCATACGCAAATTATTAACCAATGATGCAATTGCCGATGACTGCAGCAAAACATTATCATTGTCTCCTTGACCTGCTTCGAAATAGTTACGGGCCGCCGCTTCAGCTGCTATTCGGTATTTAATAGTAGGTACTTTTCCACGTAACACTAGCGCATTACGATCAGGAGCTAGTGTCAACGAGATGTTAGGATGAATATCTTTAATGGCGTGATGTAATACACTTAAATCTGAAGTAACAGTAAATAGAAAAGTTTCTGATGTATTATCAGTATACCAAACCATAACACTAGTTCGGCCCACTTTTTTGGCCAATGCTAAAGCTTCATTTTTACTCAGTACTTCTACTTGTAAAGTTTCTTCTTGCCCAACAGCAATTCGCTCAAGCGGTTTATTGAAGACTAATCGACTGTGTGTCCACTGCACTAGTTCCCTAGTTTCTTTGGACTTTTTACTGTCTGCGGTCTCTACAAATTTCAGGCCATCAGCTGCACATACCGTTGAGAATAAAGCTAATAACCAAATATAATTAATCAAAACTAATTTAAAAAATTTCATAATGCTCTCCTGTTACATTCGTCCGCAGCTACATACTTATGGTGTTTGTTGATACGGCGGTTACTAGCTATATCGCAACATTTAGACCAAGTTGGAGATTAGTTCAAGGATTTAGATTTAATTATTATAAAACAGTAGGTTATAAATTATATTTAAAATTTATTATCAGAAAGGAATTTATCTACATGGAAAATGAAATTGAACATTCTTATATTGAATTGCGTTTTGCAAATATGTAGATTATAAGAGGCATTTTGCAACAAGTGTGCGCATTTTTAACAATCGTTGAACTTTAGTTTCATTATTTTTTTGCTTTTTATGTTCAGGTAAGTATTTAATTAACAAGCGATGTAATTCTTTGCGAATAACAGGTTTAGGCAAGAAATCATTCATACCAGCTTTCATATAACGCTCTTTGTCACCATAGACTGCGTCAGCAGTCACCGCAATAATAGGTACATGCTTAAAGTGCTCATCGCTTGAGCGTATATGAGTAGTCGTGGTTAGACCGTCCATTACCGGCATTTGGATATCCATGAGCACTAAATCAATTTCAGAATTTTTCAACATGCGTAACGCTTCAACGCCTTGGTTAGCGATTAGCACCTGACATCCGCAAGATATTAAAAATTGTTCTATAATAATTTGATTTTGTTGGTTATCTTCCACAACTAAAATAGTCGCATTATCAAAATTAATATCACTCTTATTAACGCTGAGTGCGTCATATAACTTGATACTAGCCTTCCCTAACATCTCATGCAACTGCTCCAAAATCCTACTAATGTGAGAAACTTTGATCGGGCCATTAACCAGTAATTCATTTTTACTGTGCCAATGAGTGAATTTACCACTGCCCAGCAGATCCAATATTATCAAACAAGGTGTGGAGCCATCGCTGAAGTAAGGCTTTAAATACTTCCTACAACTATCGCTTTGAGCCGGCTCAGTCACTACCAAAAAGTCAGCTAACCCAATAGAAGGATCAGGTAATTCTGAGGTGGACCTAAACACTTTATATGTTACTTTGTAACGTTTGAATATCTGCTTAATTGCATCGTTTAGATTATTATCATTCCCAATTAACCAAACAATATTGTTGCGGTTATCTGGTAGTAAAGGTAATTGATTTTGTGGAACAGAAATATCAATCTCAATTGGAATTTCAATACAAAAAGTACTACCTTTATCTAATTTAGAATTGACTCTAATTGTTCCTCCTGCAGCTTCACAAATTTGATGACAGATGGCCAAACCTAAACCACTACCGCCAAACTGACGAGTGGTAGACACGTCAGATTGCATAAAAGGTTCAAATAACTGAGACATTTTTTCTTCAGCAATGCCAATACCCGTATCAATAACCTTGATTGAAAGAACACCTTGGTTATTTTCTGTGGGTTTGTATGCTACATGAATGTTAATTTCTCCAATACTCGTAAACTTAATAGCATTGGCCAGAAGATTAATTAAAATTTGGCGAAGTCTAACATTATCACCTATGACGTTCATTGGTACATTAGCATCAATACACAAAATCAGTTTCAGCTTTTTCTTAACCGCGCTGTCAGACAAAATATCAATAGCTTCATCTATACAAATACCTAAGTCGAATTTTCGATGCTCAAGTGTGACTGCATTAGCTTCAAAACGTGAATAGGTTAACACGTCGTCAAGAATACTTAATAATGCACTTCCACTCGATTGGATCATATCAGCAAAGCGTTGTTGTTCTTGATTAAGCCCAGTATCTTGTAATATTTCACTTGAGCCAATCATGGCATTTAGTGGGGTGCGAATTTCATGGCTTATATTAGCCAGAAAACGACTTTTTGCAACAGCAAGGGTTTCAGCATGCTGCTTGGCCTCTTTTAATGCATATGCTGCTGCTACACGCTCATCAACATCAACAAGCGTAGCGGCAATAGCAATTAAGGCACCATTTTGATCAACAATTGGCGTCATACTCATTTCTGCCCAAGTATGGGAACCGCCAGCACATCTCATCTGTAATTCTAATCTGCATGTGTTGTGCACGCCATTGGCAAATTGGTTCAAAGCCTTAATAACAATTGGTTGGTTAACACCACTAACAAATTCAGTGATCTCTTTACCCATACATTGACTTTCAGGCAACTTGATTAAATCACTCCATGCATGATTCATAAAAGCAATGCGTCCGTCTGGTTGAAGGCGCAGAACAACTTCACTAATATTATCGACTACTAATCGATAACTGTATTCAGCAGCAGATGCCAACTGTTCAGCTTTTACTCGTTGGGTAATATCAGATTGGACCGCAATATAGTGGCTAACTTGACCATTTTTACTTTTTACTGGTGATGCATCCATTGCGATCCAATAAGGCTCACCATCGCGATTATAATTGATAATTTCGACGTTAAAATTCTCCTTATTTTTAATGGCTTCAGACATAACTGTAACAACGTTCTGATCAGTCATTGGCCCTTGTAGTAACTTTCCTGGTCGCTGGCCTTTAATTTCCTCAAAAGAGTACCCAGATAGTTTTTCAAAGCTGCGATTAACCCATTCAACTTCACCACATTCATTTGTTATAATCACCAAGTTGTTGGTGTGACTTGCAACCAAAGATAATTTTCGTGCTTCTTCTTTAAAGCGTAAGCGGGTTTCCATATCTTTATGAGCTTGAATATCGAACAAAGATCCTATAAACCCCTCTTCAGCGTTTCTAACCATACGCATTTCAAACCATCGGTATTCACCAGATTTATCTCTAAGTAAAACCTCAACTCGCTTAGGATCACTTTTTTCACATGCTGTTTCAGCCATGTTATTACAGAAAGATTCTTTACTTTTTTCATGCAAGTAAGTTGGTAAAGCACAACCCAATAATTCGTTATCGGTATACCCTAATTGCCTATTCCAGGCTGAGTTTAAATAGGTCAGCGTAAAGTTATTATCGCATTCAAATATACATTCATCTAACAACGACAGTAATTTAGCGTGAGCTTGCTGGCTTTTTGATAGCTTCTCAATTAGGGCATATTGGATTTGTACTTGGAGCTCTTTGCTGTTATCCACGCTGACATCCTATGCTATTTAGTTGAAGCTAATTGTGACCAGTGACAAACATTGGCATATAAAGGAAAAACTTCGGTGCAATAAAAGTTCTGTTCAAAAGGTGTTCGACTAGAGGTACAATCATCCAGAACTGTTACGTTAAAGCCCAAATCTATTGCGGAACGCGCAGTGGAATCGATACAGATGGAAGTAACTGTGCCTGCAAACACGATATCGGTAATACCTTTATCATGAAGTAACTTCGCTAAATCTGTATTAGAAAATGCATTCAATCCTCGCTTACCTGGAATTATAGTAACAAAATCATCAAATTTAGACAGTTGAGGAATAACTTCTGCTCCAAACGTATTTTCTTTGAAGGCTCCAACATCTTTGATGACTTTAAGAATACCTATAGGATTTGCTAGCTCATTGTAGTCAGCGGTAAAATGAATGGGCGTGTTGATCACCATCCCAAAATCACGCCCATACTCACTAAGTAACGTAAGCGTATTTTCAAGTACTCCCGTCACTCTTGATGATTCTTCAATCACACTATATAAAATACCTTGTGGTGAAAAATAATCATTTTGATAACCTATCAAAACTAGTGCGGTATGGGATAAATTATTCATCTTTTAAACTCCAATAGTTTCATTTACTTGTGCAAGTTGAATTTTACGATATTGTTGTAAAAAATTTTCTAACACTAACTTTGTAATAGGCTTTTCAATATGATGAGTAATACCTTTTCTATATAACTCAGCAACAGAATCTCTGTCGGTGATCCCTGTCAGCGAAATTTTCGGCGTATTAGCATTTACGCCATTACCATCACGTAACTGGCTTGCAACATCACTACCAAGTAAACCGGGCATCCGTTCATCTAAAAATATAAGGTCAAATGGCTGTTTGCTGGTCAACTCCAACGCTTCAATACCATCATCTGCACCAGTAAGAATACAACCTAGATGTTCTAGCATGATTATTGTCGTCATTTTACTGGGTTGACTATCGTCTGCAACAAAAACTCTAAGTTTACGTAAATGCTTAATGTCACCCAAAAGGTTATGTAAATCACTATCAAAAAATGGCCAATATAGTGAAATCTCGTCCGTACGCTCACGCTCCTGCAATTGTTGCATAGTACGCAATACAATCGTTGAATGACTATTTGTTTTAGTCAAGTTAGCATAAACGTCAGACGTAGCTCGACAATCTTTAATTTCGATATGGCAAGGTGAATCAGCTGTTTCATTTGATGATTGCGCTATACATTCAATATTAAGGCCTTGTTCAAACGAACGAAAACAATGTTGTAATGATCTGTCGTCTGATTGAATACGGACTTTAATTGGCTCACCAATCAGCTCTGGCAGGCTTTCTTCTAGTTTAGGTTTACCAGAAATTATAGTGCTAAAATATTTTTCACTTTGGTCATCACAGTAAAAATCAAAATGCATGTGATCATCAACAACACTGAATTTTATAGTGACACCATATTCGACACTATCTATAGCCTGTTGAATGTCTTCTGCAAGCTGTTTTGTCAGTTTATTTGCATCAAGGTCAACCATAGCTCGACTAAAACTGGTTTGGTTTAGCAATCGACAACAAACGGGTCGCCCCATTTGAGCTATCAACATAGCTCCTACACATTGAACCAATTCTAATATATCAATTCTTGAATTTTCCAAAATGATGTTCACCTTTAATGAAAAAACGATATTATCCTTAATCAAAGCAATTAACGTTCCATTATAAAGCCTATTATTTAACGTTTAAAATCAATAGTTAAAAATTATTGATTTTAGATATAATCATAAAAGTCAATTTGAGTTGCAAATTGCAAATCAGAATAAAAACCAAATTGCTAAAAGTAATATATTAAATTACCCATACTAAGTTTTCCGAATAGTGTAATAACAACTTCAAAAAATTCATCAATTTTTTGTTCTAGAGAAAATAAGACGCTCGTTTAAGCAAAATATAAGTATTGAGATTTAATTCACAGTTATTAGCTCCTCCAGTATCTTTGTCGACTGTACAAATATCGATTAACATCAAACACACAGACTCTAACTATTAGCTATACTTTATGAAAAAAGCTAATAACCAGTCACACAATACTTTAATAAAATACATATTTGACAAATATTTACTCGATAATAAAAGAAAAAAGTATATAAGTGACACCTGTCAAAGCTATCAAGAATTATTAACACTTCACCTTAATAATTCTTGATATATTATCTGGCATAAATAATGCTTTGTAATATTCACAATCCATAGCTAACAAAGAATATCAATTCAGGGGTGAATTACTATGATTAATATTAGAAAGCAGGCAGGTTTTGCAGTTACCGCTGAAATGGTATTTTTGGCAACAATTATATTTATTGGTTCAATCATTGGATTAGTTGTGATCCGTGATGCTCTTGTTCAAGAGCTACTAGATGTGGCTGAAGCAATAGAAATAAGCGAGCAATATGCCTTTGATGGTATTAAAAAAACTGTTCAAGAAAGTCAAAGCACAGTAGTCATTGTTAATCCAGAATTGGAAGGTATCCAATAGTCGTGTTTGGCACTAAGCACATTAAAAATAAAATGACAGTGTAAAGTATATTATCAAATCATTTTGGATATAAAAAACTGAAAACCCTATATAACTTGGAGCTTTCAGTTTTCATTGGTTCTTATTGAACCTGTATTTGGTGCAGATAGAGAGACTCAAATTCTACCCCCCTAATGCCCCCAAAGATGGACGTCAAAAAAAATTATAAATTTTTATATCAACTACTTAATTAGATCACTAAAGTAACTCTCCCATACATTTAAGTACGATTGGGTACATTAAAATACAAAGAATTTACTGTTGAATATGGTATTGAAATTGATGATGATGTCTGTAGAGAAATTAATACTATAGATTTAAGTGTAATGGTTTAAAACACTGAGTGTTCGAGAAAATATGCTGGAGGTAATTAAAAACCTTACGGTCCTATTGTATAATAGAATGGCTTTGTCGATAGTATGGCAAAGCGCCACTATTTTAAGATAAAAACACTTTGGAGAATGTTATTATAGAGCATCTTAACTGCACTAAAAAAATTGCTGAACTTCCTCAGAAAGAGTTGCATCAAGCGCAGCTTACTGAGGCAGCTATTGCAATTAGTATTAATGGCATTAGCCAAGCGGTAATGATGGCATCTCCTGAGCATTTAAAAGACTTTGCACTTGGTTTTAGTTTAAGCGAAGGCTTAATTCATTCGGTTAACGAAGTTTTAGATATCATTGTTCATTCACATATCTCTGGATGGCAAGTTGATATTCTGGTTTTAGCACGAGTTCAGCATCGATTGAAGCAACGACGCAGAACGATGGCTGGGCCAAGTGGCTGTGGCCTTTGTGGTCTAGACTCTATTGAAGCTGCTATGTCATTAAATCAGCCTCATCAAAAAGAGGTAAAATCGTTTCAATTACCCTCTGAGAAAATTATTATTCAAGCAAGAGATGCCTTACCTAGTATTTTAAAAAAATCGGGGAGTATCCGAGGAAATCATTGCGCTGCATTTTTTGATTTATCTGCTAAAATGATCGCCTTTCGAGAGGATGTGGGTCGTCATTCAGCGTTAGATAAATTGCTAGGTTGTTTGTCGCATAAAAAATTACTGACTCATGATGGTTTTGCTTTGATAACAAGCCGCTGCAGTCATGATTTAATTGCCAAGGCTGCTCGCTTATCTCTGACAACGTTAGTCACGCTAGCACAGCCGACTGACTTAGCTGTTAATTCAGCTCGCAAATCTCAAATAGCCTTATTTTGCTTCCAACATGGGCAACTAAAACGTTACGCCTAATAAAGGATTTATATGTCTAAGTCATCAAAAAACAATCCTGCCTATTCTTCACCTGCTGGTGGTTGGGGAGCACTAAGAAGCTCAGCTAAACACTTAATTCAAAGTGAAAATGCCGCGAAAAGCGTTAAAGCATTACTCAAAGCAAATCAACCAGGTGGTTTTGATTGTCCTGGTTGTGCATGGGGTGATTCTACCACTGCCGGGAAAGTAGACTTCTGTGAAAATGGCGTTAAAGCCATTGCATGGGAAGCCACCAGTAAACGTGTTGATAGCAATTTTTTCAAACAGTATTCAATAACAGAATTACAACAATGGGATGATCATTCACTGGAGAAAAGTGGCCGTTTAACCCAACCAATGTATTACGATGGAATAAGTGATCACTACCAGCCAATTGATTGGCAAGAAGCTTTTAAAATCATTGGCACTAGCCTGCAGCAACTTTCCTCCCCCAATGAAGCATTATTGTATACTTCTGGTCGAGCGAGTAATGAAGTGGCCTACTTATATCAGTTATTTGGTCGAGTATTAGGCACAAATAACTTTCCTGACTGCTCTAATATGTGTCATGAAGCCTCCGGCATAGGCATGACAAATAGTCTAGGTACAGGTAAAGGTACGGTGACTATGGACGACTTTTCTAAAGCTGACGCCATTTTTGTCTTCGGCCAAAACCCAGGCACTAATCATCCTCGTATGTTGGGAACCTTGCGTGAGGCAAGTAAACGCGGAGCTAAAATTGTCTCTGTTAACAATTTAAAAGAACGTGGATTGCAAAAGTTTTCAGACCCACAAAGCCCAAAAGAAATGATCTTCTTAACGGGCACTACCATCAGTCAATATTATTTCACCCCTCGCTTAGGCGGAGACATGGCGTTATTACGTGGCGTCGCTAAATGTTTATTTGAAAGATTTGAGCATGATAAATCAGTACTCGATATCGACTTTATCAATAAACATTGTCATGGTTTTGAAGCATATCAACAAAGTGTCGCGGCAAGCGAATGGGACAAAATTCTCAAACAATGTAGTTTGACTCGAGAAAATATTGAACAAATAGCAACAATATATACCAGCAGTAATAAGGTTATTTTCACTTGGGCGATGGGGATTACCCAACACCGCCACTCTGTCGCTACAGTACAAGAGTTATTGAACGTACTAATGCTCAGGGGTAATATTGGCAAAGCAGGGGCTGGGGCATGTCCGGTACGCGGTCATTCAAATGTGCAAGGTAATCGTACTATGGGGATCAATGAAAATCCGTCAATGGACTTTCTTGATGCACTAGAGAATCGTTACTCTTTTAATGTTCCTCGTGATAATGGTTTTAATACCGTTGAGTCTATTCATGCCATGCTTGAGGGTAAAGCTAAGGTATTTATTGCCTTGGGTGGCAATTTTTCTGCGGCAACACCTGATACAACGCGTACTCACAAGGCCTTAAGAAAGTGTGACTTAACCGTACAAATCAGTACTAAATTAAATCGAAGCCATGTAATAACAGGTAAACGTGCGCTAATTCTCCCGTGCTTGGGCCGTACAGAAATAGATCGTCAATCTAGCGGCGAACAGTGTATTACGGTGGAAGACTCAATGAGCATGGTACACAGTTCAACGGGTCAAAATGAACCAGCAGCTAACACTCTTCGTTCAGAAACAGCTATTGTTGCTGCAATAGCCATGGCATCAGTAGGCGATAAAATAGTCGATTGGAATACGCTGGCCGGTAATTACGGGTTAATTCGTGAAGAAATAAGTGCTGTTATACCCGGTTTTGATGACTATAACACCCGAATAAAAGCAGGTAGAGGTTTCCACCTAGAAAATTCAGCAGCGCAACGTCATTGGCGTACTCCAATAAAAAAAGCCATTTTTAGTGATGCTAGATTACCAGACCAATTAGTACATGAGCGTGCACAGTTAATGACTAAAAAGCCGGTACTAACGTTGCAAACACTGCGTTCACACGATCAATACAACACCACTATTTATGGAATGGATGATCGTTACCGTGGTGTATATGGTGAACGTAACATCATCTTTATGAGTGCAAAAGATATAGATAAACAGGCATTAAAAAATGGAGATTATGTCAAAATAACAACGGTATCAAACGATGGCATAGAACGTTCGCTCTCTAATTTCAAAATTGTTGAATACCTTATCCCACCAGGCTGTGTGGCTGCCTATTATCCAGAAACAAATCCCTTAGTGCCGTTAGAAAGTATCGCTGACGAATGCGGTACCCCAACATATAAATCAATACCAATATCTATTGAAAAAATGGATTACCAACAATAGGTCTTAGCTAGATATATCGGTTACCTAGCAAGAACGATAAAGTATGCTTCTTGATTAGTAACCGACAGAGTTAAAGTTATATAACTTAATTAAAACTACGAGGCGAGACTGGTGTAGCCGAGTAACAAACCTTTAAGTGGTGTACTTTACTTCGTACCTCACTCAATGACATGCTAGGGTAATATCCTAATGTTAAGCGAATAGGCTTATTATTAAATTTATATCTATATTGCTAAACAACTTTACCTTTTTAAATACCCTATGTAGTGGCGTAATATTTAGAAAGCCATTGAGCATTGAGGTATATCATAGCCAAAAATAACAATACCAGCATGAAGCTGGTATTTAATTAAAGCCACCTAAATAAAAAAGCGATTAAGGACAGTCTCCCCAGTTAACGCCGTCAACACTACATTCATAAACAGTTGTGCCGTCCTCTTGCTTCGTTTCTTTACGCCACTTTCCTTCATCATTTTTATGTATCACTACATTACCTGTTGCCTTGCTTTTACGCCAGTAACTAACATCAACTGCAACTTCATCATCAAATCGATAAGGCATTGCATCAAAAGCAGTAAAGAAATCTGCTGGCTCAAGATCTGCAACCTTCTCTTTAACATTTACCCAATTAGATAAAGTTTGAAAGTCAGCATTCATGTCTCTGAAATAGAACTCTGCACCATACTCATAATCAGTTTCAGAGTAACGTAAGTTAAAGTTACGCTCATAAGGGTTTTCTAAACTGGTATTTATACACTCTTCAAGTGTTGGGAAAGTGACTGTGGGTATTGAATTCCCAAGCTCATAGTGAATTCCCTCTTTTTCAAAGCTAACACGCTCAATATTGCCACAGCGATATGTTTGGTCTGCATTGATATATACATCTTCTCGAATACTTAGCCAACCTTTGAGTGACTGGTCGCCCCAGCTAATTCCCACTTCATGAAATTTAGCTAAAACAACATCAACTTTTTTTAATGACCCTGTATCTTTAAGCTTCACAAACTCAATAAAGTCTTCAGTGCCCATATAAATAATTTCATCGCGATACCAAGCATCAGTAAAGTTGTACTCTTCATCTTTATCTTTGTCTTGATAGATAACAACTCGAATTTCGGCAGCAGTTGGATATTCTTTTTCCAAGGCTTTTTTATGTTTATAAGCAGCTTTTAAGCCCGTAACAATAGACTGAGCTTTGCCATAAGCGGCACTGTCATTATTCGCAATAAAATCTGAATAAATTTGATCAGCCGATAAATTGTAATGAGCAATCAGATTTAGTATTACATCTTCAATTTCTTGCTTAAGCTCAAGACGTAAATCAGTATCAGCTTTAAGTTCATCACAAGTTAAGTTTCCCTTGCCACTCCCTTTTAATTGACGTCGTAATTGCCCCCAAATAACAGACGTTAATGGCGATATATTACGAATATCATCATCTGATAAAGGCTCTATAGATGGAGGAAAAGACATCTGATATGCCTCAGTAACCTCGCCTAAATCTTCATCTATAGCACCAACAGGCACATCGACATACATGGTAGAGTAAGGTACACAAGAAGCTTGTTCTTCAGTGAATTCAAAACTGTAATTACCTGATTCAGTTGAAACTACTGACGGCTCAGTTTGCTTATCAAACTTACTATCACCATCTAAATCCAACCAAACCGTAGCACCTGACACGTACCCATCAATAACTTTACCCGTAAGAGAAATCGTATTAACTACTATAGGGTCAGGTTTATCAGGTGCAGGTGCAGCATCAGAACCACCACCGCCACAACCAGCAAGGGTAGCCGTCATGGCTAAAGAAATAACAAATTTACTTTTTTTAAAAAACATACAAATTTATCCTTTTTTGTATTTAAAAATTAATGATCTTCAAATTACAGATCGCAGAATAGGAACAAGTGAGCAACTCATGTATTTATTGTAGTTAGTTTGTAACTACCTACAAAGTAACTGATTAATTACATTCCATTTCAGTTGCCCTATTGCTTCTTATCATTTGATAATAAGTAGATGCACCCGCATCAGTAAGACCAGCTTCACTTTTAAATAAAGCTAAAATTTCTGGTCTTGTTTTGTTAGGGTTTTCATCAAAAACTTTTTCAGCTTTAGATTTTTTAGTTATTTTATGTGAAGCATCGTGCATATACTCTGAACCTACTTTATTTGGTTTGTAGTCAAATTCATCATTATTTGGCAATGAATTAATTGCTTTGACACATTCTTTCTCTGCATTTGCAAATAAGACCATTTCTAAATCATATAATTTATGATCGGGTAATTTTTTTAAACATTCATTTAAAACATCTAAATAGACCTGATATGTCTCATTTTTCATTACGCTTTCCCAACCATTATTGACTAAATTAACAGTTAAGAACTCATTTCTGTGTGCAAAACCTATTTTGTTTGTTTGGTGGCCTGTAATATTATTTCTACCTGCAATATAGTTAAATGCAATTCCTCTTTGTAAGCCTTCGTTCCATTGAATTGCGTTCAAACAGACTGCAACTCTTGCATCATAAATAGCGTACTTTTCCATATCTGCAATTGAAAAGATTTTAGAGTAACTTGCAATTCCTTTTAATGGCAACTTAGGGGTTCCTTTCCTAAGTTCATGTACATATGCAGCTAAAGTTGAAGCTTTATTCCCTTTCACCCCTCCCCAATCAGAGACTACAACTTTTGAAAGATTGTACTGTTCTTCAATATTCGCTTTTGCCCATTTAGTACTTAAATATTTTTTAAGTTGTACATTAGGGGAGTAGCCTTTCTCATCAATAAGATGGAAGCCTTCAATTTTCGGTATTTTCCAGTTGTAACTACTCTCGAGTAGAGGCAATTCAACTTTAAAGTATTCAATAAGAACGTCTATACACTGCTTCATAATATTCCTTGCTTTACTATTGATGAATGAAATCATAACTTTTATACGGGGCATTAAGTGTCTTGTTTTTATCAGTTATTCATTTCTCGCCAAGCTTCATATAAAAATACCATTGCCATAGTATCAGTCTCGCAGTAGCACAACAGCGCCTTTTGTAGTTCTTCACGTTCATAGTCACTCATGTGAGTAAACTGTAACCTTGCATAAGCGGTTAGCGCTAAGCCGCCATTATTTAATTCTTTACCCTCTGATAGCAGTTCAACATCATGGTCTGAAATATCAGCAAACATTTTCGGCAAATGTTTATATGGGTCTTTTACTTTACCTTGCTCATCAAATTCAATCCAAACTTTTTCTTTAAAGTTCAAGCTGTTAATAGCATTAATGCCATCTACATTACCACCATCAGCACCGTCATGACTGCCGTATATGGGCTTGCTGTATTTCTCTTGCAAATACTTTGAGCTATTTAAAATGGCGGGTAATACATACTTAATCGAATTTGAGCCATTCGTTGCGGGGTCATAATAGTATTTCTTAACAAGTTCAAGCATATCCACCATGCAACGTTCACCACGCCAATTTTCTTTACTGCTATTGGTTGATCGCGTAATGGTTTTGATAAATTCACAAAGCTCGTCTTTGTCTAACTCATTTGAATTATTCAATTGTCTATAAATCATGTTCAAGTATGAGTTCTCATGGGGTGAGTACATGAATATAGTGCCCTGATCATTTTCAAGTTGCGCCTTTAATGCACGAACAAATTCAAAGTTAGGAAACTCCCCTTTTGCGGTATTTAAAAATTCACCTGCATGTTCAACTCGTCCATCAGCATGAGCTATATGATGCGAAAATTGAAATGCTATGCCCTCGTATGGACTCATACCTTTGTAAAAAGGTATTGCTACGGCACTGGTTTCAAAATCAATAAAGTGTAACGGATAAGTCCAACTAGCCATCACGTTACGCATACTGTCGCTGTCAAAATAGATACTGGTATCTTTATTTTTCTCTTTTTCTACTTGCAGCCATTGGCGCTCTTTAGGTGTTAGCATAGTGTTTTTATTTTCTACTTCACCGATATGTTCTGGCTCAACATCAACAAGTTTAATAACACCCTGTTCTATACACTTATCTGCCCCTCTATAGTTCCAAATATCAAGTACCGTTTTGTCGTTAAAATCGGTGTCAGACCAATGTAACTGTTCTTTCCAACAAGCTTTAAAACCACTTAACTTACCATCCATCTCATCAGCCTTTGAGCATTGAAACTCACACGTTTTACACTTCTTTTTGATAACAGGTGCTATTTTCTGGTCTTCTTGGTAAAACTTAGCAAGTGCCGTAATGTTCTCTTTGAATGAATGGGCTGGCATTCCTGTGGTTAATTCTGTGTCGTATGCAAGTTGCACTGCTTTATCAACATTAACTTTAACTAATAATTTATTTGATAAGTCTTCTTTGGTAAGACTTGACGATACTGACACCCCTTTCCGATTTTGCTCATCTTTAGCTAAAACAAATTTTTGATTAAGACCATCAGTTGCACAAGTTGCCATTTTATCTACTAGCATTAAGTAGCTACTGACAGTCGATTTTGGAAAGGCAATTTTTAAAACATGTTTTTGAAAAGCAACATCAAAAATGTACGGCTTCCATTTTGAATCAAGCTTGTCACCTTTTTTATTATGAAAGTCACCATTGTCTTTTACTGAATAAGATTTTGCTTTCACT
>NZ_JACGVN010000016.1:0-114486 GCF_014077245.1 Colwellia sp. BRX8-9
CATTTTCATCTTCATCTTCATCTCTTTATCTTTCATTTTTATTTCTTTTTTTTCCATTTTAATTTCTTTATCTTTCAATTTACCTTTGGACTTCTCTGCCTGCTTCATACATTTTTTCATCATGGCGATAGCGACAGGATCCTTCATATCAATCTTGCTGTGATCCATTTTGCTACAATCAGCTTTTTCAGCTTTTTTTGCATGTAATTTTGGATCATGTGCTGTAGCCGTCATTGATAAAGTAATGGTTGGTATCAATACCAAAGCTAATTTTGTTAAAGTTTTCATGGTTTACTCCTACGTTAATAAAATATTAATGGGTTATTGTATAAATTCATCAAATGCAATATTTTTTGCATCAATGCTTTGGGTTATCAATAAATCAATGGTTGTGCTCATCATGTCTGATGGCCCATACAAATTAAATTCAACACCTTCGATTTGGAAAATTTTGTTAATATTTGATATTAGTTATTCTTGAACATAACCTTTAGTGCTCAGCCAATCTTTAGTAGCCCCAGATAACACAGTTCTAGTGCCACAAAAAAGTAAATGTCCCTTTTAATTAAACTACCATTTTCAGGGGGTAATTAATTGTTCTTCAATTAAAGACTTAATTGGTGCCATACCAGATCCAGCGCCGATTAATATCATCGTTTTATTACTTGATGGTTTTGCATGAAAATATTAAAAGGGACCTAGCGTCTCTATTTTCTGACCTACGGCTAAGTTACATAAATAACTTTAACCTACATCAGGAAATACACTTTTGTTAGGAGCATTTTGTATCTTAATGTTAAACACCAGCTCTTCTGCACCACCGTTATTTTGACCATTAGCCAAGGAATAACTTAGAATACAGGCATTATTCTCATATTCCAAATGTTCAATATGATGCCAGTAGGGTTTTAATGCTTCAGGCAAACGCTACGGAATATATCCCTCCCTTGTCAGCAAAAATAAATATAATGAAATCCACATTCCCTTTAGAATCAGCAAAGCTTTTTGAGGTTTTTGTCCACTCGAACAATAGAATTAATAACTATAAAAAACTAATTGAACAAGCCTTGGTTGCGTCGAGACAATCTCAGATTTATTTTTACTTAACTATCCTCTCGGCTCTTAGCTACCTCAATTGTGGCCTGAGTACTCATCAGTCTCGTTACCTGAAAACATAACTATAATGGAGTATTACTGATATATTTTATATAAGGTCTCAAAGCATAACCATCAACATCTTTAGAGCAAAATTCCGTTATAACTAACGAATAATCGCTATATTTCATTCATATAAAAAGAAATACGAGCGATTCCATGTAAAAGTACCAAGATAAAAGGAGAATGTTATTCCCCTAATTTTTAAATTAAAACTTCGCTTCAGAATTTACTTTTAATACTTCGCCTGACATTGTCATCAGGAAATAAATTGTTTTATTTTCTGATTTATTGTTAGCACTAACAATATAACGGTTAGCTTCTGCCGCATGTAGTTTGAAACTTTCTGAGGTCAAACTCTTCCAGCTCGAGTCTAATTTTCCAACCTTGAAACCTAAATCTTTAAAAGTCAGTTTTTGGGTAGCTTTAGCTGCAATTTGTGTTGCTACTTTAGGGCTTATTTTTCCGTGTTCAGTATGCGCGAATGCTGAACTTGTGCTACATATCAATGTAATGAATAAGGCTGCTATTAAAGTTTTCATTTTGGTACTCCAATTATTTTAATTAAATTCAAAGTATGTTTGTTTTTTTATTATTTGAGGTGATTATTTGAGGCCATGCTCGGTGTATTCACCTTTTACAATAAGTTGAACAGTGACTGGGGAGTCAGAGGTGTTTTTCCAATACCAACCATGAGAACCAGCAAATGGTGCCGTAAAACTCCCTTTCATTTCACCCAGTGTTGCTATTGCATAACTTTCAAAATAGCCCGTTGTGTCGCCTTCTGGTTCGCCATGTAAATCAAAATACAATGCTGACCTATCTGTTATCCATTCATATTCAAGCTTTTGGTATTGCGCCATGATAAATTTGTATTCAACACCGCGACCAGCAGGAACAATTACTTCAATGGTTTCTGTAGCAACTTTTGATTTTTCGGCGGCTTCTCGTGAAGAGAGTGGAGTAGACGCTTCGGCCTTTACGTTGTGAAAAACGGTTAGTCCAAGTTCATGCCCAATCCCTGTGGGATCAATATTATACTCAGCAGGCAATATAATGGTTAAAAGTGTAATTGCTGCAAAGACTAAGCTAAACAGTGTGTATTTGAGCAATGCTGAATTCGTTAAAGTTATAGTTTGTGGCGTTGTTTTTTGCATCGTTTTATCTCTTAAATTAGGGTAAAGTTTAATAGTAAAAGTTTAATAAATTAGTTAATGAAATAACCAGTTAGTTGAAAACCTACCAACATAAACCCTGCACTCATCAACAAACAATTCGTGTTTGTCGCAAAGCGAGTGAAGCTGCTATGTTTACGCCAAAAATTAATCACTAAAAGAATAAAGGCCAAGGCGGTAAACTGTCCTAATTCAACCCCAACATTAAAGGCAATTAAATTAGTAATTAAGCCGTCATCAGGAAGTTGAAACTCTTGTAACTTGGTTGCTAAGCCAAAGCCGTGAAAAAGACCAAAAATCAGTACAGCAAGCTTGGCATTGGGTGATTTACCAAAGAGTCGATTAAAGCCACCTAAATTATCAAAGCCCTTATAAACAACCGATAGCCCAATAATGGCATCGATCAAATAAGCATTAACTTGTATGTCACTGATCACGCCAAACAATAAGGTTAAGCTGTGCCCTAGCGTAAACATACTGACATACAATAAAACATCTCGACTTCTATATAAAAAGAACAGCACACCTACTAAGAACAATAAATGATCGTACCCCGTCACCATATGCTTAGCACCGATATACAAAAATGGGATAATTTGTACACCAGTGTTTTGTAGTAAAAATGCTCGTGTGCTTTCATCGACACCATGAGCAAAGGCTTCAATCGGTAACCATATAGCTAGTAAAGCGATAAAACTCGACAAGCTATATCGCTGTATAATATTAAACATTAACGGTTTCCTTTGAATGAGTTGTTTCAGTGGAGATTTCTTCGCGATGTAGTAAACGATATAAAGCTGGAAGAACGAATAGCGTCAATATAGTTGAGGAAATCACCCCTCCGATCACCACAGTCGCTAGTGGGCGTTGAACCTCTGAGCCAATGCCCGTATTAAGTGCCATAGGCACAAAACCTAATGAGGCAACAAGCGCGGTTGTTAGCACAGGCCGAAGTCTTGTCAATGCACCTTCGATAATAGCCGTATCTAAAGCAGCTCCTTCGCGTCTAAGTTCTCGTATAAACGAGACCATAACTAGGCCATTTAAAATAGCGATGCCTGATAAAGCAATAAAACCAACAGCGGCTGATATTGAAAAAGGAATATCTCTCAACAGTAAAGCAAAAATACCACCTGTTAAGGCTAATGGAACACCAGTGAAAATAATCATGGAATCTTTAAATGAGCCTAAAGCCAAGAAAAGAAGACCAATAATCATCACCAACGTAATAGGAACCACGATAGATAGGCGCTCTGATGCTGATTGTAATTTTTGGTAGGTGCCGCCATATTCAATCCAGTAACCCGCAGGTATTTCAACAGACTCATTAATTGAAGCTTGAATATCCTTAACAAATGACCCTAAATCTCTCCCTCGAACGTTAGCGGTAACAAACACTCTACGTTTGCCATTTTCTCTATTGACTTGGTTTGCACCTTCAACCAATACCAATTCAGCTAGCTCCTGTAATGGAACATAACTGTTATCGAACATCTGTATTGGTAGGTAAGCCAAGGCATCAACATCAGTTCTTAGCGCTTCTGGAAGACGTACTACTATGTCTGCACGTTGATCACCTTGATAGAACTTACCCGCAATCGTACCGCCTAACGCTGTGGAAAGTTGATCTTGTAGTTGCTTCACGCTTATTCCATATTTTGCTAGCTGGGCAAGTTTTGGATTAATCGTCATTAGTGGTAAACCAGTCGTTCTCTCTACTTGAATATCAGCAATCCCCTCAACATTAATAATAGCTGCGTTTATGCTCTTTCCTAACGCTGCTAAAGTCTCAAAATCATCTCCAAACACTTTGATAGCCAGCTCTGCACGAACTCCTGATAACAACTCATTAAACCGCATTTGTATTGGTTGTAAGAACTCATATCGATTACCCGGTATAGGCTCTACTACGGCTGCTAATTCCTCAACAAATTGTGCTTTAGGTTTATTAGGATTTGGCCATTCACTGCGTGGTTTTAAAATAATAAAATTATCGGCAACACTGGGTGGTACAGCATCTGTTGCAACATCGGCTGTGCCTATTTTTGCAAAGACACGTTCAACTTCTGGCATTTGATTGATTTTTTCTTCTAAGACTTTTTGTAACGCGACAGCTTGCGACAATGATGTACCGGGAATACGCAAGGCATGCATGGCGATATCACCTTCATCAAGGTTTGGCACAAATTCGCTACCAAGTTTATTGGCAGAAAATCCTGCTAAGCCAACAAGTCCAACTGCGAAAACCACAACAAACCAGCGAAGTTTAAGCGCAAATGTTAAAGAGGGACGATAAAGCGCTAAAGATGATTTTATAATGATATTTTCTTTTTCTTTTACAGGGCCTTTGAACAAAATAGCAATAGCTGCCGGAACAAAAGTTACGGATAAAAACATTGCACAACATAATGCTATAACAACGGTTATTGCCATAGGGTGAAACATTTTACCTTCGACACCCGTAAGCGCAAAAATAGGTAAATAAACAGCAGTTATAATAAATACGCCAAATAATGCCGGACGGATGACTTCTTTAGTTGCTTCATAGACCAGTGCTAATCGTTCATTAACTGCCATGGTACGACCATTCGCAGAAGCTGAGCTGAGCTTTCTTAGACAATTCTCAACGATGATAATCGCACCATCAACAAGTAGTCCAAAATCTAACGCCCCTAAACTCATTAGATTGGCACTTACGCCTACTTGTACCATGCCCGTTACGGTCATTAACATCGCAAATGGGATAACCGCGGCAGTAAGTAATGCCGCTCTCATATTGCCTAACAATAAAAACAACACGACAATAACTAATAACGCCCCTTCAAAGAGGTTCATTTTTACTGTATCGAGTGTCTTTTCAACTAAGGTAGTACGGTCATACACAGCGGTAACGGTAATACCTGAGGGTAAACTCGCTTTAACTTCGTCTAACTTTATACCAACCGCTTTAGCAACATTTCGACTGTTCTCACCAATGAGCATGAAAACGGTACTCATCACAACTTCTCTACCATTTTGGGTTGCTGCACCTGTTCTTAATTCTTTTCCTTCTTGTACTTTAGCGACATCAGAAATTCGAATTACACTGCCTTCAGTTGTCCTAACAGGAATATTAGCGATAGCCTCTAAACTTTCTACCTGTCCGGGAATACGTAATAACCATTGAGCGCCATTTTTTTCTATAAACCCAGCGCCCTTATTATCATTATTATTTTCGATCGCTTGAATAATATCTTGCTGATTAAGGCCAAATTCCAGTAGCTTTTTAGGCTCAAAGGCAACAAGTATTTCACGTTTAAAACCACCAATAGGGTTAACTTCAACCACACCATCCACTTGCATTAACTGAGGGCGAATAATCCAATCATGAACCGTTCTTAAATCTGTAGCTGTTATTAACTTCCCTTCATCATTACGTGCATTAGGCTCAGAATCCACGGTAAACATGAATATTTCACCTAACCCAGTTGCTATAGGTCCAAGTTCAGGCTCTAAACCAAAAGGTAAATCTGATTTTGCTGAGACTAAGCGTTCATTCACTAATTGCCTGGCAAAGTAAATATCAGTATTATCACTAAAAATGGCGGTTACCTGCGATAAGCCATAACGTGAAACAGAGCGTGTACTCACTAAATTTGGTATGCCTGCCAATGCGGTTTCTAATGGGTAAGTAACCCGTTGTTCCACTTCAAGCGGTGTATATCCAGGGGCTTCGGTGTTGATCATTACCTGAATGTTGGTAATGTCAGGGACGGCATCGATCGGCAACTTGGTAAAATTCCAAAGACCAAGTCCTGCGAAGGCGAGTACCGCCAACATAATAATTGAGTTTCTACGAATAGAAAATCTGAGTAAATATTCGAGCATTATTTTTCCTTTAAAAGTAAGTCTTTTAGGCGTAAACTTTTTTACTGATCGTTGTAATTAAAAGGGAAACCTTTAGTGGTCATGTGATGCGCCAGATTTTTCAACATCGGCTTTGAGAATATAACTATTCTCAGTGACATATTCAGTGCCTAGGGATATACCGCCTAACACTTCAATTTCATCCCCCACTATGCGGCCTAATTCAAGCATTCTTACTTCATATTCATTACCAACCTTGGCATAAACCACGGTAAAATCACGAAAGCTCTGCAATGCGTTACGCTTTACCGCCATCGCTACGTCAAATGAGCCAATTTCAATTCTTGCACTTACAAAAGAGCCTTCAGATAATAAGGAATCACTATTGTTTACTAAGACACGAAATAGCTTCGCCTGATCATTCCTAACTTTTAATACTCGGCTATCAATTTTACTTGTGTACTGTTCTTCAACACCATTAATGTTAAGCGTTGTTTTTGCGCCAATATTAATTTTGGCTAAATCCAAAGGAAAAACAGCTAGCTCCGCAACTAAGGTTTCATCATTAGTCACCGTAAGTAATATTCGGCCTTTAGATTGCTCACCAGAAGTAACGTTAACCGCACTCACAATGCCTTTTTGAGTTGATGTCACCTGATAAGATTGCAAACTTTCATTACTTTCCAGAGTGAGTAACAATTGACCTTTCTTAATTGCATCACCTAGCTTGACGTGAACTTTTTTAACCAGTCCATCGAATCGAGCGTAAACATTACTGCTAGCATCGGCTGGTAACGTTAAGTTTCCAAACACCTCAATGCTTTCATGGAATGTTGATGGCCCGACAACTTCAGTACTAATTTCCATTGCCTCTGCAATTTTTTCATCAATACTTGTTCGACCTTCAAAATTATCATATTGCCAACTGTAAGTTTTTCCCTGATATTTAGCCGTTAGAGAGACAATAAATGAGTGAGGTTCGTAGATAAACATATCACCACGAAGATACTGGCCTTCTTGAAAAAAATTAATGTTATCGACACCATCACCTAATCGGGTCAATTTTACATTTAGCTCTACTTTCGCAGGGTCGATAGTTTTTCCATTCTCAGTTGCCCACACACGAAACTCAGGGGGCACTCCCGTTTCAAAAATGGATAGTTCAATGGCAAAATTATCTTTTTTCAACAGTCGTCCACGATTCGGCCCTTTCTCTGGCTCCGCTTCTTCTACCTTTTGCTCTGAAACGGCAAGGCTAGAGAAACTTGTACTTAAGCTAACAAAGCACAGTGTGCTGATTAGAGTTAATATTTTAAATGTTGATTTCATGATTATTTCTCGTTATTTTTTTCAATAGATTGAGCGTTAAAAGGTGCATTAGCGTTTTTATTAATGGCAATTAGAGACGTACCCGTTAATCGCTCTATTTCAATATTGTTTAAATGTGCATTTTGATAAGCAGCAATCAAGTCTGACTGCGCATCTAATAATTCTTTTTGAGTATTCGTCCACTCGGTATAGCTATATCGGCCAATTTTGTAAGCTTTTTCAGCTTCAACAAAAGCTTGTTCAAGCACAGGTATAAGGTTTTCAGTCATAGCATGAATGACATGTTGGCTGTGTTTCATTTGTTCAATAAGCACAAACAACTGGGTATTCAATTGATGAACGAGTGCTTGTGACGCTGTTTCTAATTCAGTTTTAGACGCGTGTAACGCATTTATTTTCCCTTGATTTTGATTGCTATCACCAAAAGGAATTGAAATTCCAGCGACTAAACCAAAATCATCGGTTGTTTCGTAACGTCTTAATCCTGTTGTAAATTTCCATAGTGGTTTAGTTTCAATACGAGCAAGTTCAATCTCAGACTGTGCAATTCGCTGTTTTGTAGCGAAAAGACTGACCGAAGGCAATTGTTTTAGATGAGTAAATAGTGAATCAACATCGGTGCTATTGGTTAAAGGTAAGTGGGGTAACGATAATAATGACCCAATGATGTTAGTTTCTTTATGTTGCTCGCTTTGCCCCTGTCCTTGCCACTGAGCCAATAACTGATATTTACTGGCATCTACTTCATGAGTTAAGTCTTCAACAACTAATTCTCGTTTAGCGACTTCAGCTTGTGATTTTAGTTTATCAACTAAAGAAGACTTTCCTGTATTTACACGTTTAGTCACTGCTTCAAATGATTTAACCGCTTGCTTCAAGCTCATTTTTGACAGTTTTAATCGCTCTTCATTGACCAATACTTGGATAAAATATTTTGCTGTTTGTGCGGCTAAATCTAGCGCTTTAATTTCTCGCGCGAATGCAACGGTTGATCCCTGAATCTTAGCATTTGCCACTCTGTTTTTTACTAGAGAGTTATCTAAAATCCATGAGATAGATAGTGTGGATTGCGCACTTTTAAAGCCACTATGATCACCCGTACCCATTGCATCCTCAATGGTAAGTCCAATTTCTGGTCTAACCTGAATACCAGCTTGTTGAGCATACCCCTTATAAATATCAGCTTGATTAGCAAATACTTTTAGCTCTGGGTGCATATGCATTGTTTGAGATATTGCCGTAGATAAGTCAACCGATTTCAGGGGGCTGTCTTCTGAGTATGCATAACCTGAGTATGTATAAGCTGAAAGTGTTGAAGTGATCATCAGTACCACAGCGCTAAATTTTACATAATGCCTTGACAAAAACCGATTGGCGGTCGGTTTTTTATTTGTGAATGATTGAGTAAATAGTTTCATTTTTAATACCTTAGAGTGAGCCTTGGAGTAAGCCTTAAATTATTATTTTAATGATCGAATAGCGTTTCAATAGCGTGATGGAGGCTATCTACTGATGTCATTGATATGACGGCTAATAGTATTATTGTGAGTAAAACCACTTTCATTGGAAAAGGTTTGAGTTGAGTATCATTGAGCAATTCTAATACTCTTTGCTCAATGGATTGACGACAAAAGTGAACGAGTAATTCGCTTTTGAACTGTTCATGTATGGAATATTTAGCCGCTAACTTAGTAAATCTCACTAACGTACTAGCAACATTGTGCGCCTGTTGTTGAGTTTTTACGAAGAAAGAATCAGCCGCTTGCTCCATGGTAATTGCCATCATCGATTTCAATATTTTCTTAACATTAGGTGAAAAATAAGAAGACAATAATGAAAATACCCACTTTTGTAGCGGGTCAGCATAGTGTAAATGAGCAAGTTCATGTTGAATGATGATTTCAATGTCATCTGAATCTAGTTGCTCCATCAAGCCTGTAGATATAAAGCACGATGGTTTAATTAACCCACCTGTGAATGCTGTCGGGATCGATGAATTGATTATAAAGACGTTCTCACTCTTCTTTGTCGCTAAAGTGCGCAACAAAATTATCTGATAGTGATTTTTGTAGGCTACAACTAGACTTCGAACAGCAATAGTGAGACTGAAGCCGATGAAGAGAATTAAACTAATACTATGCCAGCTTAAAAAATAATAAATATTAGGATGATGCCAGTGAGCTAATTCAGTTAACCATACAAACATTGCCCCTGATTGAAAAAGAGGGCTAAATAACAGCGTTACAAATAATGCAATAATCCAAGGTGAAAGCACACATAACCAGAGTAACGATTTACGGGTAGGCACAGTGTAACTTTGAATTTTATTTTTTACCGACCAATATGCAAGCGAAATAAAGCCATTGGCAACGATAAAAGCTAATACGGCAATCGTGAGTAAATTAAATGCTAACGCCCAATGACCATAAATCATTTTTCGGCCTTTGTTTTTAATTTTTTGCGCTGTTGCTCAATCATAGCTTCAAGTTTATCCAACTGATCCTCATCTAGATCAGATGAAATTGAAGAAAAAGCCGCAACAACGCTATTTTCATCTTTAACAACAAAATCATGAGTAACACTTTTAATGAGTTGGCCTATCAATTCTTGACGAGCAACTTTAGGGAAGTATAGATATGCGTGGCCGTTCTTTACCCGACTTAATAGATCTTTTTTAAATAAGCGATCTAACGTGCTTTGAATGGTATTAAGAGAGCCGCCTCGATTTTTCTCGAAATAGCTATGTACCTGCTTAGCGTCAGCAGGCTGTGCCTTCCAAAGGTATTCCAATACTTGTTTTTCTAGTTCACCGAGTTGCATAGACTTTTCACTACCCTATTTAAGTATTGTGATATTGTCACATTAAAAACCGAGTGGCAATCGGTTTTTAGATTTATTCCACTAAATCTTCTACTTTAGATAATGATTACTCATTACAGCATAGGCACGCACGTCAATCGCAAAGACTTCGATAAGAAAGTGTAACTTCTCTTCTACCCACTCTCTGCGGTGATCAAAGCTTTGACCTGACAAGGCATCTTCGCCACATAAAAAAGCAACTCGAACACAACGCACAACACAATGATAATAAGGGGTATCTACTAAACTGATTTGTTGTTTCCTTGGCGTAGCCATAAATCACCTGTGATTATGTCGCTTGGTTATTTCAGTGTAGTGCATCAGTAGGGATGATCAATTCTATTAAAATTACTAGGCTGGGTGTCCTATTAATATTCCTGGGTGTCATATTAATATCCCCCTGTTAATATCTTATTAAAATTACTAGGCTGGGTGTCCTGTTAATATCTTTTGCTGTTAATATATTAAAGTCGCATAAGTCTATTTGTTTTTCTATGTTGGCCAAACGAAGGGAGCGGGCTTGTTGGAAGTCGTTTTTGCTACTGCTGTATTTTGGGCGAGTATCCCCCTTATTAATTTCCCCGTTTCTTTATGCTTACTACAAAATGTTTTCAAGTATAAAATTTCAACTCTACTGCGTGCCCAAGGGGTTGTACGCAGAAATTTCAAACTTGATTTGAGGCGCGGTTTATTGGTGAAACAACGAATATTAAGTAACTCACCCATCTTATCCCAGCCAATTTTCTTCTCTAGATCGGTTAGGATTTGTTCAAGTTTCACGCCGTGGAGTGGATCATTACTTTTATTCATAGTCTACTTAAATTTAAAAATAGCATTGTAACAAGTTTACTAAATATTGACAGAATTATGCGCTTAACTCAGGTAAAAGTGCAGAAAGAACTTTAAGGAAAAGTTAATATTGTCAATGAGCAGACATAGATATTATTCACGACCTAAGTCACCACCCCTTCAAATTAACGCGTTTAGTAATTCAGTTATTTAGCGCAATAAAAAAGGCTTACATTGCTGTAAGCCTTTTCTATAGTATTGGTGCAGATGGAGAGACTCGAACTCTCACGACCTAAGTCAACACCCCTTTCAAATTAACGCGTATAGTAATTCAGTTATTTAGCGCAATAAAAAAGGCTTACATTGCTGTAAGCCTTTTCTATAGTATTGGTGCAGATGGAGAGACTCGAACTCTCACGACCTAAGTCAACACCCCTTCAAATTAACGCGTCTAGTGATTCAGTTATTTAATGCAATAAAAAAGGCTTACATTGCTGTAAGCCTTTTTCATAGTATTGGTGCAGATGGAGAGACTCGAACTCTCACGACCTAAGTCACCACCTCCTTCAAATTAACGCTTCTAGTAATTCAGTTATTTAGCGCAATAAAAAAGGCTTACATTGCTGTAAGCCTTTTCTATAGTATTGGTTCAGATGGAGAGACTTGAACTCTCACGACCTAAGTCAACACCCCCTTCAAATTAACGCGTCTAGTAATTCAGTTATTTAGCGCAATAAAAAAGGCTTACATTGCTGTAAGCCTTTTTCATAGTGTTGGTGCAGATGGAGAGACTCGAACTCTCACGACCTAAGTCACCACCCCCTCAAGGTGGCGCGTCTACCAATTCCGCCACATCTGCATTTTTAAAACTTTACTTTGGAATGTCGTTATCACTCGCTTTTTTAGTCGCTGCAGGAATATCGCTATTCTCTGATGACTGACCTGGCTCTACACTTTCGCTAGGGATTGATGAATCGCCTGGTATAGTTTGCTCTACAGGAGTGTTTAAGTTGTTCCACTCATCGGTAGATTTAATTCTATTTGCCGTCAAGTTACCTAACACTAAGCTGATAACAAAGAACGCGATAGCTAACCATGTAGTCGCTTTAGTTAAAAAGTTACCTGAGCCACTTGAACCAAATATTGTTGCTGAAGAGCCGGCACCAAAAGATGCGCCCATATCTGCGCCTTTACCTTGTTGGATTAGAACTAAACCAATTAAACAAATTGAAACAATTAAATAAGCAATAATTAACGATTGATACAACATTTTAAGATCCTTTGGCTGACGAGCAAATTATTTTGAATTCGTCGACTTTTAAACTAGCACCACCAATAAGACCACCGTCAATATCAGTTTGTGCAAATAATTCTTCACAGTTAGCAGCATTTACGCTACCACCGTATAATAATGGCACTTTATTCGCGATAGTATCATCAGCATTAGCTAAAAATTGACGAATAAATAAGTGTGTTGCTTGTGCCATTTCTGGAGATGCTGTTTTGCCAGTACCAATAGCCCAAACAGGCTCGTAAGCAATAACAACATCTGTAAATTTTTCTATACCTATTTCGTCAATTACTGGCTGTAATTGTGAAGCGAGTACTGTCTCTGTTTGTTCAGCAGTTCGTTCATCTTCACTTTCACCAATACACAATATAGGTGTTAAACCAGCATTCAATGTTGCTTTAACTTTATGAGCAACTTGTGTACTTGTTTCTTTGTAAATGCATCTTCGTTCAGAGTGCCCTACAATAACATAATTTACAGAAACTTCCTTGAGCATATCAGTGGATATTTCACCGGTATATGCTCCACTTTGATGCTCGCTTACATTTTGCGCACCTAAATGGATGTTTGCTTGTAAATTTTCACTTTTAGCACTTATTGTAAATGCTGATAGAAAAGGAGCAGGAGGACAAACAACAACGTCGACATTTTTAGCTAGCTTGACACTATTTAATCCTGAAATCATTTCTTTTATCAGCGAGAAACTTCCATTCATTTTCCAGTTTGCGGCTACTATTGCTTGTCTTTTCATTTATCTTTCCTAATTAAAGCGGCGAGATATTAACTAACCTACGAACAAGATACAAGTGTTTAACTTAATATCTTGTTCATTTGCTTATTATTCAACCGTCTGACGTCTATTTTGTTAACAAGCGGCTTTAACAGCATCAGCAATTACATTTGCTAGCTCAGTAACTTCTATTAATTCTGGTCCTTCAACCATAACGCGTATTAAAGGCTCAGTACCTGATTTACGTAATAACACGCGACCACGCCCTGAGAGTTGCTCATTGACCGTATGTACAGCAGCGACGACATTCTGCGCCGTTAACGGGTCATTGTCACCGGTAAACCTAACATTAACTAACACTTGTGGTAATTTAGTCATTCCTTGGCGGAGTTCATGTAAGGTTTTATCACCACTGCAAACAGCGGTTAATACATTTAACGCGGCGATAATACCATCACCCGTAGAAGTATTTTTTAAATTGATCACATGGCCAGAGTTTTCAGCGCCCAACTGCCAACCTTTTTTGTTGAGCATTTCGGTAACATATCGATCGCCTACTTTGCTGCGAGCAAAAGGTATACCCATATCTGCAAGCGCAATTTCAAGACCCATATTACTCATCAGTGTACCAACAACACCACCACTAATAACGCCGCTTTGTAAATCGTTTGAAGCGATAACGTAGACACATTCATCACCATCAAGCACATAGCCGGTATGATCAACCATCATCAAGCGATCGCCATCACCATCGAGTGCAATACCTAAATCAGCCTGATGTTCAACAACAGCCTTACTGATAGCGTCCATTGATGTTGCACCACATTGGTCGTTAATATTGGTACCATTAGGCGATGTACCAATTTCAATCACTTGTGCACCTAATTCACGAAACACGTTAGGTGCAATGTGGTAAGTTGCACCGTGTGCGCAATCAACAACAATTTTAAAATCTTTTAAGGAATATTGGCTAGGGAAATTACTTTTACAAAACTCAATATAGCGCCCAGCAGCGTCTTCAATTCTTGTTGCTTTACCTAATTTAGCCGATTCAACACAGCCCATTTCTTTATCTAATTGAGCTTCAATAGCCAGTTCTACATCATCGGGTAACTTCTCACCATTTTGTGAGAAAAACTTAATGCCGTTGTCATAAAATGGGTTATGTGATGCACTAATAACGATACCCGCTTCAGCGCGAAAAGTTTTAGTAAGGTAAGCAATTCCTGGCGTCGGCATTGGTCCCAATAAGCCAATATCGATACCTGCAGCAGAAAAACCAGCTTCCAGGGCTGACTCAAGCATGTAGCCTGAAATTCGGGTATCTTTACCGATAAGTACTTTTTTTGTGCCTTGGGCAGCTAGTACGCGGCCAGCGGCATAACCTAATTTCATCACAAACTCAGCGGTGATTGGGTATTGTCCTACTAGGCCTCTTATGCCATCGGTTCCAAAATATCTTCTTTCTGACATTTTATTTGTCCTTTATATTTACTTTTTTAGTATATTTAATGATGAGTTATTTATTTATGGTGGTAGCTTGTAAAACTTTTAAAGCATCGACTGTTTCTTTTACATCGTGAACACGAATAATTTTTGCCCCTTGCTGAGCGGCTATAATGGCTGTTGCTAAGCTACCCGCTAAGCGTTCATTAACCTCTCGATTAAGAAGATTACCGATCATCGATTTTCTCGACAGTCCTGCCAATATAGGCAAATCTAGGCATTGAAATTTAGCCATATTCGACAATAAACTATAATTTTGTTCTAACGATTTACCAAAGCCAAAGCCAGGGTCTAAAATAAGACGCGAAGTATTAATACCCGCTTGTGCACAGGCTAAAATTCTTTCGTGAAAGAAAGTGGTAATGTCGTCTATTAAATTAACGTAGTGAGGATTATGCTGCATGGTTCGAGGTAAACCTTGCATATGCATTAAACAAATACCAACACGTTGATCTTGTGCTAATACCGGTAAGCAACCTTCATTTTGCAGGGCTCGAACATCATTGATGATACCTGCCCCATGAGTGATGCCCTCAGACATTACCGCGGCTTTACTGGTATCAATAGAGACAATGATATTAAAACGCGCATTAATGGCTTTTAATACGGGAATAACACGCGCTAACTCATCTTTAACAGAAACGTCTTTAGCGCCTGGACGCGTTGATTCGCCCCCGATATCAATAATGGTGGCGCCATCGGCTATCATCTGTTCAGCTTGTCTTAACGCAGAGTCAATACGAGAGAATTGTCCGCCGTCAGAAAATGAGTCTGGGGTTACATTTAAAATCCCCATCACCTGCGGGGTTTCAATATTAAGAAAATGTGTACCGCAAGGTAGATTTTTCAACAAAACTTATGCTCTTTGTGATTATTCTGTATAGAAATTTATTTTATAAAAAACAACTTACTGTCAGTAAAGTAAATTAACTTTTATAAAATAAAGCCTCGTTAATCGAGGCTATATTTAAAGGCTATTAATCAGCAGAGGCGTCACTAGGTTTATCTAGATCTGGCGCTACTTCTTTTTTCTCAGCTTTATCTTCTTTAGTATCAGAAGAGGCATTGTCATCAGCTTTAGGTGGCTTCTTTGAATCAGAGTGATTATCCCACTCAGCCATTGGCGGACGAACTTCTCTGCGTTCCATTAAGTCATCGATTTGTCTAGCATCGATAGTTTCGTAATGCATTAACGCATCTTTCATTGTCTCTAAAATATCACGGTTCTCGTTCAATATCTTTTCTGCACGTTGATAATTACGGTCAACAAATGCTTTGATTTCAATATCAATCGCTTGTGCAGTTTCGTCAGACATGTTCAACGATTTAGATGATGAACGACCTAAAAACACTTCACCTTCTTCTTCAGCAAATAACATTGGACCCAATTTTTGTGAGAAGCCCCACTGAGTAACCATTTTACGAGCAAGTTGAGTCGCACGTTCAATATCGTTAGATGCACCGGTAGAAACTTTCTCAAAACCGTAAATCATTTCTTCAGCGATACGACCACCGTAAAGTGACGAAATATTACTTTCTAAATGCTGTTTACTATGACTAAACCTGTCTTGTTCTGGTAAATACATAGTGACACCTAAAGCGCGGCCACGAGGAATAATACTTACCTTGTAAACGGGGTCATGATCTGGCACTAAACGACCAACAATCGCGTGCCCTGCTTCATGATAAGCTGTCATGGCTTTTTCTTCTTCGCTCATAACCATCGAACGACGTTCAGCACCCATTAATATTTTGTCTTTCGCTTTTTCAAATTCATCCATCGATACAGTGCGGCGAGCCGAACGTGCAGCGAATAATGCGGCTTCATTAACTAAGTTAGCTAAATCTGCACCTGACATGCCCGGTGTACCACGTGCAATAACTGATGCTTTAACATCGTCACCCAAAGGTACTTTGCGCATATGCACTTTAAGAATTTGTTCGCGACCACGAATATCTGGTAGACCAACCGTAACTTGA
Organism: Colwellia sp. BRX8-9; assembly: GCF_014077245.1. Classification (NCBI taxonomy): domain Bacteria; kingdom Pseudomonadati; phylum Pseudomonadota; class Gammaproteobacteria; order Alteromonadales; family Colwelliaceae; genus Colwellia; species Colwellia sp. BRX8-9. The sequence goes on from NZ_JACGVN010000016.1 coordinate 16,661, forward strand.
CGGTCAAAACGACCAGGACGAAGTAGTGCTGGATCTAAAACGTCTGGACGGTTAGTTGCGGCAATAACGATAACGCCTTCATTACCTTCAAAACCATCCATTTCAACCAACATTTGGTTAAGTGTTTGTTCACGTTCGTCGTGTCCACCCCCCATACCTGCGCCACGTTGGCGACCTACCGCATCGATTTCATCGATGAAGATGATACAAGGGGCTGATTTTTTAGCTTGCTCAAACATGTCACGCACACGAGATGCACCAACACCAACAAACATTTCAACAAAGTCAGAACCTGATATAGTGAAAAATGGTACTTTAGCTTCACCAGCAATAGCTTTTGCCAGCAAGGTTTTACCTGTACCCGGTTGTCCTACAAGTAAGACACCTGAAGGAATACGGCCACCAAGTTTTTGGAATTTAGTTGGCTCTTTTAAGTAATCAACAAGCTCAGAAACTTCTTCTTTCGCTTCGTCGCAACCAGCAACATCAGCAAAAGTTGTTTTTATCTGATCTTCACTTAAAAGTTTCGCTTTAGACTTACCAAAAGACATCGCTCCTTTTCCACCACCGCCTTGCATCTGACGCATGAAGAATATCCATACACCTATCAACAAAATCATTGGGAACCAAGAGATAAAAATAGTGGTTAGAAAGCTAGTTTCTTCCGGCAATTCACCAGAAGCATTAACGCCTTGTTTAACTAAATCGTTAATTAAATCACGATCGAAACCACCAGGAATAACAGTAACAAAGGCTTCACCACTACGTTTTGTGCCTTTGATAACACCATTACGATCAACATTTGCGTCACGGATCTGTCCTTGACGGACATCTTTAATGAAACGCGTGTAATCAACTTGTTGTTCAGTAGTGGTGCTCGGAGTGAACCCTTGGAATACCGACATTAAAACAACCGCTATTACCAACCATAAAATAAGATTTTTTGCCATATCGCTCAACTTAATGACCTCTTGTACTTTGAATGAACTTTTACTTAACCGTCAACTAGCACAGATAAACGGCTAGTTCTGAAATCAACCTAAACTTTTAAGTTGATGAGTCGTAATTTACTATAATTTAACGCTCGGAGCTATTTAAATCCGGTAGCAACCAAATATACTTCGCGTGAACGTGCACGTGACGAATCTGGTTTACGGGTTTTTACTGTTTTAAATGCTCCTCTTAAGTCTTGCATAAATTGCTCAAATCCTGCTCCTTGAAAGACTTTAACAACAAATGCGCCATTTTTCTTTAATACCTGATTACACATGTCTAATGCTAATTCAACAAGATACATACTTCTTGCGGCATCGGCACCGTCATTACCGGTAAAATTAGCGGCCATGTCAGACATAACAACATCGATATCTTTGCCGCCAATACGGTTTAGTAATGCATTAAGTACCGGTTCTTCTCTGAAGTCGCCTTGTAAAAAGTCAACACCAGCAATAGGGTCCATTGCCAGGATATCACAAGCAATAATTTGCCCGCCACTTCCAACGGCTTTGACCGCATATTCTGACCAACCTCCTGGTGCAGCACCTAGGTCGACCACTTTCATGCCTTTTTTAATCAGCTTATCTTTAACGTTTATTTCTTCAATTTTAAAGTATGCTCTAGAACGCACACCGAGTTTCTGAGCTTTTTTTACATACTCATCATCAAAGTGTTCTTGCATCCAACGGGTACTACTATTACTTAATTTCTTTTTACTCATTAATTTAACTTAATTAATTTGTTAATAATGCAAAACGATTTAACGTTTTATTAGTATTACAGAGTAGATGGAGGTAAAATAGTATTAATTCAAGCTAACTTGTAACGAAAATTGTTAATGAGCCTAAATAAAAAACAAATACAGTATTTAAAAGGTCTTGCGCACCCATTGAAACCAGTGGTTTTATTGGGTAACAACGGCTTAACAGAGGCAGTAGTTGCCGAAATTGATTATTCATTAAATCATCATGAATTAATTAAAATTAAAATCCCAACCGATGATCGTGACAGTAAAGCATTAATTGTTGAAGCTATTTGCCGTGAAACAGCGTCAATTAAAGTTCAAGTAATTGGTAAAACATTAATTATTTATCGTCAGTCACCAGAAAAGAAAATAAGAATTCCAAAAATTTAATTTTTACATTCTTATCTAAAAGAGCTTCGGCTCTTTTTTTATGTCTAAAATTTATGACTACACGCAGACTGACATTTAAAGATTACATTATTGACAACTATATTAGGATATCCTAATGTAGCTGTAATAGAAAAACGATATTGACTCTTTTTAATCATTAAATATTAAGGCATTTATAAATGTTGAAAACTATCCCGACACTGATAGCTGAAATTAGAAAAAACATTCAAACTACATCGGCTCATGATGCTTACCTAAGTGCGAAAAAAGAGAAAAGCCTCTTTATTGACGTGCGTGAAGCGCAAGAAGTTGCCACTAGCCCAGTGATAAATTCAGTTAATATTCCACGTGGTGTTTTAGAGATGAATATTGGTAGCTGCACGACTGATGAAGACCAGCGTATATATCTTCATTGTGCAACCGGCGGCCGGGCGAGTCTTGCTGCTGAACAATTAAACCGTTTAGGCTATAAAAATGTTTGGGCTATTATATGTCAGCATAATGATGTTTGTTCTGCACAAGAAAAAAGTTAGCATCGCGACAATAACCCTACATTTTACTTAAGAGTAAAACTGAAAAGGCTAAACAATTGATTTGTTTAGCCTTTTTTATCTCTTCAAGGAATACTAGATCGTTAGTTTTGATTTATTTAACGCTAATATTTGCCCGCCAATACCTTTAACATTCAACAAGTCTTCGACCGAGATAAACTTACCGTTTTCATTTCGGTATTTGACAATGGCTGCCGCTTTTTTCATGCCTATGCCTTTTAATAAGGATAAGGTCTTAATATCAGCATGGTTTATATCAATACGCTCGTCAATTTGATTAACATTGGCATTGGGCTCATTACCACCGACACTTTCAGCAAAGCTTAATGACGAAAAAGTAAAGGTCAGGCAAATAAGTAAGATTTTTGAAAAATTAATCATGATTATATCCTTTTATTGTAAATTCCATTACGCCTCACAAACAATAAACTGTTAATTTATTATTAATAAGACGTTAATAGGTTTAGGATAAAATTTTACTTTTGTCAATTTATAGCCATTAATAAAATTATGCTAATTGACCTTAATTAAGCGATAAATTAATCGACTGCAAAACTTGCTGTGGGTTTTCAGCTTGAGTAATAGGTCTGCCAATAACTAAATAATCAACACCAACGGCCATTGCCTGCTCTGGCGTCATAATACGTTTTTGATCATCACTGGCGGCACCTGCAGGTCTAATACCTGGCGTGATAAGCTTAAAGTCTTTACCTAAAGCGCTTTTCAGGCTTTGAGCTTCCTGTGCTGAACAAACAACACCATCAAGGCCAGCTTCTTTTGTCAACTTTGCTAGCAGCATCACTTGCTCGGCTGGCGTTCGCGTAATACCTAAGCCCAGTAAATCTTCTTCACTCATACTGGTTAAAACAGTGACGGCAATAAGTAATGGGGCGTTATCACCGTATTTTTCTAATGCCTGTTTAGCTTTAACCATCATTTCATGTCCACCACTGGCATGAACATTAACCATCCACACCCCCATCTCTGCAGCAGCGGTTACCGCTTTTGCTACGGTGTTAGGAATATCGTGGAACTTTAAATCTAAAAAGACATCGAAGCCGCGACCCGTCAATTCTTTAACAAACGCAGGTCCAAAATGAGTAAACATTTCTTTACCCACTTTTAAACGACAATCCTTTGGTTGAATCTTATCAACGAATGCAAGCGCATCCGCTTTTTTATCGAAATCTAGGGCAACAACTACTTTTGCATCATTCATACTCAATCCTCAATTCTTAATTCTTAATTCTTAATTCTTTAATAATTTTTGAGTTCAAAGTCCTAAGGTTCAAGAGCAAAGAAAAAGCACGGAGCTGACGAAAGTCAATGAGTACTTTTGAAGACGCTATTGAGTCTTAGGGCGAAGAAATCGGTAATTATTCTCCTTCAAGGCCCCGCACTGGTTTCAATTGTTCCCAGTCATGGCATGAAGGACACGCCCAATAATGTTTACTGCTATTAAAACCACAGGTTCGACAACTATAACGCGGTTTTAGATTCAAATAAGCGCCAATCAATTCTTTGATCATATCTAAATTTTCGGTGTTGTCATGCTCGGTAGAGTTAACCATTTGCATCTTAATAAAATGCTTAAAGCCTTTAATGGTTGGACGCTTTTTCAAAGCAAGTAAAATAAATTCTTTCGCTTTTTCGTTGCCATATTTAGCTTCAAGGTGACTTAAGTATTTTATCAGTGCGCTCGAACCACCGGTTTCATCATAAACTTTTCTAATAAATTTAAAATATTCATCGTCGGCATCTAACTGATGATAACAATTTTGCATTTCATCAATAACATCAGGAAAGAATTCTTTATCCTGAAGATAGATGTCTTGATAGCATCCGCAGGCTTCATTGAACTGTTGATGCTTTTCATAAATTTGAGCTAATAACCAATTAGCACGACAAGAATTAGCATCATAAATCAACGCCAACTCTAATAACTCTATGACTTCAATAAAGTTATCTTCTGCTAAGGCTGTTGTCGCTAATTCACAATAAAAATTAGCTAAGTTATGAAGAAGTTTTTTATCTTTAGTTTTAACAATGGCTTTTTTATGACTGATGCCTTTTGACCAATCTTTAGTAGACTGGTAAATACGCATTAAATAATCAAGGGATTTTAAGCCATAGTGTTTTGATTTAAGTAGCTTTTCAAACATGGTTTCAGCGCGGTCGTATAAGCCGGCACTAAAAAAATCTTTACCTAGCTCAAAAGCAGCTTGTTGCTTATCTTTAGCGGGTAGATGTTTCTGTCTAACTAAGTGCTCATGCACTTTTAATGCGCGGTCGAGCTCACCACGGCGACGAAATAAATTAGCCATGGCAAAATGTGCTTCAACAGTATCATCTTCAACTTTAAGGGCTTCTAGTAAGTAGTCGATCGCTTTATCTTGTTGATTTGATAGGAGGTAATTTAAGCCTGTTGAATATTTTATCGACAAGGCTTGTTTAGCTGAGTGATCATTTTGTTTAACACTATTACGACCCATGAACCAGCCATAGCCCATTGCAACAGGGAGTAATAAGAACAATAGTTCTAACATATAATTTACACTGATTCTTTAGAGGATGATTTTTTAGGTTTTATCATTCGAACAAACTTCCACAATAATGCAAAGAGTAAGCCCAGTACAAAGCCCAAAGTGGTAAATAAACTGACAGCCGCAGCAACTGATAATTCAGTTCGGGCGATGAGATAATTCAATGTTAAGGTCTGCTCATTTTGACTACCAAAAATAAAAGCGATGACTAGTAAGCTGAACAGGAAAAACGCTGTAATATAAATACGCAAAATAAGTTACCTATGATGAAAATTAAGTTAAAAAAAACGGCATACCATTATAGCATGCCGTTTTATTGATAATTTATCAATTACGCTATTGAAAGATTTACTCTTTCACGTAACTCTTTTCCAGGTTTAAAATGAGGAACGTATTTACCTGCCAACTCAACGGATTCGCCAGTCTTAGGGTTACGTCCAACACGAGGAGCACGAAAATGTAATGAAAAACTACCAAAACCACGAATTTCAATACGCTCACCTTTTGACAAGGTTTGTGCCATCATTTCTAAGATTTCTTTAATAGACTGTTCAACATCTCTCGCTGATAAATGACTTAATTTATCGGCTAATCTTTCAATAAGTTCAGATTTGGTCATTTGACCTCCTGTGTTCACTAGTTTGAAGTTAATAGTACCTTCTCGCCAATGGATTTTAAACGAAGAGAAGCGTTATATTTCAAACACTTCTCACCTTCAAGTGTCTAAATTAGTTTTTAGCGTTTTTAAACGCTGCAGCCATTGCACTTAAACCAGTTTCTTCAACTTGGTTTAGGTTATCCATAGCTTCACGTTCTTCAGCTTGGTCTTTAGCTTTGATTGATAAGCTGATAGCACGGTTCTTACGATCCACACCCATAAACTTAGTCTCAACACTATCACCAACAGATAATTCAGTTGACGCATCTTCGATACGCTCACTAGAAATATCAGATACGCGTAGGTATCCTTCAACGCCTTCGGCTAATTCAATTTTAGCGCCTTTAGCATCTACTTCGATAACCTTACCTGTAACAATAGCACCTTTCTTAGTATCTGCAAGGTACTGATTAAACGGATCATCTTCAGTTTGCTTAACACCTAAAGAAATACGTTCGCGCTCAGGGTCAACTTGTAGAACTACAGCTGATATTTCATCACCTTTCTTGTATTCACGAACAGCTTCTTCACCGCCAGCCCATGAAATATCAGATAAGTGAACAAGACCATCAATGCCGCCGTCAAGACCAATAAAGATACCAAAGTCAGTAATTGACTTGATCTTACCTGATACTTTGTCGCCTTTGTTGAAGTTCTTAGCGAACTCTTCCCAAGGGTTAGCGATACACTGTTTAAGGCCTAAAGAAATACGACGACGTTCTTCGTCAATTTCTAATACCATAACTTCAACCGTGTCACCTAAGTTAACAACTTTAGACGGGTGGATGTTCTTGTTAGTCCAATCCATTTCAGAAACGTGAACTAAACCTTCAACGCCTTCTTGGATTTCAACAAAACAACCGTAGTCAGTTAAGTTAGTTACACGACCAGTAAGTTTAGCGCCTTCAGGGTAACGCTTAGCAATTGCTACCCATGGATCTTCACCTAACTGCTTCATACCTAGAGATACACGAGTGCGCTCACGGTCAAACTTCAATACTTTAACTTGTATTTCGTCACCAACATTTACGATTTCACTTGGGTGCTTAACGCGCTTCCAAGCCATATCTGTAATGTGTAGTAAGCCGTCAATGCCGCCTAAGTCTACGAATGCGCCGTAGTCAGTAAGGTTCTTAACGATACCTTTAACTTCTAGGCCTTCTGCTAATGACTCTAACAATGCATCACGTTCTACGCTGCTTTCAGATTCGATAACGGCACGACGAGAAACAACAACGTTATTACGCTTTTGATCAAGCTTAATAACTTTAAATTCTAATTCTTTGCCTTCAAGGTGAGTTGTATCGCGAATTGGGCGAACATCTACTAATGAACCCGGTAAGAAAGCACGAATATCGCTAACTTCAACCGTGAAACCACCTTTAACTTTACCGTTGATAACACCGATAACAGTTTCTTTTTCTTCATATGCTTTCTCAAGCACTTGCCACGCTTCATGACGTTTAGCGTCATCACGTGAAAGAATAGTTTCACCAAAACCGTCATCTGTAGCTTTAAGAGATACGTCGACTTCATCGCCAACGCTTACATCAACTTCACCAGCGTTGTTTTTAAACTGGTTAATGTCAATAACACTTTCAGATTTAAGGCCAGCATCAACGATAACATTGTCTTTAGTAATAGCGACAATCGTACCTTTGATAATTGAACCAGGGCGTGTTTCGATTTCTTTTAAACTTTCTTCAAATAGTTGTGCGAAATTTTCAGTCATAACTTGCATATAAACTCAGTTATTAATCCAGTCAACATCAATGTTTCATGGGGTTATTTAATAGTGCCCAGTGCATCCGTACAGTAGGCTATAGGTTGATTTTTGAAGCTATATAGCTTCGTTTACGTTAACTTGCCATTGGCAAATGTTAAAATCTTAGCGACCACTTCATCAATAGAAAGATCAGTAGAATCAACAATTAACGCACCTTCTGCTGGGATAAGGGGAGCGACCGTACGGGTCTGATCTCGCTCATCTCGCTGACGTATGTCATCCAAAAGGCGCCCGATTTTAACATCAAAACCTTTCTCTTTCAACTGATTAAATCGACGTTGTGCTCGTTCTTCTGCAGAAGCGGTTAAAAATACTTTAACCGGTGCGTTACTAAAAACGATTGTTCCCATGTCTCTTCCATCAGCGACAAGCCCAGGAGCGACTTTAAAAGCACGTTGGCGACGTAAAAGCGCTTCACGCACTCGAGGGAAGGCTGCTATTTTAGAAGCGATAGCACCGACTTCTTCTGTGCGTATGCTATTACTAACATCTTCGCCTTCTAAAATAACTTTTCCTTCACCTTGACTGGTTATTTCAAATTGCACGTCTAAATGAGCAGCAATGGGGATCAAGGATTCTTCATCTTCGATAGTTAAATGGTGATGCAATGTCGCCACTGCAAGCACACGATAAATAGCTCCGCTGTCAAGCAAGTGCCAGCCAAGTTGCTCTGCAACTAAACGTGCGGCTGTGCCCTTACCTGCTCCACTAGGTCCATCTATAGTTATTACCGGTATTTGTTCTATCATATTTTTATCTACACTAAAGCTAGTTAAACTAAGTTAGTCACTTAATTTAAGCTTGATTGAGTGTTAGTCCCACTTGGTTTGCTAAGGTGACAAAATTAGGGAACGAAGTCGCTACATTGTCACACTCTAAAATTTGAATTTCGCCAGTAGCTCGTAATGAGCTAATCGCAAAAGACATGGCAATACGGTGGTCATCATGACTATGAATAGTCCCTGATGTTAATTGCCCACCAACAATATCTATACCGTCATCATAAACAGTACAGTCAATATCTAATTCTTTTAAGCCATCAGCCATTGCTTGGATGCGATCGCTTTCTTTCACTCTTAATTCTTCCGCGCCACGTAACCGTGTTGTACCTTCAGCACAAGCAGCCGCAATAAATATCGCCGGGAACTCATCAATGGCAAGCGGTACATCACGTTCGTTAATATCAATACCTTTTAATGGTGATGATTTAACCACAACATCAGCAACAGGCTCTCCGCCCGCCATACGCTCGTTAATGATGCTCAAATCGCCATTCATCTGCTGTAAAATATTAATAGCGCCAATACGCGTTGGGTTCATACCCACATTACGAATAGTCAACTGCCCTTCTTTAGCAATTAAACCCGCAACCATAAAAAATGTTGCTGATGAAATATCGCCAGGTACTTGAATGTCGCAAGCCGTTAATTGATGGCCGCCTTCAATGGAAACCTTTTTACCCATCGGGGTATCTTCAACCTTTACCGGATAACCAAAAGCGGTCAACATGCGTTCAGTGTGATCGCGAGTAATACCGGGTTCGGTTACCGAGGTAATGCCGTCGGCATAAATTCCCGCAAGTAATACACAAGATTTTACTTGCGCACTGGCCATTGGCAAGTCGTAATGAATCGCGGTTAAGGTTTGACCTTCATCAATACCTTGTGAAATAACCGGTGGCGTACCGTTTTCGGCAGCAGAGATATTTGCACCCATTAATTTTAATGGGTCAACAACGCGTGCCATAGGACGTTTATTTAAAGAACTGTCACCAGCCATTTGCCAAGCAAAATTTTGTCCGGCGAGTAATCCCGACATTAATCGGATAGTTGTTCCTGAATTACCAATATTTAAAGCTTCTTGAGGTGCGGTCAAACCACGCAAACCTTTGCCATGAATAACAACATTTTGTTGCTTGTCAGGGCCTTCTATTTTTATGCCCATCGCCTTAAATGCATTCATTGTTGCTAAACAATCGTCTCCAGGTAAGAAACCCGAAACATGCGTGGTACCTTCAGCTAAAGAGCCAAACATAATAGAGCGATGCGAACATGACTTGTCACCTGGTACAATGATATCTCCGGATACTTTTCCGGCAAGGCCTGTGGTGATAGTTAATGTTTTATTTACTTGAGACATTTTTTTTCCATTAAATTAATGTTGTTTTATGACAATTTTTCAATCACTTTTACTAAATATAATTACTTATGTTGCTCGCCAGCACTATAAACGAGCGATGAAACAAAGATAAAACGATTACTTTGCCTGTTATTACTTGCTGTTATTACTTGCTGTTTTTAGCGGAAAATTCTTTCATAAAAGCAACCAACGCAGTTATACCTGCTAATGGCATAGCATTATAGATACTGGCACGCATACCACCCACCATACGATGACCCTTTAAAGCCATTAATCCCTGCGCTTCTGCTTGTTTTAAAAACTCATCATTCAAGCTTTCATCTGTTAACCAAAAGGGAACATTCATTAGACTACGATACTTTGCTTCAATATGATTTTGATAAAACGCGCTTTCATCAATATAACCATATAAAACATCAGCTTTTTGTTTGTTTATCTTTGAAATTTCTTTAACACCGCCACGCTCTTTTAACCATTCAAACACTAAACCGGCTAAATACCATGCATAGGTTGGCGGCGTATTGTACATTGAATCGTTCTTTGCTAACACCTGATAATTCATGATTGACGGGGTTGTTAATTGAGCATTGCCTAATAAGTCATTACGTACAATAACAATAGTTAGACCAGAGGGACCAATATTTTTTTGCGCACCGGCATAGATAAGACCGAATTTTTTAACATCAATTTCATGAGACAAAATGGTTGACGACATATCAGCAACCAGTGGCACCCCATGAGTTTCTGGAATATCAAACATCTCGATACCGTCAACGGTCTCATTCGGGCAGTAATGTACAAAGGCAGCGTTAGGGTTTAAGCCCCACTCGTTACTTGATAATACGTGAGTTTCGCCATCAACCTTACTGACAACATTGATCGCGTTTATTTCACCATAATGCTCAGCTTCTGCAGCGGCAGCTTTTGACCAAGAGCCCGAAATAATATAATCGGCTGATTTGCCTTTTGGTAGTAAATTTAAAGGGACCGCAGAAAATTGACCTCGACCACCACCATGACAAAACAAGACACTGTAATTTTCTGGTATTGCCATCAAATCACGTAAATCCGCTTCGGCTTTTGCTGCTACTACCAAAAACTCTTTACTGCGGTGACTCAGCTCCATCACTGAACTACCGGTATCTTGCCAATTGACAAATTCCACTTGTGCTTTTTTCATTACCTCTACAGGTAACATCGCAGGACCGGCACAAAAGTTAAATACTTGAGACATATAACACAACACCTTCTATAAAGTTTTAAATACGTTTGTCGATGCACTTGGTCAAACTGTTTTAATTATTTTTATTATAAACATCAATTTGGTCAACATTCTCTTGGGTAAAATAAGACTGCTCATCAAATGGAGATATGCTCCTGCATTTGCTTAATACCGTTCGTCCTGAACATCGTCACTCATTCACATCCATGTGATCGTGACATACCGTTCGTCCTGAACATAAAAAGGGCGGTGATTAGCCGCCCTTTAAACTGAATTTTTAGCGGTAACTATTCGTTATCACTTTCGATGAGTTGTTCTTCATCACTATCAGCTTCTGGCAATACCTCTGTTGAAGTACTGTCAGTTGTCGAATCTATTAACTGCTCAGAAGTTTCTTCCGCTCCTTCGAGAACGTCTTCTTCTTCTATTTCGTCAATACGTTGCAATGCAACAACATGTTCGCCTTCAACCGTTCTAATAATACGAACACCTTGAGTATTACGACCAATAACACTGACTTCATTAACACGAGTACGCACTAAAGTACCGTTATCAGTGATAAGCATTATTTCATCTAAATCTTCAACCTGAACAGCGCCAACTACTGGGCCATTTCGGTCGCTGACTTTAATAGAAACAACACCTTTAGTCGCACGACTTTTCGCTGGGTATTCCGTTAACGCGGTACGTTTACCAAAGCCATTTTCGGTTATTGTTAATATTGGGCCATCATTAACTGGCACAATAAGTGACACAACCTTTTGATCACCTTCTAACTTAATACCACGAACACCAGTGCCGGTTCGTCCGATAGGTTTTAATGCCCAGCGTTCTTCACCTGTTTCTGCGTCTAATTTAATTTCACCCGTTTCACTGTCACGAAGTTTCTCATTAAAACGAACAACTTTACCCGCATCCGAGAACAACATAATATCGTTGTAACCGTCGGTAATAGCAACGCCAATTAAGGTGTCATCATCACGTAAGTTAAGGGCTATAATACCGTTAGCACGTTGGTTTTTGTAAGCGGTAAGTGCTGTTTTCTTAACAGTACCTGAAGCCGTTGCCATGATAATAAACTTGTCTTCTGCATATTCACGAACCGGTAATATTGCGGTAATACGTTCACCTGCATCAAGCGGTAAAATATTAACAATAGGTCGGCCACGAGCAGTACGACTCGCTAAAGGTAATTGGAACACTTTCAACCAGTAGAGTTTTCCGCGATCTGAGAAACACAAAATAGTATCGTGAGTATTGGCAATTAATAAACGTTCAATGAAATCTTCTTCTTTCATCTTAGTCGCTGCTTTACCTTTACCGCCACGGCGTTGTGCTTGATAGTCACTTAACACTTGGTATTTAACATAACCTTCATGCGATAACGTAACCACAACATCTTCTTCTGTGATCAAGTCTTCCATCGATAAGTCATGCGAAGCATTAGTAATTTCAGTACGACGTTCATCACCAAAATCATTACGGATAGTTTCTAGCTCTTCACGAATAATTTCCATTAAACGTTCAGGCGAACCTAATATATGCAATAACTCAGCGATAATATCGAGTAATGCTTTGTATTCAGATAAGATTTTTTCGTGTTCTAAACCAGTCAACTTATGTAAGCGAAGATCTAATATCGCTTGTGCTTGTTGCATAGTTAAGAAATATTGACCGTCTTGAATACCGAAACCTTCTTCAACCCATTCAGGACGTGCTGCGTCATCACCAGCGGCGCTGAGCATATCGGCAACATTACCTAAATCCCAACCACGTGCCAGCAGTTTTTCTTTTGCTTCACTTGGCGTTGGTGAATTTTTAATTAATTCAATAATCGGGTCAATGTTCGCTAATGCAATCGACAAACCTTCTAGTAAATGCGCGCGTTCACGTGCTTTACGTAATTCAAAGATAGTACGACGAGTAACAACTTCACGGCGATGAAGGATAAACTCTTCAAGCATTTCTTTGATATTAAATAATTTAGGTTGGCCGTTAGTTAACGCCACCATATTTAAACCAAAAGAAACTTGCATTTGGGTAAGTTTGTACAAGTTATTTAAAACAACTTCACCGACTTCTCCACGTTTAATTTCAATAACCATGCGCATGCCGTCTTTATCAGACTCATCGCGTAGCGCTGAAATACCTTCAAGGCGTTTTTCTTTTACCAGCTCCGCCATCTTTTCGATAAGGCGCGCTTTGTTTACTTGATAAGGTAACTCATGAACAACAATCGTTTCTTTACCGGTTGTTTCATGAACTTCGATATCGGCACGGGCGCGAATTTTAATTTTGCCACGACCAGTACGGTAAGCTTCTTCGATACCGGCACGACCACTAATAATACCGGCTGTCGGAAAATCAGGACCAGGTATATGTTCTAATATCTCTTCAAAGGTCAAATCACTATTTTCAATCAGTGCTAAACAACCGTTTATCACTTCTGTTAAATTGTGAGGAGGTATATTGGTTGCCATACCTACCGCGATACCTGAGGTACCATTCACTAATAAATTAGGAATACGCGTTGGCATAACAACAGGTATATATTCAGTACCGTCATAGTTAGGTACAAAATCTACCGTTTCTTTATCAAGATCGGCTAAAATAGAATGTGCTATTTTTGACATTCTGATTTCGGTATAACGCATTGCTGCTGCAGAGTCACCGTCAACCGAACCAAAGTTACCTTGACCATCTACTAGCATGTAGCGTAATGAAAATGGTTGTGCCATACGTACTATTGTATCGTAAACGGCAGTGTCGCCATGTGGGTGGTATTTACCTATTACATCACCAACAACACGTGCTGATTTTTTGTAAGGTTTATTGAAGTCATTACCAAGTACATTCATCGCGAATAATACGCGGCGATGAACAGGTTTTAAGCCGTCTCGTACATCTGGTAATGCACGACCTACAATTACGCTCATGGCGTAATCTAGATAAGAATTTTTTAGCTCATCTTCAATATTGACAGGTACAACATTGTTTGACAAATCGGTCATAAGTCGATGGTATCCCTTAACTTAGCAAGAATTTTGAAAGTTTTTTCGAAATTATAATTATTAATTAACACAGCATACTAGCATAGTTTTAATGAGATGCCATACCGCTTTATTATCTAAAAAGCACTAAAAATGGCCGTGCTGAAAAGTCACAAATCCCCAAGTGGTTATTTATTGTTCAGCATTTTATCTGCCTCAATATTGTTAAGATTTTTGTTGTTCAAAAACACGGCGTTTTGCAATCGCTTTTTCAGTAATAGTTTTATCTAAAACTTTACCCAAGCCAAGTAAAAAATAAACTTCAGCGATAACAAACAATGGACCAATAAGTAATTGATTAATATCATCGAGAAAAGCAGGTTTTGCTTTTTCATAGTGATGACCAATAAATTGGATAACCCAACCAATAACGAAAACGCCGATAGCAATTAGAATATGATGTTCTGCTGTCACAACTTCATGAACACTCCACATTAAAGGGCCAAATAAAATAAACGCGAATAGTGCCAGTGGCAACGATAACAATAGATAATAAAACAGCACAATAACCGGTACTATGCCTGCCAAAGTAAAGTTAACCTGTTCAATACCTAAGTAATTATTAATAAATGTTGATTCAATTTCAAAGGAAACACTGGCCAGTAATAAGGCAATTGACCAAATAATCATCGGCACACCAATAAAGTGGCTGTTAATGTTTTTTCTATTTAAATGGACACTTTTATAAGTGGATAGTTGTTCTACTACTGATTTCATTATGACCTCTTAGGGTTTATCTCATCTTACTTGTTAAGCAATAATTTATCGCTATAGCTACTCAACATCAAGATACAATTACAATGCATTTTACGCCAAGTCGCTATATTGTTCTATTGATTCGGTTGCTCATAATAAAAAACCCTGCCGAAGCAGGGTTTTATTTATCAACATAAAGTGAACGGGTTGCCCCTTTCTTTAGGTTATTTGGGTGTAGCTTGTAGATTTAATGTCATACCTGAAGCTGCTGAATAACCGTAGATATCGACATACCATACACCTTTAGCTGGGTCGGTAAAGTTACAAGCTTCATTGTTACCATTTTTATAAGGACGACAATCATAAACAGACGTTGTTGACTGTTTACCTTGTGTTACATATAAATCTGCATCACCTGAACCACCTGAAAGTGTAACCGTTAGATCGGCATAACCATCGGCTAAGTCAAGGGTGTAACGTTTCCATGTTCTTCTTGCAACAGTAACATTATTAATTGTGCTATCAATCGGATTAATCGTATTACCACCACCCGTAGTAGGTTCAGTGTAACTACCCGTTAAACTAACACCAGCAAAATCACTATAGGCTTTAAGTCTTACGTAGTAAGTGCCACCGGCTTGCGTACTTGCACACGATTCAACATTACCTGATTTATAAGGGCGACAATCGTAAACACTGTCGGTTGGCTCAGCACCAAACTTCACATATAAATCTGCATCACCACTACCACCTGTCATAGCAAAATTAATATCTGTTGCGCCAGCAGGTACTTCCATGGTGAAAACTAAATCATTACCCGTTGCAGCCGTTAACTCAGTTTTAACCTGACCATTTTCAAGGACAGTATCTGGTATTGTTCCACCACCACCGCCAGTGTCACCGCCAGAGCCATCACATCCATTCGCGGTAATGTAATCGATCGCATCTTTAGTTTGGGCTAAACCATAACCAAATTTGACATCGCGACCCGCAGCACCTAAATCTTGTGCACTACTATTTAATACGTTACGAATTTCAACGTTAGTACAGCTTGGGTGATGACTCCACACCAAGGCAGCAACACCAGCAACATGAGGAGATGCCATTGAAGTACCACTCATTTTGCCATAATTACCCGCGCCAATATTTATACTGGCGCTTAAGCCAATATTATTTTTCATCGCTGCGCCGTCCGTATCAGATACGGTAACACTTGGGATAGAGGTTGCGTTTGCGTCACCTAATGTGCCACCAAAGCTTCCCGGTGCATTGTTATAAAGAATTGCGCCTACACCCCCGCTGTCTTGACAAGCTTTAACTTTATCGTAAAACGAAATATTGCCACGTTGAATTAAACAAACACTACCTGCAGCGCCTGTATCTATAGTTTCGCCCGTGGCAAAATCATAGAGAGAACCCGTTGCTTGACCTTGGTTTTCCATCGCATTAGCGGTATAACCGACATTAGCGACAGATACTTCAACGACTGAACCTGAACCTTCAGGATAAATAGAATAAACATCAACACCTGGACCAGATATCTCTACTTGGCTATTTTTTTGTGAAAAGTCAGCTAAGGCTTTATTACTGTCAACAGCAGCAACTGACATCACTGCATCGTAAGAAGCAGGAAAGCTTTCTAAATCAGTAGTTGCTGTAGCAACACCATCATTACCGGCTGCAGCTATAAGTAAAACGCCTGCATCATAGGCCGCTTGAATACCATTTTGTTCGCTGGTACTTGAACCAGAACCACCTAAGCTCATATTAATAACGTCTGCGCCGTTACTGACACAATCATTAATAGCACTAACAAGTGTTGAAGAATATCCCCAGCCCGCGGCATTAAATACTTTTATAATGTGCAAATTAGGATCGGTGCCAATAACACCGCGAACACCAATACCATTGTTAAGCGCGGCAATTGTTCCTGCTACGTGAGTACCGTGTGGACCACCTTGATCATACCAGTTACCTGTACCACTATTGCTTGTGCCAGTTATTGTGCCTCCTTGTGCCCCCATGTCTTCATGAGGTAGGTCTAAACCTGAATCAATAATACATATTTTCTTACCGCCAGCATTGGCAGAAGCAATCATATCGTCAACTTGATCGGCTTGAACCATACCAATACCATAAGGCACCGTTTGTGCCATAAAGCGACGTGGTAGATCTTCTTCTACGTATTCGACATTATCGTCCATCGCTAAATTCATCGCTTGTGATGAAGATAGCTCAGCACTGATCATATTTACATCTGGAAATTCGGCTTTAACATTGACCCGCAATTTCTTTAATTTTTCCTTAACAGCGGCAAGACGAACAAAGGCGTTTTGGCTACCAATGAAACTCGTTGCTTGATTGCTGGCTGCTTGGTTATTAGCTGCTTGCTTGTATTTGATAATAAAGCGTTTGGGTAAAGGTGAACTGGTCACTTCAGATAATACATTATCTGCGTTTTGTACGCTAAGCGGTTGGGCAGCGTAAAGTGCTGTCGATATTGATACCGACAATATACTAGCAGTGGTCAATATTAATGATTTCTTTGTTATCTTATTCGACATCTATATTCCTACCTATTAAGTTAATTTTAATTATTATTTTTTTGCTGGGGGAATTTCAAATGAGAGTGATACATCATTATCGAAGCAGCAATGACCATAACATCAAGGTTTAATATATTACAAGTATGTTATTTAAATGTTAAATAAAAGAAACAACAATAAGAGTGATAATTACATAAAAAGCAACGAGTTATAATATTAAACTTTCTTTTTACTGCTCGATGTTAGTGGATAAAGGCTTAAATCAAGGGTATTTATAGCCGATAAAAATCAGTAGTGAGTAAGATAGTAGCGATAAAAAGTCTTAATGTGCCCTACTTTTCTCAGCCTTGGCTCGTCTGCATTAGCATATGACTTATCCACTTTTAACGAGGATAACAAACTCAACGTTCAGTACTAGGCGAACCATTTACTTTAGTTTAGAATTACTGACAATAATTGATTAAAATAATGAAAATGTAATGTCGACAACTAACAACACTAAAGCTGTTAACGTAAATGAAGAAGAAATTGCCAAATTTGAAAAGGTTGCAAGCCAGTGGTGGGACCTTGATGGTGATTTTAAACCATTGCATCAAATAAACCCTATTCGACGACAATTTATTTGTCAGCATGTCGGCGACATTTTTGGTAAAAAAATTATTGATGTTGGCTGTGGTGGGGGTATTTTAGCTGAGAGTTTAGCCAAACTTGGTGGCGATGTTACTGGGATTGACCTCGGCGAAGAACCATTAAATGTAGCAAGATTACATGCGCTGGAGAGTGGATTAACGGTCAATTATCAAAAAATACCTGCCGAAGACAAAGCGATTGAGCAACCCGAAAAATTTGATGTAGTCACTTGTATGGAAATGCTTGAGCACGTACCCGATCCCGCTTCAATTATAGAAGCTTGCGCTCAAATGGTAAAACCCGGCGGTTATGTCTTCTTTTCAACCTTAAACAAATCAATAAAGTCATATTTATTGGCTATTGTTGCCGCCGAAAAAGTCCTTAAAATAGTCCCTGACGGTACACACGACCACAAAAGTTTTATTCGTCCATCGACCTTAATTGGCTGGGCTGAATCATTTGATCTCAAATGCATTGATGCCGCAGGCATTCATTACAACCCGCTGACAGAGAATCACAAACTTATTTCATCACTAGATGTGAATTATATTCTTTGTTGTCAAAAAATATAAATAAGGGAAAGTACATTGCAAAATACTAAAATTTCAGGGGTATTATTTGATCTTGACGGTACCTTATTAGATACCGCCAATGATTTAGGTGCTGCACTTAACTACGTTTTACGAAAATATAACTTAGCAGAAGTAGCCCGTGAAGATTATCGTCCAATCGCTTCTGATGGCGCATTAGGGTTATTAACACTGGGTTTTGCACAAGCTTTGAAAAACTATGATTACGAAGTGTTACGTGCGGAATTTCTCGCTTATTACCAAGAAAATATTGCGGTACATACCTGTCTTTATCCTGGCGTAGCTCAATTACTGTTGACGTTGAATGAACGAAACATTCCTTGGGGTGTTGTCACGAATAAGCCAGAAGGTTTAACAAGACTATTATTGCCTTATTATAGTGAATTCGAAAAATGTTTATCACTGGTTGGTGGTGATACTTTCACCAACCGAAAACCACACCCAGAGCCTATCCTCAAAGCTTGTGAACAAATATCAGTGCCAAGTGAGCTATGTTTGTATGTCGGAGACGCTTTGCGTGATATTGAAGCCGGCAATAGTGCTCAAGCAACTACCGTCATTGCAAAGTGGGGCTATATTATCGCTGGTGAAGATTGTAAAAACTGGCAAGCGGACTATCACGCTGAAACCCCCTTAGATATCTTATCATTACTGTAATAATGTTAAGCCAAACGCGAATAAAGTAACGGTTTAAATCCAGTGATATAGGTCCTTAACTTGCTATAACCAACACAGAAAAAAGCCACTCAACAGTGGCTTCTTTCTTAATAAAACACCCATAATAAAGTAGAGCTTGGTTAACTGTTAGTCAATATTGTCAGGGCCTACTCGCACAATTAACTTACCAAAATTCTCACCTTCTAATAAACCAATAAAAGCATTTACTGTATTTTCTAGCCCGGCAATTAAATGCTCTTTATAGTTAATCTCACCTGCTATTAACCATTTTACCATTTGCTCGCTAAACTCGTTATAACGATGACCATAATCATCAAAGACAATAAAGCCTTGCATTTTTATACGCTTAACAAGTAATGTTCCCATCAATGAAGAAAGTCTGTCAGGCCCACTAGGTAATTCTGTCGCATTGTACTGAGAAATTAAGCCACACAAAGGAATACGGGCACAGCTATTTAATAGTGGCATAACAGCGTCAAAGACTTTACCGCCAACGTTTTCAAAATAGACATCAATCCCTGATGAACAAACGGCCGCTAATTGCTCAGCTAAATCATCACTTTTATGATCAAGACAATGATCAAACCCTAAACTGTCAACTGCATAGGTACATTTAGTCTCACCGCCAGCAATACCGATCACTTTACAGCCTTTTAATTTAGCTATTTGACCCACTAAACTTCCAACCGCTCCTGTTGCCGCAGCAACGACTACCGTTTCACCTGCTTTTGGTTGACCGATATCCAATAAACCCATGTAAGCCGTTAGCCCAGGCATACCCAAAACACCTAAGGCATGAGACGGGTTAACCATATCATTATCAAGCTTGAGCAATTCACTACCATGAATAACGCTATAATCCTGCCAGCCACCAAAAGCGACAACCCAATCACCTTTTGTGTAATCATTGTGATTTGACTCTTCTACTCGACAAACACTTCCACCCACCATCACTGCATTTAAAGCGACGGGATCGGCATAAGACTTAGCATCATTCATTCGCCCTCGCATATAAGGGTCGAGTGAAAGAAAAACCGTACGAAGTAATACTTCGTTAGCTTGAGGGATGGGTTTATTACTAGTAACGAGATTGAAGTTTTCTGCTTTTGGCGCGCCAACGGGTCTTGATGCTAGCACCATTTGGCGATTGATATCTGTTGTTTGAGTCATAAGAGTTACTCCTGTAAAGAGCCAGTAAAAGCGCTAAGTGTGTTGGGATTAAAAAAGGCCAATATAAGAGAAATATATCGACCTTTTATGAATAAGGGCAGCGTGTCAATTAAACAAGCCACTCATTTTTATTTTATCTTTACAAAGCTTGCGTTAAAATCTCTCGGCTTATTGCTAGAGTAATATCACTGTTTTCACCTAGTGCTGTCATGCCATGTTGCTCTAATCGTTCGACAAGGGAATCAATATCAGCGCTACCAAGATCAACGTGAGATAAGCGCGTTGGTACCTGCATCTTTTCAAAAAACTCTTCTGTTAAACGGATAGCTTGATCAATACGTGCATTATCATCACCTTCAGTTATCTGCCAAACACGTGTTGCATATTGAAGTAATTTTTCACGCTTTTGCTCACGACGTACTTTCATCACGGCAGGTAACACAATAGATAAGGTTCGAGCGTGGTCAATACCAAAGGCACCTGTTAATTCATGGCCTATCATATGTGTTGACCAATCTTGTGGTACTCCAGCACCAATAAGACCGTTTAGTGCCATAGTGGCCGACCACATAATATTTGCTCTAACGTCTAAATCATCTTTAGTTGCCGGGGCTAAGGCTTTAGGTCCTTCTTCAATTAAGGTTTGTAATAAACCTTCACTGAACCTGTCTTGTACTTTGCCATTAACGCTGTAAGTTAAGTACTGTTCAATGGTATGAATAAAAGCATCAACAACACCATTACCAATTTGACGATCTGATAATGAGAAGGTCACACTTGGGTCTAACACCGCAAATAATGGACGCACTAAAGGACTAGAAAAAGGGAGCTTATTACCGTCTCGTGTTACCACGGAATTACCATTACTTTCTGAGCCAGTGGCAGGTAAAGTTAACACCGCGCCAATGGGTAAAGCTTTAGTGAACGCTTGCTGTTTGGCAAGAATATCCCAAGGGTCATCACCTTCAAATAATGCCGCAGCGGCAATAAATTTAGCGCCATCAACAACAGAGCCACCGCCAACAGCAAGTAAATAATCAATGTTTTCAGCTTTGATGATCGTTTGCGCTTTCATTAAAGTGTCGTAAGTTGGGTTAGGTTCAATGCCTGAAAATTCAAAGTAAGTGTGCTCTTTAAGCGCATCAATAACTTGCTTATAAACACCATTACCTTTGATTGAACCTCCACCGTAAACAATGAGTACTCTTGCATCTAATGGTATTTCTTTTGAAATGGTTTGAATTTCTCCCGGCCCAAAATTAATTTTAGTTGGGTTTTGAAAATTAAAATTTAACATTTATATGTCCTTAAAGGTAAAGTGTTAAATCGATTAGCTAAACAGGTTAGCTAATCGAGTTGTCTGTTCTAAGTAACTATGCTGAAAGGTGAGTTAATAATTTTTCAGCGGCTAATGCCGAGCTAGCTGGGTTTTGACCGGTAATAATGAGGCCATCTTGAATTGCAAAGGCATGCCAATCTTGAGCCTTTTGGTATTCGCCGCCACGTTTAATCAATTCATCTTCTACTAAAAATGGCACAACTTCAGTTAGTTGAACCGCTTCTTCTTCACTGTTAGTAAAACCGGTTACGGCTTTGCCTTTAACAGCAAAATCACCAGAAGGTTGTTTTACATTTAACAAGGCAGCGCTTGCATGACAAACTGTTGCAACAGCTTTTCCGGCGTTAAGAAAGTTTTCAATCAAGGTAATTGAGTCAGTATTGTCGGTAAGATCCCATAATGGACCATGACCACCAGGATAAAATACTGCATCAAAGTCAGCTTCATTAACAGAAGCTAATATTAGCGTATTAGCGATTTTAGCTTGTGCTTCGCTATCTGCATCGTAACGGTCTGTCGCAGCTGTTTGAAAGTCTTCAAGTGTGCTGGTTGGGTCTATTGGTGCTTGTCCACCCTTAGGTGTTGCTAAAGTAACTTCGACACCAGCATCGATAAAAGCATAATAAGGGGCGGCAAATTCTTCAACCCAAAAACCGGTTTTTTGGCCTGTGTTACCAAGCTCATCATGTGAAGTAAGTACCATTAATATTTGTTTAGTCATTATCATTCATCCGTTTGGTTATATAAGTGAGTTTAGGTGTTCGTTTATTCAATGTAGCTAGTATATGCCTAAGAACAAAAATGAACAATGCAGATAAAACTGACATCATTGTATCAATAATTGATACAATGATTAGCAAAGTAAATGATTAACTGGTTATTACCTCAATAGGTGCTGTTATGGATATCTCATTTGAACAACTCAAAAGTATGGTTGTATTCGCTCAAGTCATTGAACAAGGTAGCTTAAGTGCAGCCGCTAAACATTTAGGACTATCAAGAGCAGTAGTAAGTTATCATTTGAAGAAGCTTGAAGCGCAGCTCGAGGTAAAGTTACTTAATCGTTCAACACGTGCGATTAACCTGACCGAAGCGGGTCAAGCCTATTATGAACGCTGTCGAGTTATTGCTGAGCAAGCCAGTGCCGCTAATCAGCAAATTGAAAATTTCAAAAATGAACCTATCGGCTTACTTAAAATAACGTGCCCGGTAAATGTTGGTTTGCAGACCGTTGTGCCGGCGCTGAACGAATTTAAAAAAATTTACCCCAAAATAGCACTCGATGTGATGTTAACTGATGAGGTCGTTAATATTATGAAAGAAGGTATCGATTTAGCGATTCGCGGTGCCCCCTTACCTGACTCTGGTTTACAAGCAACTAAACTGGCGACGCTACAAACATGCCTTTGTGGCGCACCTGAATATTTTCTGCAATTTGGCCGCCCCACTAAACCGGCTGATTTAAGCGACCACCAATGGGTTATTTATAAATTAACCTCTGGAGTGTTAACCTTGACTAAGGGCAGTCGTTCGTTCAGTGTCACCACAAAAGGCAGTATTAGTACCAATAATGCCGCCGCACGTACTGCCTTTGTTGAAGCAGGACATGGTCTGGGCCGTATTCCTATTTACGATGCTTGGCCAAAAATAAAAGCAGGCACTTTAGAAACAGTGCTAGATGATTATGCTTTTAGCGACATTAATGTCTTTGGTGTATTCCCGCCTGGTACAGCCAATTCCAAAAAGCTGCGCTTATTACTTAACTTCTTAAAAGAGTATTTCACCAGCCAAAGTATAATAAAAAAGCAATAACCCCACTTATTAATGTATATATTTTTGTGTGGACCAACCGCTCTTATGATCTACTAATAACTAGCGGATAAACTTTATACAAGTTGTCATCGTAACGCTTAACCTAAACAGTCATATCAGCATTATTGTTCATTTAGTGCCCTTCCTGCTTAAAAAAAAGCAACATGTTGTTTTTATTAGAAATTAAGTTTTAGCTGACAAAAACAACCAATAAACGGGTAATTTTATTTAAAAATAAATTACCCACAAAAATTAATTAAAATAAACGTTGCGTTTTTGTAATATCAAAAATAAAAAGCACTACTAAGTTAGTCGTTACTAACTGAACTTTTACTCTAAAGAAAGTTATTAAAAACTATGCTTTTTATCACTTGCAAAAACAGCAAAACCTCATTATCTTGTGATCAGTTTTTAGAAAACCCCTATATATAGTGTATTTGTTGTTCAGATGTTTTTTTGTGCTAATTTACATTTTAGGGAAATATAATACTGATAAGTGTTCACTTAACGTTTTCTTTAGTTGACAACGTTAGGTAAATAAAGCGACCAGCATAATTAATAAATGACAGGCTCTTCATGACTAATAATCTTTTTGTAAGTAAGCGTAACGGCAAAAAAGAACTCATCGATTTAGAAAAAATTCATCAAGTTATCACTTGGGCTGCTGAAGGCCTTGATAACGTTTCGGTGTCACAAGTTGAGTTGAAATCTCATATTCAATTCTACGACGGTATCAAGACTGCTGACATTCATGAAACTATCATTAAAGCCGCCGCTGATCTTATTTCAGAAGAGACACCTGATTATCAGTATTTATCAGCACGTTTGGCTATTTTTCATCTACGTAAAAAAGCCTACGGCCAATTTGAGCCGCCTAAATTATTTACCCATGTTGTTAGTATGGTAGAAAATGGTAAATATGATGAACATCTTCTAGCTGATTACAGCGAAGCAGAGTTTGAACAAATGGAAAAATTTCTTGTTCATCCTCGCGATTTAGACTTTAGTTACGCCGCAGTCAAACAATTAGAAGGTAAATACCTTGTCCAAAACCGGGTAACGGGTGAAATTTACGAAAGTGCTCAGTTTTTATATATCTTAGTGGCCGCTTGTTTATTTGCTAAATATCCTGTTGAAACACGTTTAAAATATGTTGAAGGTTTTTATCACGCGATTTCAACCTTCAAAATATCGTTACCTACACCTATTATGGCAGGGGTACGTACGCCTACTCGTCAATTTTCATCTTGTGTATTAATTGAATGTGGTGACAGTTTAGACTCAATAAACGCGGCTTCTAGCTCTATTGTTAAATATGTTTCACAACGAGCAGGCATTGGCATCAATGCTGGCCGTATTCGCGCTTTAGGTAGTTCGATACGTAATGGTGAAGCCTTTCATACCGGTTGTATTCCGTTTTTCAAGCATTTTCAAACGGCTGTTAAAAGTTGTTCACAAGGGGGAGTTCGAGGCGGCGCAGCAACGTTATTCTACCCACTTTGGCATTTAGAAGTTGAAAGCTTACTGGTCCTTAAAAATAACCGAGGTGTTGAAGAAAATCGTGTCCGTCATTTAGATTATGGCGTGCAATTCAATAAGCTTATGTACACACGCTTAATTAAAGGAGAGTCTATTACTCTCTTTAGCCCGAGCGATGTTCCTGGCCTTTATGATGCTTTTTTTGAAGACCAAGAGAAATTTGAAGCCTTGTATGTAAAATATGAAGCGGATGATTCAATTCGTAAAAAATGCATTAAAGCTATTGAGTTATTCACCTTATTTGCTCAAGAGCGTGCCAGCACAGGTCGAATTTATTTACAGAATGTTGATCACTGTAATACGCACAGCCCATTCGATCCGAAACAAGCACCAATTCGCCAAAGTAATTTGTGTTTAGAGATTGCGCTACCGACACAACCAATGAATGATATTAATGATCCAAATGGCGAAATTGCCCTTTGTACTTTGTCAGCCTTTAACTTAGGCGCAATAGAAAGCTTAGATGAATTAGAAGGTTTATCAGACCTTGCAGTTCGAGCGCTTGATAGTTTACTTGATTATCAAAACTACCCGATGCCAGCTGCTTACAATGCCACTATAGGCAGAAGAACATTAGGTATAGGCGTAATAAACTATGCTTATTACTTAGCTAAAAACGGCGTGTATTATTCAAATGGCAGTGCTAACAATTTAACTCACCGTACCTTTGAAGCCATTCAATTTAATTTATTGAAAGCATCAAATGAATTAGCAAAAGAAAAAGGCGCTTGTCCTAAATTTAATGAGACACGTTTATCACAAGGTATTTTACCGATTGATACTTATAAAAAGACCATTGACGACATTACCGGTGAACCCCTTCATCTTGACTGGGAAACTTTGCGAGAGAGTATCAAGACACATGGCGTAAGAAATTCAACGGTTTCCGCGTTAATGCCATCTGAAACTTCATCACAAATTTCAAATGCTACAAATGGAATTGAACCACCAAGAGGTTTAATCAGTATAAAGGCTAGTAAAGATGGTGTTTTAAAACAGGTTGTACCTGAATATCAAAGATTAAAGGGTAACTATGAGTTACTTTGGAATATTCCAAATAACGAAGGTTACTTGCAGCTAGTGGGTATCATGCAGAAGTTTATTGACCAAACCATCTCTGCAAATACTAACTACGACCCTGCACGCTTTGAAGGCGGAAAAGTACCGGTGAAGCAAATCTTAAAGGATATTTTAACCGCTTATAAATTAGGCGTTAAAACCATGTATTACCATAACACCCGTGATGGTGCGTCTGAGAATATGCTCGGATTAGAAGAAGAAGACTGTGAAGGCGGCGCATGTAAAATTTAATTGTGCGCACAAAAAAAAGCTTCATTGTTTTTTAACAATGGAGCTTTCAGCATAATCAGTCATACCTATAATTTTTAAAAACAAAATTTCGATAACAGGCTGTGACTTTCATGCGTGTTATCAAGGAGTAATAGATGTCCTACACCACGTTTAATCAAGTTCCTAATAATGCGCTACTCGAGCCAATGTTTTTAGGTAACAGTGTCAATGTCTCACGATATGACCAACAACGTTTTATCGCCTTTGAAAAACTTATTGAAAAACAGTTATCGTTTTTTTGGCGTCCTGAAGAAATTGATGTATCAAAAGACAGATCTGATTGGCAAAGTTTAACGCCTTCAGAAAAGCATATTTTCATTTCCAACCTAAAATATCAAACTTTGCTTGATTCTATGGCAGCACGCTCGGTGAATGCGATGTTTTTACCGCTGGTTTCATTACCAGAAGTAGAAACTTGGATAGAAACCTGGGCTTTCAGTGAAACCATTCATTCTCGCTCTTACACGCATATTTTGAGAAACTTGTTTTCAGATCCAAGTGAAATATTTGACGACATCGTTGTTAACCCAGCTATTTTAAAGCGTGCATCCAGTATTTCTAAATACTTTGATGCCGTGATCATCACCACACAACTACTCCAGTCACAAGGTGACGGTACCTATGAAGTCGATGGTGAAATGATTGAAGTATCAACTCGCAAGCTTAAAGAGCGCTTATACTTGGCTGTTTGTTCGGTCAACGCTTTAGAAGCCATTCGCTTTTATGTCAGCTTTGCCTGTTCATTTGCTTTTGCCGAGCGTGAGTTATTAGAAGGTAACGCAAAAATTATTAAGCTTATTGCTCGAGATGAAGCTTTGCATTTAACCGGTACTCAACATATTTTAAATAACTGGTTATCCGGTAGAGATGATCCTGAAATGAAAATCATTTCTCAAGAAATGAAAGAGCAAGGATTACAGATATTTCTTGATGTTGTTGAACAAGAAAAAGAATGGGCTCAGTACCTATTCAAAGACGGTTCAATGATTGGCTTGAATGCGGCAATATTAAATCAATATATTGAGTACATTAGTAATCAACGCTTAACGGCTATTGGTTTTGATGCACCCTTTGATATAAAAAGTAACCCATTACCATGGATGAATGCTTACTTAGTATCAGACAATGTTCAGGTCGCTCCACAAGAAACAGAGATATCGAGTTACTTAGTTGGTCAAGTCGACTCTTCTGTATCAAGTGATGATTTTGATGGCTTTGACCTTTAATGGTTTTAACCTCCAGATAAAGAAGCGATTATCATGCTTTCTTATCACATCATTAGCACATTTTGCGTTTAAGCCTTTTTAAATGAAAAGTGCTAATGATATGGCTATGTGCCCGCAAAAATTGTCTGAAAGTAAGAAAGCTCATCGTATTTTTGTCGATAATAAAACCATTACCTTTCAAGCCAACGATAAAAGTTTACTAGAGTGTTTAGAAAAGGCTAATGTGGAAGTGCATTATCATTGTCGTGACGGTTTTTGTGGGGCGTGTCGAGTAACCTTAGTTGAAGGCGAAATTAGCTACCCTCAAGGAGAGCCACTCGCTTTTATTGGCGATGGAGAAGTGCTCTCTTGCTGTTGTGTGCCAAAGAGTGACATCAAACTTATCGTTGAATAACTTAATACTAGCATTATTAACGGGTCTTTAAAGATTGGAGAATCAACGTGTATAGATGTTGAGCGACAAATATACCCGTCACTCATCATCAACATCTATTAGTCTTATATTTATAATTGCGCGCTTAACCTAACTTCTATACCGCCTAAAACCTTAGTTAACTCTGCGGCAACCGGTTGATACAATTGTTGATAACGCGCAGTATCTTCGACACTTACCGCTTCATCTAGCGCTTTAGTCAATTCAAACAGTTGCATAGCTCCTACTGAGCAAGAAACACCTTTTAAGGTATGTACTAAGTGTTTACAAGCAGTTTGATCATCAGTACTGATCGCTTGTTGAATCTTTTCACTGTCTTTTGAATGGTCTTCATAAAACATCACCAGTATTTCAGCAAAAAGATCTTCATCTCCAAGCACATTACCAATACCTATTTCAGCATCAATACCTGGATATTCGTCTTCACTGGTCACCGGTAACTCATCGATAATACCCTCAGCGGCAACCGTATTTGATTCTTGATGCACCTTCACTTTATTTCTACCACTGTGCTTTGCTTCATATAGGCTAAGATCCGCTTCTTTTAATAAGCCTTCTAAGTTCATCTCATCGCCCTTGCCTAATGATAAGCCAATACTGACTGTTACAGACACCTTTTCATCATTAGTATCATCAATATATATTTTACTATGTTCTACTCTTTCTCTTAAGCGTTCGCAGGCAACAAGCGCATTCTCTGCAGAGGTATTTGCCATACATATCGCAAATTCTTCGCCACCAACTCGACCAATAATATCATTATCTCGAAAACAATCGCAGATGATATCAGCAAATTCAACTAGGACTTTATCACCGGTATCATGACCATAATTATCGTTAACCGCTTTAAAAAAATCTATATCGAGCATTGCCACAGCAAGTGGTTTATTAGTGCGTTTTGCTTGGCTAATCGCTTTACCCGCTAAGTCTTCAAAAGCGCCTCTGTTACGAATACCGGTTAAGAAGTCTGTATTAGCTAGAGACTCTAGCTCTAAAGTTTTCTCTAAAAGCCGCAGCGAGGTTCGTATTCTAGCCAATAACACTTTCGGAATATAAGGTTTAGTTACGTAGTCATCTGCGCCAAATTCTAGAGCAGCAACAATTTGATCTTCATCATCTGAAGCCGATAACATAATGACCGGCGTATTGAAAATAATAGGATGATTTTTTAATTTGTGTAACATCTCTAAGCCTGAGATACCCGGCATATACATATCTAATAAAATGAGGTCTATCGCTTGCTCTTCTAAAACCTCTAAGGCTTTTTCTCCAGATTCGGCGGTAAACACATTATAACCTTCTTCACCTAAATCAAACTCTAATAGCATGAGCGTGTCTTTAGCGTCATCAACAGCGAGAATGTTATATTTTTTCTTTGTATTCATAGTTTATTCCCATTGGAAGGCTTATTCGTCATCTTTAGCTGTTAGGTGTTTTTGTAAGATATTAATTAACAAATCATATTCCCTTGATAAATCATTTTGAAGCGATAACAATTCAACGCTATTTTTTATTCTAGCCGATTGTTCAATTTGTCGCGTTAATTTTCCAAGATTAATGCCACCTAAATTTTTTGACGAACCACTAACTTTATGTGCTAAAGCTATAATATCATCAAATAATTTATTTTCCATAGCGATAGCTAACTCATTTTTAAGCGCAGGCATATCCTCAATAAATAAACTGATAAGCTGTTTACTTAATTTGTCATTATTTCTAATACGCTTTAAAAAACCTGTTTTATCCCAAATGATATCTTCATTTGTCTTTGAATGACTACTTTTGGAGTTATCACCATGGCTAGTCTGGGTTAGGGGCTCTACAATCTCGTTACTGTTATCATCAGACACGGTTTCAAAGCTATCTAGCCCAACCCATGCCGATATTTTTTTAAGTAAAATATCGGTATCTACCGGTTTAGTCGCGTAATCACTCATGCCTGCCGCTAAACATTTTTCTTTATCACCTTTCATCGCATTGGCAGTCATGGCAATAATTGGAATGTTACGATGAACAACACCAGCCTTTCCTGCCCTTATTGCTTTTGTTGCATCGTAGCCGTCCATTTCAGGCATTTGACAGTCCATAATAATGATTTGGTAGGGAGAATCGTCTGGTGAAGAATCTAAAGCAGCCAGGGCTTCGATACCATTACCAGCAACATCAGCTGACAAACCAATATTGGCTAGTACACCTAAAATGACCACTTGGTTAATACGGTTATCTTCAACCAATAAGATGCGGGTTTTTTTGGCAATGACGCGATTAGCATTTGAATGTTTTAACTTATGCACGTTATGTTGGGTAACAAAGGGTTTATTGACATTCAAAGTGCCTTCTTCGTCTAAAACAAGACTTAACGTAGCAAATAAATCTGCGGTTGTTGCTGGCTTGGGGAAATACGCAGAAAAGCCGAGTTGTTCAAAAAAGTTAGCATCTCCTCTATCACTCATCGACGTCATCATAATAAGTTTAGTTTTTTGTGTATGTCGATGACCCTTCAAGCGCTCACCTAAAGTAACGCCGTCCATGCCAGGCATTTGCATATCAAGAATTGCCGCATCAAAAAAATCAACCGGGTGATTATCAACCTGCTCGATAGCACAAGCGCCATCCTTTGCTTGCGTAACCTCTGCCCCCCAAATAGCTAACTGTCCTTTTAATACCGCCAAATTTGTCGCATTATCATCAACTATTAGTATTTGCTTACCTTTTATGTCTACCTGAGGCATGACTATTTGAGAATTATCACTTTCGTTAAGTAGTATGGTAAAAGTAAACACACTGCCCTGACCTTCGGCACTTGTTACGCTAATATCCCCTGACATCAGTTGGGCTAATTGTTTAACAATGGCCAAACCTAAGCCTGTACCTCCATATTTTCGTGTAGTAGAGGCGTCTACTTGGGTAAAAGAATCAAACAATGTAATCATTTTATTTTCAGGAATACCAATACCCGTATCTGATATGCTGCATGTTAATTGCAACTGATGTTGATGTTTCTTAATCGAGGCTTTAATGAGTACTTCACCGGTCTCGGTAAATTTTATTGAATTACTGACTAAATTTGACAGTATTTGCCGTAAACGACTAGGGTCACCCTTAACTAAAGATTGTTCAACACCGCAAACATCCAGTATCAATTCCAAGCCTTTTTCCTGCGCTTTTATCGCCATCGACTCAGCAAAGTCGCCAAGCTGACTTCGAATATCAAAATCAAGTATTTCAAGTTCTAGTTTTCCTGCCTCTATTTTTGAAAAGTCCAAAATATCATTAATCAAAGATAATAAAGATTGAGCACTTGAACTGGCTAATTGCAAATGATGAGCTTGTTGTTTATCGATATTACTTTGCTGAAGTAAACCTAACATCCCTAAGACGCCATTCATCGGGGTACGTATTTCATGACTCATACTTGCAAGAAACTGCGAGCGCAGCAACAGAGCGTGCTCTGCCATATCTAAAGCGTCCTGTTTTAAAGTACCTAAGTTTTTTTGCTCGGTTATATCACGATGAGTTCCCACCACTCTGAAGTTTTTTTGATCTTTATGATTAACCATTTGACTATGTGTTTCAATATATCGAATAGTTCCATCAGGCAAAGTGATACGATATTCAAAATTAATTACTATGCCTTTCTTAACTTCACGGATAAATTGTTCTTCGACAAATTTAAGATCGTCTATGTGTATAGCAGTTCGCCAAATTTTTTCTGTAGGTACTGTTGAATCTTTATCATAACCAAACAATTCATACATTCGACTGTCCCAAAGACTTAGCCCTGTTTGAATATCATAGTCCCAAACGCCTATTCTTGGGGCTGACAAGGCAAAGTTTAAACGCCATGCCATATCTTTAGCTTCTTCAATACTGCGGATACTTTCTGCTGCCAACAACTTGTTTTCAGTGATATCACGTATTAATCCGGTAAAAACAACATCACCAGAAATATTTATTTTACTGACACTTAAATGCATAAAGAACTTTTCGCCATTTTTTCTTAATGCTGTCAGTTCAAGGGTGCGGCCTTTTACTTCACTTGAAGTATGTTGTAAAAAACATTTAAATTCGTCCACTGGGTTAATAGTATTATCTACGGGCACTAGAAATAGTGCGTTTTTACCAAGGACCTCATTGGTTTGATAGCCAAATATTTTTTCAGCCGCATGATTAAAAGCGAGAATATTACCTTTCCCGTCAATATTTATAACACCATCAGCAATTGAGTTTAAAATAGAATAAAGCTTTGCTAACGCATCTTCTGCACGTATTGTTTCACTTTTTTGGACAATCGACTTTTGCTCTATTTGCATTAATAAATTTTGAAAACTTCTTGCTAAAGCGCCAATTTCATCATTTTCTTGCACCGGTAACTTACCGATAACACCCTGCTCTTCAAATTGGGCAACACCTTTAGTCATCAACAACAAAGCACGTGTTATCCGCTTAGACGCCATAATACAAAACACTAGACTTAATATGGCTAAGATAAAGCTAAATAATATTGCCCGGTTTTTCATACTTTCTAATGATTGCAAATAAATATTACTTTTATTTTCAATAACTAAGTGTAATGGATTTACTTGGCCAAATTCGGCAAACTGAACAGTAGAGTAATAGGCTAATTTATTATCAACATCTATCTCTTTATCTTGCACTAGCTTATCGCTAGTGAGTATTGAGGAAAAAATAACACTCAGCGACGGAAACTTTTCAATCACCTTGATATTGTTTTTATCAACTTTTTGATCGGCTGGAAAATAAATAAAATCACCCGCTGAATTAGCAAGATAAAAAGTAACTTTTTCTAAAGCATTTTCCTTAAGCCGTTCAATAAATAAAGAAAAATCAACTTCTATTGTTATTGAGCCAAAAAGTTCGTTATCAGCCGTATAAATAGGGGTAGCGATAAATAAAGAACTCTGTAAAGGCTTGCCCTGAGTATTTTTTTGATAATATATCTCTGAAAAATACACTTCACCTTTTTTAACTAATAATGCCGCTTTTAATGAATCAAGCGCTATATTTTGACTAGATTGCTCAAAAGGAATGACCTTCACTTGGTCATTTTCATGGTCAACACTGACAATACTGCGAACATGTTTCTCTGTTGTTAAATAACTTATATTTTTATAAATAGGTTGGTTTTTGATAAATTCTTTGAATATCCCCTGTAATTTTTTCCGCCATAACAGGTTTTGTTCATCATCAGATTTGATAGACTCCATAACACCTTGTATTGACGCGGTCTTACTGAGGAAGATTGAGTCGTTGGCACTTTCTCGATAGAAATAGGCTATTAATGGTTTTACAATTTTACTTTTAATATTGAGTTCATCAAACGCCTGCTCTTTAACCAACTGCTGGCTTTCAATATAAAATACAGTGCCAACCGCAAAAGCAATAAGGAGTGATAAAGAAAAGCCAGCAAATGGAATTTTAAAAGCTAATGAGCTAAAAACTTTTCCGATAGAGAAGCTTTTACTGGCTTTAGTTAATGGCTGCGCAGTATGATGATGTTCTTTAGATGCGCCATTATTATCTTGTAAATGATTGTTTTTGATAAGTGCTACTTCTCTTTTGGTGAATCTATTCATACGCCGATAAAAATAGAGTCTGAAACAATATTTTTGAGAAAAGGCTAAATATTCAATTGGCTATCAAATAACATACTAGAACCAACGCTTATATGCAATTGTGGTAGATCAACAACAATAACACTGATAACTAAACCTTAGGATATTACAGAGCATTTACTGATAAAATATCACTAAATTAGTCACAATTACTTGCTAAGCGGCTAACAATCATTAGAAATATTCGAGCTGCAATTTAATTATTTTCAATTAAAAAATTTGCCAATTCTTTTGAATTAAACGGTTTTCTTAAAACGGGGTAATGCCATTGTTTATCTTCCTCAGCAATATAACCACTAATTGAAAAGATTCGAATATTAGGAAACTTTGCTTTCACTAATTCCACAGCCTCTCGACCTGAAATATCGGGTAATATCATATCGGTAATAAAAATATCAAAAGGTTGCTCAGTCGCTAAAATGTTCATTAAACCCATTTTATTGTTGGTATGTTCAGTTTTAACGCCTTCGTTTTCTAAATACAAGGAAACAAACTCAGCAATACTTATCTCATCATCTAAAATAAGTACGCGCTTTCCCTTTATATTTAATTGGCTTTTAAGCGTTAAGGGACTTTTTTTCGGGGGATTTTTTAAAATCTGGCACTTAAAGACTAAGGTAAAGTGCGCCCCACCCAAACTGCCATGTCCTGAAACTCGTATATGACCATTATGCTTATATATTGTGCTATAAACATTAGCTAATCCAATACCGTTGCCCTTATTAACTGATTTACTGCTGTAAAAGGGATCAAACACTTTAGTCAAATTACCTTGCTCAATACCCACACCACTATCTTTGACATGAATTTCTAAATTTTGCTGATCATTAATGTTGGCTGATATTTCTATCTGTCCAATTAAGCCTCTTTCGCGGATCGCATCCTGAGAATTTAACACTAAGTTAAGCAATATATTAATAAATTCACCTTGAGGAAACTTTATTTTACAGCATAGTTCATTGGTATGAATGCTAAAGTCTATGGTAGGAAGTAACAATTGCTTAAAAAGATATTGGTTATCAATAATATCCTGTATCGGGTCAAACCGAACCACTTTGATGGTAGGTTTACGCGTAAAAGCTAATAAACGCTCGGTAACGCTTTTACCTTTATCTATCGCATTCTTGACCCGCTCAATATACCTTGAAATATCACGTTCACCTTGGGCGAACTTAATCTCTAACATTTCGGTAGCGCCTAAAGCGACGCCCAGTACATTATTGATGTCATGTGAAACATTGCCAAAAGTATTACCCAGTAAAGCGAGTCGATTACTAATAAGTTGTTGTTGGTCTTTACGAAATTGCTCAGTAACGTTTTCAACAATCCAAATAAATATTCCTTCATCGGCTTCATAGGTTACCGATAAATCAAAAACACTATTGTATTGATCAAAACTAATATGAGTTTCTTTAAGTTGACCACACTTTTTTGCTTTTCGTTTAAACGCAAGATAGTCGGTAATACTGAAATTAATATAATTAAAAAGCACGGCGCTACTGTGGGCAGTTTTTGGTGTTAGATCTTGATAAACGACATTATCTTTGTCATCAATAAAGAAAACCGGTACCTTTATTGTATAATTGACCATAGCGAGCAGTTTTAATTTTTCAAAAATAGTTTCTGATTGGCTAATATCTTTAAATACGCCGAAAACACCAACAACGTCACCCGCAGTATTGAGTTCAACCTCACCAAAACACTCCACTTTCACTTTATTGCCCTGTTTATTTCTTATAGCACTTTTAAAGTAGAAGCCTTGTTTATTGACAATGGCATTATCTAAATAATTTCGTACCTTAACCTGTTCTTCTACCAGGTAAAAGTCTAAGGCCGAAACTACCTTTGGTTGGTAATTAGTGGCGTCTACACCATGAATTTTATAAAGCTCAGTTGACCAATATAAGGTATTATCAATACAATCTAGACGCCAATGCCCTGATTTATTTAAACTTTCCGCTAGCAACAGATAATTATTTCTTTCTTTTAGCTTTTCGACTAATTGATGTTGCGCGGTGATATCTTTAACTGAGCCAAACATTTTATAAGCACGCTCAGCCCTGTATTCGATAATTTTACCAAAAACAGTTACCCACTTCGTAGCACCTTGCTCTGTAGTCATTGACAGCGTTAAATTTATACTGGGTATTTCACCAAGACAATGCGCTTTGGCTTCTTGGTTAAGGCGGGCTAAATCTTCTTCTTTTAACCATTTTTGACCAAAAGAAAGTGGGCCTAAGAATGCTTCTGCAGAATAATCCAACATAGCCATAAATTGTGCGGAATAAAGTAGCGTTCCTTCAATAATATTCCACTCCCAAAAAGCTTCTTCTATGGTGTTTAATATTTTATGGGTGTGTTTTGATAACGCTGCAGATTCTATTTTTTCTGCTAGCTTTTCCCGCTCATTAATCGTTTTATCGTCAGAGCTATCGTTTAACAATGAATCCGAAAGGTAGACGGTATAACCGCCAGCAACTTCACTTGTTTTTATTGTACAATTGAGCATCTCATCTGATTTACTCAATAAGACAACATCTCTAACACCTGATCCACGTTGGAAGTTATGACAAAACTTTAGATGCGAATTAGCAAATTCCTTGGGCAAGAGCATTTCTAGCGGTTGCCCTTTAATTTCTGCTAAACAATAACCAGAAAAACTTTCTGCCCAACGATTACAACCGGTAATAATCCCTTGATGATCTAATTGAATAACCGAAAAAGGAATACTATTGATCGATACCGTTAAATCGTTAGAGGTAGCGTTCAAAATAGTTCATCTTCATCATCAAAATCAACTACTTCCTCTTCTTGTTGTTGATTAAGGACTTCAAGTTCATCAACACTGGCTAAGGCGCCATCAAGTAAATCGGTAACTTCAAGAAAATTTATATCATCTTGTGAGTGTTTTTTTAAAGCACCATGAACCAAGTTGGTCAGATATTGTTCTTGTTCATCTGACATCTCTAGGACATGGAAGCTCATACCTATGTTAGTGACTATCTCATTCATCACTTCCTGTTGATGGTGCTTAGATATGGCAATCATATTTTTGGTAGTAGAAACAGCTTGCTGAATTTTACTTTGTACTTGCACCAGTGAATTTTTATAGGTAATAAAAGCAATACGAGCACCGATGCATTCAATAACAGAGGCGAGTGCATCAATATATATATCAGTATCAATAGCGCCATCTACTAAATTTAAAATAAGGATTGAGCACAGTGGGTGGTTAAAAATAGTTCTAGAACTAAAGCGATATAAGCGAGGTTTAACCCTTAACAGTTTCATTACATCGATTTCTACCGGAGAACAAAAGCCATTTTTAGAACTAAAGAAAAGTGATTTTTCATTGATCGGGTAAAAAGCAATACAGCCATCTAAGTTCATTGTATAAAGAAATGAAAACACTTCATCTCTAATTTTTTCTAAAGTAAAACAATGATTAAGTCGAGATGTTAGCTGCATACAGCTGCCATATTTAGCCGCTTGTGCCATTGAAATATTAATAACTCGATCTTTTGAACTAATTTCTGTTTCAAAGCTATGAATTTTATCTTGATAAGAAATAAGTTTTTTTAGCTTTTTATCCAAAGCTAATAAAGAAATAGGTTTTGCAAGGAAATCATCGGCACCACACTCTAAACCTTTAAGTACAGCATCTTCGGTGGCTAGGCCAGAATACAAGACAAAAGAGGTTGCGACGGTATGTTGTTCAACGTTACGTTTTATCCATTGTGACCCTTTGTCTTCGCCAATATTTTCATCAACTAAGGCGATGTCAAAAAGTTGATTGTCGCTGACTAACTTATCCGCATCTTTAATATTAGTCGCGCACGTTACTTCAAAACTTTCGGTTAATGCTTCATGAAGCAGTTCAAGGTAATCTTTGTCATCATCAATAATTAACAAACGGGGTTTAGGCATAATAATTCCTTTTTTTATGAGATTTCAACCTTAGTAAAGGCAGTTGTTAAGCACTTTTTTGAAAAACACTAGAACGATTACGCCCTTGGTCTTTTGCTTGATATAAAGCGATATCAGCTTGTTTTATTAATTCACTTGCATTGGATACGTGATCGGCAGCGCTTGTTGTTGCAATACCAATACTTACCGTCACATAAGGAAATATTGATGAATATTCGTGTTTTATTTTTTGGCTTAATAGCGCTAAGCTTAATTCTTTTGCTTTAAATCTAGCGCCCTCGACTGGCGTAAAAGGCAACACAACAATAAATTCCTCTCCCCCATAACGAGCTAATGAGTCAGTGGCTCGATTAAGCGTTTCATTAAGCGTATTAGCAACCTGAACTAAACACTTATCGCCTTGTGGGTGACCATAGTTATCGTTATAAGGCTTAAAAAAGTCAATATCTATCATCAATATTGATAATTCCCCTTGTTGTCGCTCATTAATTTGCCAAGCACTAGCGAGGACTTCTTCTAACCCTCTTCGGTTAAGTATCTGCGTTAGCGGGTCAATACTACTGAGTATTTCTAGTTGTTTATTGGCGCGTTCAAGCGCTCCTTTCATTTTGGTAATACGTTCCATCGCTCTTAATTTTGCGCTCAAAATCACTTGTTTTATCGGCTTTGTTAAGTAATCGTCAGCACCCGCATCAATACCTTGAGTTAAATACTCTTCGCTGTCGTTGGAGCTAAGAAAGATAATAGGGAACCATTTGGGGTATTCTTTTCTTATCATTTTTGTTAGCGCAAAACCGTCAACCTCGGGCATTTCTATATCCATAAGCACTAAATCAATGTTTTCTTTCTTTAATGCTGCCATCGCCTGCACATGACCATTAGCAACGACGGCAATATGGCCGCTGTCAATGATCATCGCACTAACAACTTCTCTGATAAACTTATTATCATCCACAACTAAAATGTTCACATTAATGCCTTATTACATGGGCCATAAATTAAAATATTGATGTTTACGATGCCCAAACATATGATGCTTCGACAACATTACCATTATCTTGGAAGTCTAAGCTGTCACACAGCTGCTCAACTAACTCAATACCACGACCGCTAAGCTCGAGTTTATTTGCTGGCTTGTTCACTCGTTGCTCATAGTATTTTTTTATATCAAATCCTTGCCCACTATCTTGTATTTTAATCATAATTCGACCGCCATTTGGAAAGGGGTAATGGCATATTTGTAATTCGATAAAGCCATGCGCTAAATTTTTCAAACGCAATTCTCGTTCTTTATAATATTGAGAGAAACCATCTGCACTGGCTTTTAACTTAGAGCTTAAGCCTAAGACACCATGGTCAAGTGAATTAATAAATAACTCAGTGAGTATGCTGTATAAACTTTGCCAATGCTCTGCATGACCTTCTATATCATTTATTTGATTCATAGCCATAGGAATTGGGTTTATAGAGGCTAAGCGCTTACCACTTAAGGTTAGTTGCCAGTGCCATGCTGGCTCTGTTGCCAAATAGATATCGTCAAGTTGCTTAGCTGAAATATTGGTAATGCCATGACTGGCGACCAGCACGTGCTCCCAACCTCCGCAAGGAATGTCAATCAATGAAATATCATCTTCTTGTGGCATAGCTTGGCAAAAGTCATTAACCGCGTTAAGCACACATTCACTAACCTTATGCGTGATTACGCCATGCTTTGCCGCCTGTTCGAATCGGTCAAAATCAAACATTTCCCCGTGTTCATTTCTCGCCTCGACAATACCATCACTGATTAAGATCATCCGATCGGTTTCTTCAATACCAAATACGGTTAATTTACTATCGGGTAAAAGCTTTGGAAGCACACCTATTGGTGGGTGACTTGACGATATTTGATGTTTTATTTTTCCTTGTTCAGAAAACAAGTAAGCATCGGGTAAGCCCGCATTAAAAACATAAACAGATTTATCATGGCTAGAGATACTGGCAAACCCCGCCGCAAGAAATAAATCTGCAGGCAGTAAATCATAAAGTTGATGATTAATTTGATTAATAATTTCAAATAACAAAAAACCTTTTTTGGTCATTGCTCTAAAGGTTTCCGCTAAGGGAATAGCACCAATAGATGAACGCAGTCCATGGCCAGTAAAATCTCCCAACATAACATTAACGTCACCATTAGGAGATAAAGCCGTTAGTTGTATATCACCACTAAATAACGCGGCGGGTTTTTTAATAATGCCAATGCGGTCAAGCGAGAAGTTTCTTGCCTCAATAACGCCCGACATTAACTGTTCAGCAAGCTCGGCATCTTTTTGTTGTTCTTGTTGTAAAATCTTAACTTGTGCGTATAAATCACTGATTCGTTGGATTGACTTTATTTTAGCTTTAAAAACTTTGGGTGAAAACGGCCTGACCAATATACCGTCACCGCCAGCATCAACACACTCAATAAAGGCTTCATCTGTATCCATACTGGTAATAAAAATCAGTGGGCACAAGCTATTATCTTGCGATAAACTTTTAATTTCTCTTGCTGCTTCATAGCCGTTCATAATGGGCATATTAATGTCCATTAACACTAAGTCAGGCTTATATTTAACATACATTGCCACGCCACGAGCACCATCATTAGCTGTAAAAACACGATAACCTTGCTCTTTTAATAAGACGCTTAAGACTTTGCATTGCATGGCAGAGTCGTCAACAACTAAAGCTAATTTAACATCATTTTTTCCAGCTAACACGGCTATAACCTATAATTCTATGGTGAGTAAACGGTGAAATTGCGCGATTTCTAAAATTTTATTCACTGAATCGCTTGGCTTACTAATCACAACTTTTCCTGAATAGTTTTCAGCATGATCTTTAAGTAATAAAATCATGCCTAAAGCAGAGCTATCCATATAAGTCGCTTTTGATAAACAGATAGTAAACATCGAGTTTTTTTCTTTACAGTTAATATAGGCATCTCGAAAGTGTTGATGCAGTGAGAAATCAAACCGACCTTCAATACTAATTTCTATATTTTTTTTATCTTCTGATACTTGCTTTATAACATTCATAGTCGTTCCTAATAATTTATAATTAAAACAACTCAACAACACCCTCATCCATAGATGACTGAGATACGCTGCGCTGCTCATTTTGATGATGAGATTGTTCGATAAGCGATTGACATTGATGCTGTAATTTTTGTAATGCTTGTGGAGTATTACTATTATTGATTTCAAATTCCATTAAAACTTGATTGAGAGCCGTAATAGTTTCAGTATTATGTTTAAGGGTTGCAAGGGCTTGACACGTTAAGTCTTCAAATTGTAGCGAGCGAATGCCTGTAGCGACTGTTTCAGCAATTTTTGGTGATAATCCAGCAAGCTCTTCAACAATGGCATTGGTTTGTGAAGAAGATTCACCCACATGCTCAACCATAAGACTGACTCGACTTTTAGCCTCAAGTGTTGCGGTCATATCAGCTGAAGCCATAACTTGAATTGAGTTTCTTAGCTTTTCAATGATAATTTGTGCCAATGATATTTCTTCACGAATATTATCATTGAGCTCGGTAGAATTAACTGATAACGCCCTGACTTCATTGGCCACTACAGCAAAACCTCTACCGGCATCTCCGGCTCTCGCTGCTTCTATAGCGGCATTAAGGGCTAATAAATTAGTTTGGCTCGCTAAACTTTCTACTTGTCCCAATAAGCTAAAAATACCGTCGAGCTGTTTACTCATTTCATCGCTAAATGACACGGCGGCTAAACTTTGCTTGCTAGTGGTCATAATCACCTGTAAAAAATCATCTAAAGTCTCACTGGAGTCGTGAACAAAAGACTCTATCGTGGTACCGTTTTCATCAACAGCACCTCGATGATTACCAATAGCAACATTAAGCATGACTTGTTGTTCATCCGTTAAGCTTTTTAAAGACTTGAAACTATCTGCAATCCCAGTCGTAGCCTCTTGAATTAAGATACTGGCCCGGTCAACTTCTGTATCAACGATGGCTATTTGCTGGCTAAGTAAGCTAACAATTTTTGTCAGGGTTATTTTTATTTCTTTTTCATTGTTGTTTACATTAAGCCCATTGCGCCCCTCAACATCACTTGCACTAGATAATGTTAGCAAAGCATGATTATTTTTATATAAGATAATCAAGACAAACGACAGTAATAATGTCAGCGTAATTGATAAGTAACTCAGTTGAAAAAATAAAAGGTCCATCAGTATTACGCCAACAATCACCAGCCCAGTCTTTAATAACAGCATGGCTTTATTTTTCATAAAACACCTCTTTTTTACTCTGTCGAGCCAGTGCAGCATGAGCTAAAATTTCCTTAGGTATATTAACTAATGAGCACTCTTTTACCTGAGCATTTAATGCATGAGCACTGCCTGGCATACCCCAAATTAAACTACTTGCCTTATCTTGGATAATAGTCATAGCGCCAGCATTTTTTAAATTTAATAAACCTTTGGCTCCATCTTGTCCCATGCCGGTTAATAATACCGCTTGAACATTGTTAGCAAGTGGTAGTAAGGAATTAAACAAAATGTCAACGGCAGGCTTGTGGCGGTTAACATCAGGTGAGTCTTCTAAAATACAAAAAAGTGCTCCACCTTTACTTTCTACTTTTAGATGAAGATTACCTGGCGCAATATAAACATTACCCGCTTTAATCTTTTGGCCATGCCTTGCTTCTTGCACATCAACGGCACAAATTTCGTTCATCCGTTGTGCATATCTCGCACTGAATGTTTTTGGAATATGTAAGGTGATAACCACAGCTGGAGAATTACTTGGCAAAGCGGTAATAATCGCTTTAATTGCTTCAGTGCCTCCTGTTGAAGCGCCAATAGCCACTAAATGATTCGAGCGCTGGCAACCTTTAAAGGGTAGTAGACCAGTCGCTAGAGGTTTTGATAACGTGCTGTTAAGTCGAAAATTTTTATTATCAACCGTTGCGGCAAATTTTATTTTTCTCAATAAAGTCTCTTGAAAGGTAGACTTATTAGCAATCAAGGCTTCAAAACTAGGTTTTGCAATAAAATCAACAGCTCCTATTTCTAAAGCTTGTAGGGTGATATCAGCCCCTTTAGTCGTTAATGTTGATAGCATCACTACCGGCATAGGATGCAGTCGCATTAAGTTTTTCAAAAAGGTAATACCATCCATCTTTGGCATTTCAATATCTAAAGTCAGTACGTCAGGATTTAGCTTTTTGATTTGCTCTCGAGCGATCATAGGGTCTTTAGCTTCGCCAACTACTTCAATTTCAGGATCATCTTTTAAAACCTCATTAACAACCGCTCGGATAACCGAGGAATCGTCAATAATTAATACTTTAATTGGCTTCATATAAATAACATCCTAAGCTCGATAGTGGCTAATAAATAGCGCTAAGAAAATTCTACTTCACCTTCTACAGGTGTTTGGTCTATACGGTTTTACTATTCAACACTTTCATCGGTTGATTATTATCGCTAAAATAATTCTACATCACCCTCTACAGGTGTTTGGTCTATACGGTTTTAATATTCAACACTTTCATTGGTTAATTGTTATCAATAAAATAATTCTACGTCACAAGCTCAGCATGTGCTTGGTTTATATGGATTTTAATAATCACTAAAATAATTCCACATCACCTTCTACAGGTGTTTGGTCTATACGGTTTCTGTAAGCACTTTCACGGCGCGCAATAGTATCATTATGTAAATTATCAATCGTTTTAACAAAAGCTCGGCCACTTAGCGGTTCAAACAAAATTTTGCGAGGAAAAAAAGAACCTAAATCTGAACCTTCAACGGGTATCCCTTCATCTGCAAGATATTTCATCACAAAGCTAATATTTCTTTCGCCAATATCAGACATATGTTTTAAGACTTTACCGCC
Source organism: Colwellia sp. BRX8-9 (assembly GCF_014077245.1). Lineage (NCBI taxonomy): Bacteria > Pseudomonadati > Pseudomonadota > Gammaproteobacteria > Alteromonadales > Colwelliaceae > Colwellia > Colwellia sp. BRX8-9. The sequence goes on from NZ_JACGVN010000016.1 coordinate 60,206, forward strand.
ACCAAATACCTTAGCGCGTAAATTTACTTTTCGACCACCATTTTTCAATATCATATTAATGAGGTGTTCCATTGCAAAGTTACCATAACGCGTTGCATCAGATGCCATACCACGTTGTCCCCAATCAACTTCATGGGCTTCTTTATCGGTTAGCGGTAGCATAAAATGATTCATGCCACCTATTCCGCTATGTTCATCCCAAATACAGGCTGAAATACAAGACCCTAACGTGGTCGCTATAGCAACATTTTCTCGAGTCATATAAAACTCACCCGGAAGAATTTTAGCGATAACTTGTTGTCTTTTTGCATCCCAGTAATGATTTATATGGGCAAACTCTGCTAAACATTGTTTTAAGCATTGCTTAACATAAATATTATCTTGTCGATTTAAAACCATGATTATTTGTTCACTTATTATAGAACGGCTAAAATGCTTTTCTAAAAATGGTACGTCCGACACTTTCAAAATGTTGTTGATATTGACCTAAATTTTCACTATGCCCTAAAATAAGCAAACCGCCTGGTGCTAACATTTCATAATACCGGGCAAATAATTCTTGCTGCGTTTTTTTGTCAAAATATATAATCACATTTCGACAAAAAATGATGTCAAATGGCCCTTTCATTGGCCATTCATGTAATAGATTCAATTTTTTAAAGGTAATAAGTGCTTGTAACTGTTTACCTACCTTTACTTTACTTTCGTTAATGCCAATGCCTTTGGTAAAATATTTTTCCTTAAACTTCCTGGGAACATCTTCTATGCGGCGTTCATCATAAGTCCCTTCTTTAGCAACAGCTAACACATTACTGTCAATATCTGTTGCTAATATTTTTACATCCCATTGACTTAATTGGCTTTTCATTGCTTCGAGCACCGTAATAGCAATACTGTAAGGTTCTTCTCCAGTGGAGCTTGCAGACGACCAAATTCTCAGACGTTTATCATGCGATAGGCGATTACCGAGTAACTTAGGTAGTTCATCTTGCGTCATATAATCAAAATGATGTTGCTCACGAAAAAAACTGGTTAAATTCGTGGTAATCGCATTGATAAAGTAATCTTGCTCTTTTTCTGTATCTGCCTTTAATAAGTTGCAATAAGCCGTAAAGGAGGGAAGTTTACGCTCACGAATAATACGAGTAAGACGACGGTACACCATCTCTTTTTTACTGGCATTGAGTACAATACCAGCTGTGTCATAAACAAATTGACAAAGATAATCAAAGTTATCGCCACTTAATTGAAACGCTTTATCACGCTCTGTCATTAATAGTATGCCCTAGAACTCTTCCCACTCTTGATCAGATTCAGTTTTGGTTCTAGTCACCCTTGCTCTGGGCGCTGGTCTGGTTGGTTGTCTACTTGCAGGCTGTCTACTTGCTGGTCTTCTACTTGTTTGTTGTGAGCGACGAACGGGGGTTTGAATCTCTTGTTCATCATCTTCGCCATTATTAAAGAAGGCAACTTGATCAAGGAGTGCTTGTGACTGTTCTTCCATTGACTTACTCGACGCTGCCGCTTCTTCGACTAATGCAGCATTTTGTTGAGTCATTTCGTCCATTTGGCTAACGGCTGCACTGACTTCGCCAATACCGGCCGATTGCTCTTTACCCGCACTGTCAATATCGCTGATCATTTTACTGACTTCTTCAATAGCATTAACCAATTCAGTAAAAGTTTGACCGGTTTCATCAACTAACTTAGTCCCTTGACCTACCGCTTCAACACTGTCGTTTATTAAACCTTTAATCTCTTTAGCGGCACCGGCTGAACGTTGCGCTAAGTTGCGAACTTCTGCAGCAACCACCGCAAAACCACGACCTTGTTCACCCGCTCTTGCCGCTTCAACTGCAGCATTTAAGGCCAACAAGTTGGTTTGAAAGGCAATTTCATCAATAACACTAATAATGTCAGCTATTTTTTTACTCGACTTATTAATATCACTCATCGCCGTGATAGCATTTTTTACTACTGCGCCACCATTAGTTGCTTTGTCCATGACCGAAGCTGACAACTTACTCGCTTCAGATGCATTCTCTGCATTTTGCTGCACAGTACTGGTTAGTTCTTCCATAGCAGAAGCTGTTTCTTCAAGGCTAGAGGCTTGAGATTCTGTTCTGTGGCTAAGTTCATTGTTTCCTTCAGCAAGTTCACGAGCCGAATCAAAAACATTGGTTGACGCGCTGCGAATATCACCAACCATATTACTCAATACATCAATAAATTCATTAATAGAAGTGCCAATAATATTAAATTCACCTACCAACTCTGTTTCAATGTATTGCGTTAAATCACCGTCGGATAAGGTCATTAACGTTTCTTTAATTTGAGCAATAGCTTGCTTTCTTCCGGTGATATCTGCGGCATATTTAACGACTTTCATGGTCTTGCCATTTAAATCTAAAATAGGGTTGTAAGACGCTTGAATCCAAACTTCTTTTCCGCCTTTGCCTATGCGTAAATATTCGCCACTGTCGAATTCACCGCGATTCAGTTTTTGCCAAAATTGTTGATATTCAATAGTCGACTTATGAGCAGGCTCAACAAATAAGCTATGGTGTTGCCCCTGTATTTCACTAAGTGTATAACCTAACGCCGATAAAAAATTGTCATTGGCGGTAATAATAGTACCGTCCATATTAAATTCAATCACCGCTTGAGATTTGCTTATCGCGGCAATTTGTCCAGAATAATCAGCACTTATTAATTTTTGTTTGGTGACATCTGAGGCGAATTTCACCACTTTAAAAGGTTTATCATTTAAGTCTAATATAGGATTGTAAGAAGCTTGTATCCAAACTTCTTTACCACCTTTACCGATGCGTTTATATTCTTTTGAGTCGTATTCACCGCGATTTAAGCTTTCCCAAAAGAGTTTATATTCAACACTCCCTTTGAGCTCTGGCTCAATAAACATGCTGTGATGCTGGCCTTTTACTTCTTCTAGGGTATAGCCGAGCGTTGATAAAAAGTTTTCATTCGCGGTGATAATTGTGCCGTCCATATTAAATTCAATCACAGCTTGCGCTTTACTTATCGCTTCGATCTGACCTAAAAAGTTTGCGTTGGCTAATTTTTGTTCAGTAATGTCCGTTGCAAATTTCATCACTTTATAAGGAACACCCTCTGTATTAAGAATAGGGGTATAAGACGCCTGTATCCAAACTTCTCTGCCGCCTTTAGCAATGCGTTTATAAGTTTTTGATTCAAACTCACCACGATTCAAGCTTTCCCAAAAATTTTGATATTCTTCACTTATTTTAAAACTATGTTCGACAAACATACTGTGATGCTTACCTTGCACTTCTTCTAAGCTATAACCTAAGGTCGATAAGAAGTTTTCATTGGCGGTAATAATAGTACCGTCCATATTAAACTCAATTAGCGCTTGAACTTTATTCAGTGCTTCTATCTGAGCTAACATGTCTGCAAATTGCAATTCTTTAGCCTGCTCAACTGAAATTTCGGTATCTTTACCCATGGTAGTATTCTTCCCTATCGATTGAATGTTATCTTTTATTTTTATAGAATTAAGCACTAACTCAATAACAATGCTTCCTACTAAACGTTTAATTGTCGAGATCCAAGCTCTTTTGAGCGCAATTTTTAACTCTTTATCTAGTATCATTGTTAATGCTAGCAACAAGGCATTTTCAACATCTGCTTGATAATTTTTAACATCATTAATAGTGACTGATGTATTAATTTTTTCTTTAGTCAGTTCAATTGGCTGTAATAAATTTATTTCATGGCTTAATAAACAGATAAAGTCTTTATTAGCCCGGATTTTATCTTGCTTATCATTTTTTAATAATGCTGCTAATTCCGGTCGTAATACAAATAATTGTTGATAAAACAAATCGCCAACATTGGGTGAAAGTGTCAGTATTTTTTGCCAACTTTGCTGAACTAAATTGATCTGTTTACCTGTCATTATATTAATGCTCTTATTTATTGAGATTGTCGTTTATTCAATAACTATCAACAATTAACGCTGCTTTCTATGTGTTTTGCTGTGAACTTTTTAGGTGATTGTCTACGTCGTAGAGTTCGTCCTGATCTAATAAACTATGACTATCAAGTAAAATAATAAGCCTGTCGTCAATTGACACTAAGCCCTGTAAAAAACAACGATCTATTTTATTACCAAAAGTAGGAGGGACCCGTATTGATTTTTTGTCAAACTTGTACACTTCTGACACGGCGTCGACCACAATACCGACTACCATGTTTTTTTGACTATTTGGCTTTCGTAAAATAATGGTCACTGTTTGCTCATTATATACGAGCGGTTGTTGACCAAAACGTTGGCGTAAATCTATGATAGGTACAATAATGCCACGTAAGTTAATGACCCCTTTGATATAATTTGGCTTGTTCGGTAACTCAGTAACTGAACTCCACACGCGTATTTCTTGTACGCATAAAATATCAACACCATACTCTTCGCCATTTAACATAAAGGTGAGATATTCTTGCTCTTGTTCCATGGTATCTTCCTTTATTTATATTAACTGATGTTTTTCAATTTCTTGTAAAACGTTAACATTGAGTAAAATGACAACATTTTCGCCAACATTTACTAAACCTTGTAAGTAATTTTGTGGTACATAGCCACCAAATGCTGGGGCAGGTTTTATATCGCTAGCTTCTACATTGAGCACATCTGAGACGGCGTCAACCACAAAACCTATAGTGCGCGTTTTGTCTTCGGTTTCCACAGTTAAAACAATCACTACCGTTGTTTCACAATAAATAGCACTACCGATATTAAATTTCATTCGTAGATCAACTATCGGTACAATAATACCGCGCATATTTATAACCCCTTTAATATAACAAGGTGAATTAGGGATGCGGGTTGGGTTTTCCCAACTACGTATTTCTTCGACACATAAAATATCAACCGCATATTGTTCATCGGCTAATAAAAAAGTGAGGTATTGGTCACCACTGGTTATAAAGTCGATGCCCTCTAAGGAATACTCTCCCTCAACTGGCACCTCTGCTGCTAACATTTGAATATCCATTAAGTGTTCACTCCTGTCGATATTGACTGGGTAATTTGAGATTGAACACTTGACTGGTGGTGTTGATTTATTTGTGCTTTTGTTAACGCCATTTCAATAATACCTGGTACATCAAGAATCATAGCCACAGAACCGTCACCCAAAATAGTGGCTCCTGAGACACCTTGAACTTGTTGATAATTATCATTTAAGCTCTTAATGACGACTTGCTGCTGGGCAAGTAAATCATCAACCATTAAACCAATTTTTTGTCCGTCTGCTTCAACCACAACCAACAAACAACTTTCGATATGTTCAAATTCACAAGGAATATTAAATAACTGATAAATAGGGATAACCGGTACATTATCTTCCCTGAGTCGATAAAGCAGCATGTCACCTGAAACACGATTAATAAGCTCTTTTTGTGGCTGCAGAGATTCAACAATAGTAATTAAAGGAATGATATAAACTTCCTTACCCACCCGAACTAACTGACCATCAAGTATCGCTAAGGTAAGGGGTAGGTTTACCCGAAAGGTACTCCCCTTGCCTTGTTCAGACTCGACTTGTATTCGTCCACCTAATGATTGAATATTCTTTTTTACCACATCCATACCGACGCCACGACCAGAAATATCACTGACTTCTTTAGCAGTAGAAAATCCAGGTTCAAAAAGTAAATCAAAAACTTGGCTATCAGACAAGGTGGTTTTTTCATCAACGAGGCCTTTTTCAAGTGCCTTATTAAAAACAGCTTGGCGGTCAATGCCGCCACCATCATCACTAATTTCAATACAAATACTGCCACCTTGATGAAAGGCATTAAGCACAATAGAACCCTTTTCAGGCTTACCATTAGCGAGTCTAACTTGTGCAGACTCAATACCATGATCAACGGCATTACGCACTAAATGTACCAGCGGATCGCCAATTTGTTCCATAACAGTTTTATCGAGTTCTGTTTGCTCACCTTTAAGAATAAGCTCAATTTCTTTTCCTGTTTTTTTAGACAGGTCATGTACTAACCTTGGAAAACGATTAAAAACGAAACTAATCGGTAGCATGCGAATTCGCATAACACTTTCTTGTAATTCTTTAGTATTTTGCAGTAACTGCTCCAACCCCGCATTTAGGCGCTCAACTTTTGATAAGTCAAAATCATTGCCTAACTCAGACAGCATAGATTGAGTAATTACTAATTCACCAACCAGGTTAATTAAACTGTCAACTTTATCAACACCGACTCGAATAGAGCCGAGATCATTTTTAGACTTACCTGCCGGCTTATCTGGGGTGTTTTTTGGCGTAGGCTCAGGAAAGCTGTCTTCGATTGGCGTTGTTATATTAGCCGCTTCATCTTGGCTTGACTCGTCAAGGGTATTGGCTTCAATCACCTCTTCAACGTTGACTTCTGGGATGTGATCTTCTTTGGTAATAATTAATTCACATTCATCTTCAACCCATTCAAAGACTTCTTTTATATCCGCTTCACTGGCATTTGAGCACAATGTTAACTGCCAACTTAAATAGAGTTCTTCGGCATCAATATCACTTAATGCTGGTAGGTCTTTAGCATCAGCCACTAAAGAAATTTCTCCTAAATCAGCCAAGGCATTAAAGAGGAGTAGAGGATCATTACCGGTTTGCACTAAATGATGCTCTGGTATAAATTTTATCTGCCACCTTGTTATATCATTGTTATTGTCTGTGGTGTCATCAACATTTATAAGTAGTGCTTCAGTATTCCCATTGCCACTTGAGGCTAATGTTTCCTCTAAGCGCGTTGAGTTTTCAGCTATTTTTTCACTATCACACTCTTGTTCATCTCTTATTGCCTCAATTAACAAGCGCATACAGTCAACAGACTCTAATAATAATTCAACGTCATCTTGTTCAATATTACGCCTGCCATCACGCATTTCATCAAGAAGTGTTTCAACCAAGTGGGTGAACTCTGTGACATGATTAAAGCCAAAAGTACCAGCACCTCCTTTAATGGAATGGGCAGCACGAAATATTGAATTAATCGTTTCATCATCACCTTGCTCTAAATTTAGCAAGCTCGACTCCATTAATTCGAGACCTTCAAAACTTTCTTCTAAAAAGCTTGGAATAAACTGTGTGAGATCTACGCTCATAATAGCTACCTAACAACCCGTTTAATGGTTGCTAATAATTTTTCAGGATTAAAAGGTTTAACTAACCATCCGGTAGCACCAGCTGCTTTGCCACGCATTTTCATATCACCAGAACTTTCGGTCGTTAGCATCAAAATAGGAGTAAACTTAAAAGGGGGTAACTTACGTAACTCTTCGCATAAAGTAATACCATCCATAATCGGCATATTTACGTCAGAGATCACTAAGTCAAACGCCCCACCCTGAGCTTTGCTCAAACCTTCTTGTCCGTCTCTTGCTTCAACGGTTTCATAACCGGCACTTTTTAATGTAAAACTAACCATATCGCGAATAGAGTTAGAATCATCAACAACCAAAATTTTGGTCATAGGTATTTCCTTTTTAAGGTAAATATAAACAGCAAAAGCTTAATAATATTTAGAGGATATCTCACTAAAAAATTGATTCTAAGCATTTAGATATTGATTTAAAATGGCTTCATTAAGCCCTAATTGCTTAACGCTTTCTTGAATAACACGGGAGGTAGAATTCCAATTGAGTACTTTATTTTGTGCTGCGATGTAGGTTACCGCCGCTAATAATAATTGCACACCAACGGTATCTATATGGGTAACAGCGCTGTCGTCAAAAGTTATAACATCATTTTTAGCAATTTCATCGAGTAACTGATTTTTACAGTCATCCACTTGAGCAATGGTTAGCAGAGCCGGTAATATGAACATTTAATCCCTTATAAATTCGTATAAAAATAGAATTCTTAGCAATAAAGATAAACCATAAAAAATTAACTGCAAGTTTATTTTAATAGAAACCCGCCATTTTTTAGGTGTTTAGCATAAATTTATTGCTTTTTTTTTAAATAAACATAAATAAAGTGAGCTTTCGTAATGAATATATTGCTTTCCCTGTTTACAATTATTATGGTTAAAAAAAGGATATGTTTTGAGAACAGCTATGCCAGAAGATAATCAAAAAGTGCCCAGCCAAATATTTCGTTGGTTTGAAAAAATGAAAACTAACTACGAGCAGAGTGTTCAAGGTGTATTAGAGCGATTCGAAAAATATAGTCATAGCCAACAATTAAGAATTGATCTCGCTAATCAATCAAACATTGATAACTTAAAGCAGTCTCATCAAAAACATCTTGACCAACAAAATGCTCATATCAAACAATTAACTGAAGATGCAAGCTATTACAAAAAACAAATCAGTAAACAACAACAAACCATAGAGCAACTTAATAGTCGCTATGATGCAGTGATGAGTTGTTTGTTAACTGAAAAAAGAAAAGACATAGACATTAAAGATATTTTTTCAGACGACGAAGATGAAAACAGCGAGCTTATTGAAGACTTATACTTAGAAACTCACCATAACAAAGCTGTTGATGACCCCTTTAAACAGCAACGGCAAAATGAGTTAAATAATGAGCCCGACATAACGACTTCGCCCTTAAGCGAAAGTGATAACGACTTGTTTGATAAAGCTCTCATAAAAAGACAGTCTGGCGATGTTGAACAAGCGTTTCAATTGTTTGAACAAGCGGCAAAGCTTGGTCATGCAAAAGCGATGGGCGCGATGGGCCGTGCTTTTTTCTTAGCTGAAGGCACAGAAGAAGATCATGGCCTTGGACTTGCCTGGCTTATTCATGCGGCAAATCAAGATCTACCGCAAGCGGTTGCTCGGGTAAAGTTTTTTCAAGACAATAACCCTGAGCTTTACTTACAGGCACTTAATCTATCAGCAGACCCAATATTCCTTAAATATTAATAGCGCGATAACTTGGCTTTTATAACATGTAAAAATAGCCACTTTAGCAATGTATATTGTATAAAATAAACAATTCATGTCATAATAACGAAATAATATACATTACTTTTGGGACGCTAATGACACAAAAAATGACTATAGGTGTAGGAGGCTCTGATGCACAAACAGAGCTAGCCAAACTTAACAATATGACCGGCGATGTTGAGCCTATTTCTTCAAACGAGTTTCAGTTACGTATCGCTAAAGCTCAGCAATTAATGAAAGATAATAATATTGAGGCAACTTACTTAGATGCTGGCACTAACCTCTATTATTTTACGGGCACAAAATGGTATGCCAGTGAACGTATGGTTGGGGCAATAATCCCACAGCAAGGCGAAATTCAATACATTACCCCCTTCTTTGAGGTCAATACCTTACGTCAGTATATGACCATTAAAGGTAAAGTTAATGGTTGGCAAGAACATGAAAATCCTTATCAATTATTTATTGAAACCTTAAAAAATATGGGGATTGACTCAGGCAATATTGCGCTTGACGAGTCAACCGCATTCTTCATTGCTGATGGTATTAAACAATGTGCCGACAGTAGCCCAAACAATTACCAACTGATCAATGCAAAAGCAATTACGGCTGGTTGTCGTAGTGAAAAATCGTTAGCTGAAATAGCGTTGCTACAACAGGCTAAAAATATGACGATGGCAGTACATCAAGCCGTCGCTAAAATATTATATCAGGGGATCAGTACGCAAGAAGTTACTGACTTTATCAATCAAGCCCACATAAAGGTTGGCGCCGCTGCAGGATCTTACTTTTGTATTGTGCTCTTTGGTGAAGATTCATCTTTTCCACACGGGGTAAAAAACCCAAAAACTTTAGACATTAACGATATAGTGCTTATTGATACCGGTTGTCAGTTAGAAGGATACAATTCAGATATCACCAGAACCTATGTTTTTGGTGAAGCTAACCCACGTCAGCGTCAAATGTGGTTGATTGAAAAAAATGCCCAAGCAAGTGCATTTAACGCAGCAATACTTGGCGTACCTTGTGGTGATGTTGATATTGCCGCTCGCGATTATTTAGCCAGCCAAGCAATGGGACCTGATTATCAAACACCGGGTTGTCCCCACAGAACCGGCCACGGCATAGGTTTAGATATTCATGAATGGCCTTATCTAGTTCGCAGTGATAAAACCCCCTTGTCGGTAGGTATGTGTTTCTCTAATGAACCGATGTTAGTGGTGCCAGACGAATTTGGTGTTCGCCTAGAAGATCATTTTTATATGAGTGAGCATGGAGCAAAATGGTTTACTGAACCATCATATTCTATCGATGACCCGTTCGGATTAATGAAGGGTTAGTTAATTTTAATTAAAAAAGTTAATCCTTTCAGTTAATAATTTGTAACGTTTTCGCTTGTATTTCACGTTATTAGTTCACATTAGCCAAATAATTGTTTGGCTAATGCTTAAGCATTGAGTAGAATTAACTCACTTATAAACGAAGGTTGGTTGGAGATTTAATACTATGCACGCTCTGTTTGAATATCTCCCCCTCGTTGTTTTTTTTATTGTTTATAAATTTGTTGATATATATTGGGCAACTGGCGCTTTAATTATCCTTGGCGCCGCGCAAATAATTTACTATATTTACAAAAAAGAACCCATCCCTAAACGTACCTTAATATTTTTTGTCCTTATTGCGGTGTTTGGTGGGCTAACAATATTTTTACATGACGATACTTTTCTCAAATGGAAAGTCACCATCATCAATTTATTGTTTGCAATCGCACTTATGGTCAGTGATAAGATTTTTAATAAAAACATCATCAAAGACTTCCTCGATGAGTCATTAACTTTACCTGAGAATATTTGGCGTAAATTAAACTTAGCTTGGGCGCTCTTTTTCACATTTTGCGCGATATTAAATTTATACGTCGCTTTTAATTTTGACCAAGACACTTGGGTCAACTTTAAAGTATTCGGTTTAACCGGCTTAATGTTTGTTTTTTCAATCGCCTCAATTTTATTATTATCAAAACATTTACCCGATGATGATGAAGAAAGTGACAGACCAATTGAAGAAAAAAAGTAATCACTTAACCTATATATAATCCTCAAACTTTATGGAAACGACATGTTTTATCTTATTTATTCAGAAGACGTAGAAAATAGTTTAGCTTTAAGAATGTCAGTACGTGAGCAACATTTAGCACGTTTACGAGAATTACAAGACCAAGGGCGATTATTAATGGCAGGTCCTTGTCCCGCAATCGATAATGAAAACCCTGGTGATGCAGGCTTTACAGGTTCGCTTATCGTTGCTGAATTTGATAGTTTAACGCAAGCCCAAGTATGGGCAGATAAAGACCCTTATATTGGCGCGGGTGTTTATAAAAAAGTGACCGTAAAACCTTATAAAAAAGTACTACCCGCATAAAGTTGAGCTATTATTACTTTACCTATGATCCGATGATTAACTATAAACTTATAAATATAATGAAAAGTATCATGAGCAAAACTTCTTTCTATTGTTTAACCTTAGCCCTTTGTTTTTTATCCAATGTTAGCTACGCAAAAAAGTCTATTGATGAATGTGAGCTGACCCAAAAAACAACCTCAGGCTTATCAGGCTGTCTAGACATAGTTAAACAAGCGGTAGATAGAGAGTTACAAACATGGATAAACAATCAAGTGTTCATCCTTGAAGAGTTTGCCTCTGTAACCGGAAGAAAAGCGGCATTAAACATGTTTAAACGCTCACAACGTAATTTTATTACCTTTAGAGAAAATGACTGTCGATGGCAGTACCTTGCTATTTCACCGGGAACGGGTGCGGCTTCTGCCTACAAGAAGTGTTATATTTTAGTGAGTCAAAGCCGTATTAAAGAATTAGAATCAATTAACCCCTAGTACTACTATTTCAGCCCAGTACACTGTTATATAAACCGTTGCTTGGCTGAAATATAACCCGCCTTACCACCAGCGGTAATCGTCTGAACATTGATGATTTCATGCTCGCCAAAACTTGCTTTTAGTTGCTGACTTACAAACAATTCACTTCAATGCTCATCAACATTTGTTCCATATATAACCTGTCAACGCACCGACGAACACGATTAGCTGCTAAAGATTTTTGTCATTAATAATCGATAAATTAACATATAAATCCCCGCTGCGATAACACTGAGCGACAATGCTATTGCAGCAAATAAGTCGGGTGCTTTCATTAGGCTACTCATTAATGACTCTTGATAATAAAAAAACCATTGATGATTATCAGGAAAGACCACCGTATGCAGATAGTAAAAGACATCGGTAAAACCAAACAGTGAAAACACAGCTATAAATAAAACAGTGGGAATAATTACCGCCATATAGCGCTCTTTTTTAGCTGGCTTTGGCTGTTTGAAACGAGATACACCAGCAATCGTAATCAGTAGTAATAAGATATTAATCACTGATATTGTACGTAATTGGTTAATTAAAACACTGACATCTTGTAAATGTACGACCTCAGGTTTGGTCAGTAAAGCGCGACGCTGGTTATCGTTATTGAGATAACTTAACCTTGCCAGACCCTCGCCGTTATTATGAATTTCATCAACTATTTCGCTAAAGCTTTGTAAATGTTGCTCACGACTTGTCTGGGCAAAGTCCTGTTTACCTTGTGTATTCTGTGGTGCATAAGTTTTTATCGTTTGTTCAATATTTAATGGTGAGTACCAAAACTTATAAAAAAAATTAACACTTTTATTGACTTGCCAACTTAGCCCCAGCGAAAAAAGTAATAAAAAACAACAACAACATAGCCATAAGAAGGTCGCTGAGTGGCGTCTATTTAGTGGTAAAATGCGGTTCATTAAAATTCAAACTCAATAGCCGCGCGCAAAATATGATCTTTGCTTTCGCCATTCAGTCCAGTGATAAAGGCGAGTTCCCATTTCAACTGCTTTTGTCGGTCAAAGCGTTGAATTCCCATGAAAGCTGGACCAATACCGACATAATCTTCACCTGAATATAACTCAATTGCGGGTTGAAATTGCGGTAGCCAGCGATAACGATACTGAGCGCGAAACTCCATTTCTATTTCATTTTTAATGTCATTTCCCCACTCGTAAATCAAAAATGCATTAATACTTAAACTGGTCCGCCCTATTTCTTTCTCAAACAGCAAGCCTGAAGTCACTTCCCAACTGTCTTTATTATGTTCTTTTTCAAATTCAAAAAGCATGCCCCAATCCGCCCAATACTGACCTTGCTCCGTTAGCATCCAACGGGTTTCTATTTCGTAAGCAGATAAACCAAAATTTCCATCAATATCGCGTTCGCCAACGATATAAAACTCTACCATCAGGTTGTCAAGTACAGACTGCCCGTAGGCAAAGCGCTGCGCTAAGTCATTGGTCTTTTCCGTTTGGTGAGACAGTAACCGCCATTCAACTTCTTTTTCATTGGGTAACACGTACGGATGATACACTTTATCCACCACTACCCCATCAGCAAAAGCAATAACGCTGTAAAGGTTGTACAAGAGTAACGTTAAAACATAAAATATTTTTTTCATGATACAACCTGCTTAAAGCGAGGGATCCGCCAAAGTTTTTGGGGAAACTGACACCAATAAAGTGCGATAAATAAAGCGCAAAGATAAAGTCCAATTTGTAATAGGGTTGGGCTTGCATCGTAACCAAATAAAGCTTTCAAAAAATGTCCTAATTCAGACTTTTCTCTAACAATAAAATTAACATCAAAAATCATACGACTACTGGGTAAAAAATCAATTTGTAGTAATAAATCGCTGGTTTTATTAAATAAACCACAAGCAAAGAAAACAAAAATAATTTCGGTGCTTCGACCATACAAACGCTCATTGAGAAACAAGCAAAAAAAGTACAATAGTATACTGATACTAATACAAATTCCTGTTCCTAAAACAACGCCAATAAAAAGTGAATTAACCATATCGGTTTGCGACCAATATCCAATAAAGTAAATGAGGAAGTTAGTACCCTGTAGCATAATAACTAACGCGAGTATTGCGCCAGCATACCAAGATAGCTGACTGTTATTGGCGGTACTAACGCTGATATGGGAGCGATGAATAAAATGTAAAATTAGAATATATACAAGAACATGTATACTCGCATAGAACCATTCAAGCCCGGTATCATCAAACATTTGGCTGATCACATCGATATAAATCCAAAGCAGTAACATAAACAAAATACCCAATATCGCACCACTTATAAGGGTAAGACCACAGAGTTGAAACTTATTTTTAATCGATAACAACAAGGCTAACACCATAAAAATAACTAAACTGTTACTCAAAAACAAAAGCACGGTATTAATTAACATTAAGCACCTCCTGTTATGTTTTGAACAGTAGCTTTACTTGCTTTTTTACGCTCAGGCAACGGGGTAACGATAATGGTCCCTTTGGCACTATTAGGATTAAACTCACCAAAAAAGTTATATTTTCCTTCGGGTAATGGACCAATAAAAATCACCGCTCTTTTATGGGGGAAAATAACCTTTTCTCGATTTAAGTCAAAACTGTCAAACTCTTCAGGGGTTGTATCTCGATTATAAATAACAAGTTTAACTTTTTTGTTTGGTGGAATTTTTATAACCGCAGGAAAAAACAAATGATCTTTCAATTCTACGACATACTCAGCTCGTTCAGCCCAGACACTTGGGCTAAAGATTAAAGAGATAAAGAGGCTAATAATGCTGGTTTTTTTTATAAAAATAGCAGGTGCTTTCACTTATTGTCCTCCCATTCTTGTTCAAACTGATGTAAATGTAAGTCAATCGCTTGAGTCTTTTGTGGAAACCTTACTGACACGCTAAGGCCACCTAATTTCGTCGATTTTGCTAAAATAATACTCGCATGATGTAATTTAACAATATGCTGAACAATCGCTAAACCTAAGCCACATCCTACCACAGTAGAGTGATGGCTATCTCCACCCACACGATAAAAACGATCGAAAACTCGCTGGTATTCGCTGGAGTCAATACCGGGGCCAGAATCTTCAACAATCAGGGTGAAACTGTCTTCATCAATCAACGTTTTTACCAAAATATGCCCGCCTTTAGGAGTATATTTACAGGCATTACCAATTAAATTTTTCACTAAGGTCAATAAGGCAAATTCATTAGCATAAATAATTTGGGCTTCACTTTCTAACGAAATATCATGCTGATGCTGCAATATTTCAGGGTATAAGTCGCTGATCACTTGTTGCAACAATCCTTGTAATTCAAGCTTAGTGACTGCCATGGTGAGTTGATCAGGATTAGTACGATTTAACGTTAATATTTGATCGACAACATGAGCCATTCGGTCAACACTTTGACCTAATTGCATTAACGAAGCCTGCCCGGTGCTGTCAAGGTTTTCACTTTGGGTTATTTGTAAATTGTGAACATTAATTTTGAGCACACTTAACGGCGTTCTTAATTCATGAGCGGCGTCAGAAGCAAAATAACGTTCCCTTGAAAAAGCTGCCGACAAGCGTTCAAATAACAGATTTAGTGTCTGAATAACCGGTTGTAGTTCTTTTGTTGATGTCTCACTAGAAAGCTTTGATAAGTCATTAATTTTCTTTTCTGACAATTCTCGGCGCAAAACAGTTAACGGCTTTAAGCCTTGACGAATCGCCATAAAAATAAACAAGGCAATCAAAGGGATAACTAAAATAATAGGAGTCACAGCAGATAATATAACTTGTTCAGCCAGTGAAAATCTTTGTTCAAGCGGTTGGGCAACCAGCACTCTTAATTGACTTCTTTGCGCCTGTTCGTTTGTTGATGTTTCTATATATACTCGCCAACGCTGTCCAATAAAATTAAGGTCCGTAAACCCTGCAGGTAACTCAGTAATTGACTGTTCAGGAGCATTATCTGTGCGTAGTAATAAAGTATTATTGCTAAAGACTTGATAAGCAATATGGTTAGAAGGGACCACTGTTGCTGCACTTAATCGATTTTCGGCACCCTTGTCAGAAAGAGTCGCAGAGGTCGCTAACAAGGTTTTACCGACGATAACTAATTGCTCATCAAATAAGCTAGTTGCTTGTTCCATACTGGCTTTATAGCCCTGTATGGCAGCAAAAAATGTCATCAAAGTGATGATGGATAGTAAAATAAGGACTAAGTAGCGACGAATCGACATTAGGTTTTATTAACCGTATAACCAACGCCTCTGACTGTTTTTATAAATTGTTCTGGCAATTTTTTTCTTAAGTTGTGTATATGTACCTCAACAGCATTACTGGCCACTTCTTCTCCCCATTCATATAAACGCGATTCAATTTGTTCCCGAGATTGGATTCGACCGGCATTTTCCATCAATGCTTTTAATACCA
Organism: Colwellia sp. BRX8-9; assembly: GCF_014077245.1. NCBI lineage: Bacteria > Pseudomonadati > Pseudomonadota > Gammaproteobacteria > Alteromonadales > Colwelliaceae > Colwellia > Colwellia sp. BRX8-9. The sequence goes on from NZ_JACGVN010000016.1 coordinate 76,510, forward strand.
TGTACTCTTTTTTTGACGTTTTTAATTCTTCATCTTTAATAAGGATTTTATGTGCTGCGGTATCAATTGCCACGTCTGAGCAAATAATCAATGCCGACTTTGCCGTGCCTAAACGCCGTTCAATCACGCGAAGGCGTGCTAACAATTCGCTAATTTCAAAAGGCTTTACCAGGTAATCATCTGCACCAAAATCTAAGCCTTTAACTTTATCTTCAAGCGCGTCTCTTGCGGTTAAAATAATAACAGGAATACCTAGCTTACGATCACGAGTACGCTTTAGCACTTCCAATCCGTCAATATCAGGTAAACCCAGATCAAGAATAACTAAGTCTTGATCTGACACAGACAATGCTGAAATTGCCGTTTTACCATTATCAACATGGTTAACAACAAAGCCTTCATGACGAAGTGACTGCTGCAATCCCAAAGCCAGGGGGATATCGTCTTCAACTAACAATATGCGCATATTTTTCCTATAACAATTTAAAATGACTATTAACGGTTTTTATATTATCTAGCCTTTTCCAAGGCCGGTTATTAATACTTGACGGTCGAAAACCATCAACAGTGAAGATAAGACTTAACAATGCCATAGGTATGAACGACTCAAGGTGTTTTATCTCAAAGTTATTGTCGGTTATTACAGAAATATTCGCCATAAAAAAATGAACGTTAATAGCGGTTATTCATCAAATGACCTGTTTATTCATAGGGGGATATTTACCTTAAATATTCAGTGAATGAAAATAACAAACTTTTATTAAGGAAAGCTTAAGAGCTAACAATTGTTTATCGCTAAAATCCCCTAGCATAGCATTGGGCCAACAAATACTAGTGGTATCTTCAATACTGTTGGTGCTATTCCCCTCATTTACTGGCGTTTATTACATTAGATCCTTCAGTAGGATCAATTAATATTAATCATAAAAAGTGCTTGAATAAACACCAAAAACGATATACTGTACATACATACAGTATATCGAGGTTTTAAAAATGAATTCAATAAATCACATTAATACCAACACCTTAGCGTTAAAAACTACAACTATGGCTATCAAAAAACACAAATGGTGTGATGTTAGAAGTATTGCTAATGCCATAGAACTATCTCAGCAGTATACTGAAATCTTCAAAAATCATGATTTAGATAACAAATGGATCCTGATGATAAACCCTGAAGAGAAGCCGCTTCAGCAATTGTCTGATCAAGGAAAAATAGACCCTAAAAGAATCTTAAAAGTTAATCTTCATCAACGTAATATCTCACTAAATACCATTAAAGATGCTTTAGAAAAAGGTCACTGTTCGGCTGTTATTTTGTGTAATGCCACCTTAGATAAATCACAATTAAGCCAACTCACTCAATTCGCAGAAAAAGGACAAACTCAATGCATTATTTTAACCAAGCAAACTCAAAAACGTTTAAACCAGCAACGACTAAAAAATTACGTCACTCTTTCGGATTCTTCTTTATTGTTACATTAATTGAGTTTGAAGCGATTTTGCCGTTATTAAAACAGAAAATAAAATTTTGCTCTGCTAAAATAGATCAACTACTTTTCTAAAATAATGTCGACTTTATGCAATGCCCATGTGGTTCAAATATTAGTTTTCAGCAATGCTGCTGCTTATTAATAAATCAAGAGACCTGTGCACAATCACCAGAGCAATTGATGCGTTCTCGCTATAGCGCCTATGCAACAGAGGCTGCTGATTATATTTATCAGACTTATGCTCAAGCTAGCAGAGCTTTACAATCAATCGCTGATATATCAGCATGGGCCAAAGAAACCAAATGGTTAAAACTAACCATTAATGCTGCCAGTGATTATACCGAGCTTAATGATCAAAATGCTGTAAACGCTGACAATAAAGAGCAACACTTACCGACGGTTTGCTTTTCGGCTTATTACCAACATCAAGGTGAGTATTTTCTGATGAAGGAAACATCACGCTTTGTTGTTGAAAAGGGGCAATGGCGATATTTAGATGGTGAAGTCAGTAACAATGAAGCGCTGATAGCACCAAAAAGAAACCAAGCTTGCTTTTGCGATAGTAATAAAAAATTTAAACAATGCTGTGGCCGGTAAATTCGACAATTAACAATCAAGTTCTTCCCAAAAGAAACCAGCGATGCTTTTGTCATAGCAATAAAAATTTAGACAATGCTGTAGCAAGTAAACTCAACAATTAACAATCAAGTTTAAACATTGCTCAGGCCAGTAAACTGAAAAAGTTAATCACAAATAACGTCAACACAAACGCACGATTTTATTGGCATGCTAATGCAATAACCTTATGCTATAGCATCAAGTAACGGCGCTTTAACGATAGTGTTATGCACGGCGTTAAGCCAACCTTTAGTATCGAATGATAATCTTGAACTGTCGGTGTCTTGCGGCGTATTATTCTTTGTATGATTAAATTTTTTCTGGCAGTACAGCGAGGTATTATTTAATACTTCTTGTCTGATATGCTTTTTATCATCTCGAAAAGCAAGCGGTTTAGGCAACAAAGCATTTGATAAACGTAATTCTGCTAGGTTATTCTGCTGAATAAGTTCTGCTTGATCAAATATTGCTGTGCTGTGATTTTCATTCAGAGATAAAGGTGCTTTATCAGGAAGGTCAAACTCTTTACGTAAGCTTGCATCATTAGTCGTTTTAGTGTCAACGACAGTTTTTGGCAAAGAAAATTGACTATGGCTAGGTACGTCATCACTTAGCATTGCCAATAAGAGTGAAAAGTCAGCTCGTCGAGCGCTGTGCACACTTACATTAAGTTGTTCACCTAATTGTAATTCGTGTACCAGAATTTGACTGTCAACTGACTCTGTAAGCAATGTACTTCAACTTTATTATTTTCTCTAAAGCTTATATCGGCAATCCTTTAATTTAGTTGAGTTTAATTTCTATTTATTTACACATTTACCTGTCTATTAAAAAGTTGATGTTAATAAGTACCTAATTCACTTCACTAGCAATTAATAATAACCTTCTCTGATAACTTCTGGTAGCATGTGGAAAAAATCAATATCGAGTCTTTTATGAAAATCATTAGCTTTAACATTAACGGCCTTCGTGCGCGTTTACACCAACTTCAAGCCATCATTGATAAGCACCAGCCTGATATTATTGGCTTACAAGAAATCAAAGTTCATAATGATGCTTTTCCCGTTGAAGCTGTTGAAGCTATGGGTTATCACGTTTATTTTCATGGTCAAAAAGCACATTATGGTGTGGCTATGTTATGTAAAAAAGCAGCCAATATTGTTAAAATGGGCTTTGCTAGCGATACTGAAGAGTCTCAAAAACGTATGGTGATGATTGAGACCACCAATGAACAAGGTGAAAAAGTAACGGTATTAAACGGTTATTTCCCGCAAGGCGATAACATCGCTCATGAAACAAAATATCCCTATAAGCGTCAATTTTATAAAGACTTGATGACCTATTTAAATGATAACCATACCCCAGATGAGCACGTAGTCATTATCGGCGATATTAATATTTCACCTGCTGATTTAGATATTGGTATTGGTGAGCCTAACCAAAAGCGTTGGTTAAAGACTGGTAAGTGTAGTTTTCAACCAGAAGAAAGAGAATGGCTTGCAACTTTAATGGCTTGGGGATTTAAAGATACGTTTAGAGAATTGCATCCAACAAAAGCGGAACGTTATTCTTGGTTTGACTATCGTTCTAAAGGTTTTGTTGATAATCGTGGTTTACGCATCGATGTGGTTTTGGCAACGCACAAGATGGCGGCAACGTGTATCGAAGCCGATATTGATTACGAACTACGTGCTATTGAAAAACCTTCAGATCACGCGCCGATTTGGTCTACTTTTAAGTAGCTGTTGAGTAAATACTATGTTCCTTGCTCAATACGTTTGCCCCATTTGTAAAAAATCATTAGTGTTAGCTAACCAAAGCTATCGTTGTCAGAACAACCATAGCTTTGATGAAGCAAAAGAAGGTTATGTAAACTTATTGCCCGTTCAACATAAACATTCAAAAGACCCTGGTGATAACAAAGCCATGGTTAACGCACGTCGTCAATTTCTAGATAAAGGCTTTTATCAACCGCTCGCTGATGAATTACAATCTCTATATCAACAATATGGTGATTTAACAAAGCCGGTATTTGATGCTGGCTGTGGTGAAGGTTTTTATACTCAACAGTATGTAAGGCCTACCAACCGTGTTTATGGTATTGACATTGCAAAAAATGCGGTTAAAAATGCCGCTAAAAAATATAAAGATTGTCAATTTAGTGTTGCCACCTTGTCGCTGTTACCTTTTAGTGAAAACTACTTTTCTTGGATCAACTCTATTTACGCACCAATTCTTGAAGAAGAATTCACTCGGGTACTAGCTAATAATGGCTATTTAGTCACAGTAACGCCGGCAAAAAATCATTTAATTGAACTAAAAGCATTAATATACCGAACAGCGCAACAACATGATATGACTAAAAGTCCTATTGAAAATTTAACATTGATTGCACAAAAAGAAGTGAACTATGAGATGAAATTTGCTGAAGGCGAAGATATTATTAACTTATTAGCAATGACCCCTTTTGCTTTTAAAACGACTGAAACCTTACTTAACGATTTAAAAACAAGAAATAATTTCACTTGCCAAGCTGATTTTTTGATACGTCTTTATAAAAACACGGTCAATTAACGTTTAACTCAATTGTTAAGCGGTTAGAATTTAGAATTTTGTGACTGATGACTGATGTTAAGTAGTTTTGCTAAATCAATAAAACGTGGCTTGTGCAGTGATAATTTTATCGAACCACCCGCTTCGTTGACTCTAGCAACACTTTCTTTGTACCAAGAGGCGAGTGCCAGCGGCAAAAACTTATCGGCTTTAACGCCAAGCATTAACAATGCCTGTAGCGGAATACTTAAAATAAATAAGCTATAAACTAACGCTTGTGGTAATAATGTTATCGATCCTAGGTAAAGTTGCATAATAAAAGAAAACAACGCAATACCCGGTAAATAGCGAAAAGCCAAACGGCAAATTTGAACAGCTTGATACTCGGCAAAATAATTGCCTAACTCTGCTCGCTGCGGCCAAAGTCGCATATACTCTCGACCTAGCTTAATTAGTTCTACTAAACTCATATTCATAAACGACACACTATAACAACGGTTATTTAAAAGATAGCACAAAGTTGTAACTAGTTTTAATCAAGTCTCCCTAAAGTTAACTTCCTTAGTTCATATCAATATTTTAACGCTATATTTGGTCTATAATCATTCCAATTAACGTATTGTAATAAAACAATTAACCACCTAATAAATGAGCATTAAATAAAACCATGAAAAAAAATCTAATTTTAGTGTTAAATTGCGGTAGTTCATCCTTAAAATTTTCTTTAATTAAACCAGAAAACGGCGAAACATTACTATCAGGACTCGCTGAGCGCTTATTGTCCGAACAAGCAAGCATCAAGATTAACGTTAAGGGACAAAAAAAGCACACGGCTATACCTCATCCATTTGATCATCGAACAGCGATAATGGCTTTAGTTGACAGCTTAGTTTCACAACAATTAAATTTACAAATATGTGCCATAGGCCACCGCGTTGTCCATGGTGGTGAACACTATTGTATGCCAACGTTAATTACTGATGAAGTAAAAAACACCATCAGTAACTTGTCTCAGCTTGCCCCATTACACAACCCAGCAAATTTGATGGGTATTAACGCCGCGGAAACGGTTTTTACTGATGTGCCGCAAGTTGCCGTTTTTGACACAGCTTTTCACCAAACGATGCCAGAAAAAGCTTACATTTATGGTATTCCCTACGCTCTCTATCAAGAGCATGGTATTCGACGCTATGGTTTTCATGGTACAAGCCATTATTTTGTTGCACAACAAGCGGCTAAAACACTCGATAAATCCATTAATGAAAGTAATTTTATCAGTGCTCACTTGGGCAATGGTTGCAGTGTTACTGCGATTAAAAATGGTAAGAGTGTCGATACTAGCTTAGGTTTAACACCGCTCGAAGGAGTGATGATGGGCACACGCAGCGGCGATGTTGATGCGGGTATTATTTTTCACCTAATCAATCAACTCGGCTATACCACAGCGCAAGTGAGCCATTTGTTACATAAAGAAAGCGGCCTATTAGGGGTTTCGGGGTTAAGCAACGATTGTCGTGAAATAGAAGAAGCTTGGTTAAAGGATAAAAATCCACGAGCAAAGTTAGCATTAGATATATTTTGCTACCGTGTTGCAAAGTCCGTTGCTTCTTTTACTGCCAGCTTAACATCAATCGATGCCTTAATATTTACCGGCGGTATTGGCGAAAATTCGACGCTAATTAGAGCCAATATTATTGATCAATTGAGCCTACTTAATTTCTTTGTTGCTACTGATAAGAATAATGCCTGCTGCTTTGGCAAGGCAGGTAATATCGGTACAGAAAACTCTCGTCCTATTTTAGTCATTCCAACAAATGAAGAGTGGGTTATTGCAGAGCAAACCTCACAACTTTTATTTAATAACAGCTCAACTAAGGAATAAAGTCATGTCACATAGAATCATGTTGATCCCAGTAGGTTTTGGCGTTGGACTTAGCAGTGTTGTGCAAGGCTTACTTCATGCGTGTCAGCAAAAAGGTATAAATGTCGGCCATTTTAAACCAATAAGTCAACCCGCTCGTCGTTTATTAGCTCACAAAAATAATACGGTTCAAAGTAAGCTCAATACTCCAAATTTAGGGACTTCGGTATCATTAGCTTATGTTGAACAACAAATGGGCGATGGCAAGCATAATATTGTTTTAGAAAAGATTGTTGGAGATTTCAATCAATTTGAAAAACAACATGATGTGGTGATTATTGAAGGACTGATACCAACGACACGCCAACCTTACGCGGGCAGAATCAACCGAGATGTTGCTCAAGCCCTGTCAGCAGATATTGTCTTGGTGGCAGCGCCCGATAACGATAGCGCTGAAGAGTTTGAGGACCGTTTAGAAGTTAGTGCGGAAACTTTTGGCGGAATAAAAAACAAACGCCTTATTGGTTGTATTATTAATAAGATTAATAGTCCCGACAAAGATGAGTATGGATTACTGCCTCGTGAAAGTGATTTTAATAGTGAGTTCGATCTTGCTACGCTAATTAATTTATCGATATTTAAAAATCGTCATTTTGACTTGTTAGGTACTGTCTTATGGGAAATGGACTTAATCGCGCCACGGGTCATGGATATTTGCAATTATCTCAATGCTGAAGTATTAAATGCAGGTGATATGTCGCATCGCCGTATCCGCAGTATTAGTTTTTGTGCACGCAGCGTTGGCAATTTAATGAGCCATTTACAACCAAGTCGATTAATTGTTACTCCTGGAGACAGAACCGACATTATTATCGCCACCTGTTTATCGGCTTTAAATGGTACAAAAGTGGGCGCATTATTATTGACTAACGGCTATAAACCCAACGAACAAGTGATGACACTTTGTCAACAAGCTTTAGACGCTGGCCTACCGGTGCTTTCTGTGCCTTGGGATACTTGGCAAACGTCTCGTCATTTAATGAACTACAACCCAGAAACCCCTGCAGATGATATTCAACGTCATGAAAAAGTAAGAGAATATATCGCTGATAACTTGTCTGCGAATTGGTTACAGCAACTGTCTGAAAATGTAGCACAAAGTAGCCAAATGTCTCCACCAGCATTTAGGCATAAGCTCACAGAACTTGCTCGTAGTGCAAATAAACTCATTGTTTTGCCAGAAGGCACAGATATCAGAACCATTAAGGCTGCTGCAATATGTGTTGAACGTGGCATTGCTCGTTGTCAGTTACTGGGCGATAAAGAAAGTATTTTATTGATTGCAGAGCAACAAGGTATTCAATTACCAGAAGGACTATTAATTACCGACCCCAACTTAATTCGAGACCACTACATTGCTCCTTTAGTTGAGTTGAGAAAACATAAAGGATTAACCGAAGTGGTCGCAAAACAAGAACTACAAGACAACGTGGTCTTAGCAACAATGATGTTGCAACTCGGTGAAGTGGACGGTTTAGTCTCTGGAGCTATTAATACCACTGCAAATACGATTCGCCCTGCCCTGCAATTAATTAAAACGGCTGAAGGAAGTTCATTAGTTTCATCTGTTTTCTTTATGTTATTACCTGAGCAAGTTCTAGTATATGGTGATTGTGCAATAAACCCTGAGCCAACTGCGGAACAACTCTCTGAGATAGCGATACAATCTGCCGACTCAGCAATAAAGTTTGGCATTGACCCTAAGGTAGCCATGATAAGTTACAGCACTGGCAGTTCGGGGGTTGGTGCCGATGTAGAAAAAGTAGCAAAAGCAACCAAACTCGCGCAAGCAAAACGACCTGATTTGATCATCGATGGACCGCTGCAATATGATGCCGCCATTATGGAAAATGTTGCCAAGAAAAAAGCGCCTAACAGCCCTGTTGCGGGTAAAGCCAATGTCTTCATTTTTCCTGATTTAAATACCGGTAATACCACCTACAAAGCGGTACAACGTTCTGCACACTTAGTCAGTATTGGGCCAATGTTACAAGGCATGCGAAAACCGGTTAACGACCTTTCCCGTGGTGCTTTAGTCGATGATATCGTCTATACAATTGCCTTAACAGCCATTCAAGCAAAAGTATAGTTTACTCAGCTAAAAGGTTAGTTTATTAACCTTTTAGCTTATATTTTTATTGGCTTGAGACTGCTTTTATATACAGTTGACTATTTTAATAACTATTTATAATTCAATCAATTTTTAGCCACTAGACAAAAAACAACCAGCTAAAATTAACCTTTAAAAACATAAAGATAACCATTAAAGCAATAGTTACCCACAATGATACCCACAGCTTTTGTGGATATCATTAATAACTATTGATGAGGATTTAACAGGTTAACCAGCAAGAATACATTAACTTTTCCACGTTTGATGCTGTTTTTATAAATAACAAGTTATTATTGCCATAAAATACAATAAAATCTAAATAAACATCATATTATTTATCTATTATCAAGCGATGGGGAGTCGCGAGACAAGATCAAGTAAACTTGCTTTATCTTATTAATATCTGCTGTTCATTGCTAAAGCAAGGCATTGACGATACTTAATCTGTTTAAGATAACTATCCTTGCTTTAACAATTAGCCAGTAAACGCTATAGTGACCTTTTTCCTAATGGTCACGTTCAATGAGCACTCTTACCCTCAAATTACTTGAAGAAACGTTTGCTATTCATAGTTTAGCCAGCGATATCGAAATACCAAAAGCTGTGTTTGATGCGCCAATTTTTTTTATTGCAAAAACCTATGAAGAAACATCCATTGTATTACCTCAAAGTATCAACATTGTGAGTGATGAGGTTGAAAAAGACTGGCAAGCACTTGAAGTTGTCGGCCCATTGGATTTTACGCTAACGGGTATTTTATCGAAAATATCAACAATTTTAGCCAAAGAAAAAATCAGTATTTTTGCTATATCTACTTTTGATACTGATTATATTTTAGTAAAATCAAATAATGTATCTCTTGCAACCACTGCATTGATATCTAACGATTACCAAATAATTTAGTTTAAGGGATGTTCATGACCACTATTTACGGCATAAATAATTGCGACACGGTTAAAAAAGCAACGAAATGGCTTGATAAGCAAGATATTGAGTACACTTTTTTTGATTTTAAGAAACAACCATTAACGCCTGAGTTACTCAATGAATTTGTCAGCAACAGCTCTTGGGAAGTTTTACTCAATAAACGTAGTACCACTTTTAGAAACCTACCCGAAGCGATTAAGAGCAATTTAACTGATGATGTTATTTTCCAAGCAGTTTTGGCTCAACCGACCTTACTCAAAAGACCTTTAATCGCTCACAACAACGCCTTTGAAGTGGGTTTTAAAGAGCCTGTATATCAAGCACTATTTTTATCATGAGTAAATTAAAGGCAGAACATGACGTTATCATGTTAGCGAAAGATTTAATTGCCCGCCCGTCAGTAACCCCTGAAGATTTTGGTTGTCAAAAAATGATGTCAGAGCGTCTAGGCGTTTTGGGATTTAACAATGAAACTATGGTTTTCGAAGATACGACCAATCTATGGTCGAGACGCGGCACAACTGAGCCAGTATTTTGCTTTGCCGGTCACACTGATGTTGTTCCCGCAGGTAACTTAGCGCTTTGGCATACTCCCCCTTTTGAGCCAACCATTATTGATGGCATGTTGTACGGGCGCGGTGCTGCAGATATGAAAGGCAGTTTAGCCGCAATGCTCATTGCTACAGCACGCTTTGTAAATGATCATCCCGACCATAAGGGCTCAATAGCTTACCTTATTACCAGTGATGAAGAAGGGCCTTTTATCAATGGCACCACCCGTGTTATCGATACCCTTGAAGCTCGTCATGAGAAAATCAACTATTGTATTGTTGGTGAGCCAACCAGCTCAGATAGGGTCGGTGATATCGTTAAAAATGGTCGCCGGGGCTCTATCTCTGGTGAACTAATCATTCACGGTAAACAAGGCCATGTTGCCTACCCTGATCATGTAAAAAACCCTATCCATCTAGCTATGCCTGCTTTAGCCGAACTTAGTCAAATGCACTGGGATAACGGTAATGCTTATTTTCCTAAAACAAGTTTTCAGTTATCAAACATCGAATCGGGTACTGGCGCAACTAATGTTGTACCTGGTCATTTAACCGCATGGTTTAATTTACGTTTTAGTACCGAATTAAATTTTCAAAATATTATCGATAAAATTGATGCTGTCCTTATTAAACATCAATTAACCTATGAAATTAAATGGACATTTAATGGTAAGCCGTTTATTACTGAACCTGGCGCTTTGCTTGACTCTGCGGTAAAAGCTATAAAGACAGTCACCAATATTGATGCTGAATTATCAACATCTGGTGGCACTTCAGATGGCCGTTTTATTGCCCCTACGGGTGCACAAGTGATTGAACTTGGGCCGTGCAATGCCACTATTCATCAAGTCAACGAGAGTGTTAGCTGTAATGATTTAATTTTACTTACTGATATTTATTACCATACACTGGTTAATGCACTCACTGACCCAACAACCACAGCTTAACTTTAATGATTGAAATATTAACTAACAGACAATTAACTGGCCACGACAATAGCCATATTACTTGGTTAGATGACCAGACAGGAATTCATCGCCAAGCGTTAACTGCATGGCAAGCTATGTCTGATGAAGCAAAGTTGGCTGGCTTTGAACTGAAAATTGCCAGTGGTTATAGAGACTTCACTCGACAATTAACTATTTGGAACCGAAAGTTTTCAGGTCAGCTCGCGATTAAAGATATGCAAGGGGCAACCCTAGATATTAATAAAATAACAGAGCAAGAAATTGTTCAGGCTATTTTATACTTTTCGGCACTTCCTGGGGCAAGTCGACATCATTGGGGATGCGATATCGATATCTATGCTAAAAATTTATTAGCTGACGATGAAAAGCTACAGTTAGAACCATGGGAGTTTGCTGTTGGGGGGCCTTTTTATCCATTAAACCAATGGCTAACTCAACATGCTAGTCGCTTTGGCTTTTACTTTCCTTACGATAAATTTCGCGGTGGAGTCGCTATAGAGCCTTGGCATTTATCTTATTGGCCAATAGCGCAACATGGAGAAAGGTTATTAACTGAGAACCTGCTTAATTCGGTTCTTTTAAGCTCAGATATCTTGGGGAAAAAAGAGATTCTTCAGAACCTATCAACTATTTATCAGCAATATATTCAAAATGTTGGGAGTATTCACTATGGATAATTGGTTAGTCATCGTTATTATTATTGCAGCTTTCGCCTTAATAATTGGTAATTTTAGTGTTGTTCAACAAAATGCTAATACACCTTTACGAAAGCAAGGCTTAAATGATTTAGAAGAAACACTGCCGCGCAGTCATAACAAAGCCCATAAAATGCCAACTATCGTTTCAGCTGAACCGATAGAGTCAAAAGAAAAAAAGCGAAATAGCCATTTAAATCGATGAAATAGCCAAGCAGTCTATTTTAAGAAAGATTAAGTCTTGATAAAGACTGACTTGAACAACTACCTTTATAATTTCAAATACCATTAAGATACACTGTAGATAATTGACTTGTAAAAAAAACGCCGCTAAAAAATTTAGCGGCGTTTTATTTTAAATAAGCACGATTAAAGCAAGTTAAAAAGCATCTCTAAAAGATAAGCCTCTTTCCATTACTGGAAAAATACGTTCTAGTACTTCAACGGGTAAAGGATTACCATCAGCATCATAGATAGTTACCGAGGTTTTACCTTGTTCGTCGTTAAGTACAAATTGGTACTTAGCTTGGTCAAGATCAATAACAGGAACGTCATCTCCCCATATAACTGACCATAAGCTATTTTCAGGCTTCGCAAAATCAACAAAGTATATTTTCTTACTTTCATTAAGATCTGTTATCTCAAAGCCATAATCTGTAAAAAACAATGGCATATTTGACCAAAGCATTTCAATATCAATTTCAGCAATATATGCTGGCTCTGCTTGAGCGTTTTCACCAATAGTGACAAATTTTTGATTAGCTCGCATTAAACGGTTTTCACGTTGCTGCAATCGATATTTAAAATCAACCTGAGCAACAACCTCATTAAGCATCGCCATTTCTGCGCGTTGTTTGTCAATGATGTCCATTGTTTTACTTGCGCCGTTCTTGTCGGTACGCATGTAATCAATTAATTTAACACTTAAAGCGACACTTCGACCATGAGGTTTACTTTCAAACTGATAGTTAAAGCGCATGCTCTCACTGCTATCTACCGTTTTAAATAACCAATAACCAGAAACGTCTTCTTCATGGTACCAAGCCGACTCAAATACATTATCATCAGTACCGATAGCCGTTAACTCTACACCATCACTCGCGAGTTGCTCACGCAGTGCTTCAGTGATGAAGTCTTTCAAATCGGTATCTTCTAATATTTGGTCAAACCAAATCTTAGCGTTCATTGTACCTGGAACAACACGTGAAGATGAAGCGACAGGAAGAACCAATGAAGGCGCTCTAACATCAACATCTTGGCCAATTGGCCCTTTATTATTGATGGCGTCTGAGATAAAAAACTTTGCATTAACTTCAGGCTTATTCAAACCTGTAGGAACACCTATTTGTTTAGCTTCTTTAACTTTGGCGTATTCAAAATCGCCCATAGCGCTTTTGTTATTAACACTGCCACAACCTGTTACTGCAAGACTTAACAAGGAAAAATAAAATATACGACGATTCATTAACACTCCTGAGGATACAATCTGAATCTTTAAAAGTTGGTTCTTATATTGAACTGACCATAAAAGTTAACTTTGAAACCATTAAATGTAGATTAAATGTAGACAACGAAAACTTTAATCTGCTCTTTGAGTAAATTATCTGTATTAAGTTCCAATATTATCTATAGATTTTATTGATCAGCATATACAAGTATACTATCAGACAAATTAATGGGCACCATGGTACTTGGCTGTTTTTACAAACACAAGAATTCAACTCGAAAAATAACAAATAAATATATTCTCGCTTTAATAGCGGTTTTTATCTGCTTTAAATACGTTACAATAGCCACTTTTTTAAACTACTTAGGCTAACTATGTCTCAATATTTAGTACTCACAGCAATGGGCGCAGACAGAACAGGAAGTGTAAGTGAGCTCACTAAGCTGGCGAGTAAATGCGGCTGTAATATTATTGACAGTAGAATGGCGATATTTGGCCTAGAGTTTTCTTTGATTATGTTATTAAATGGTAGTGCGAAAGCGATTAATCAAATTGAAAATAAGTTACCTGCCGTGGCAGTCAAGCTTGAATTAACCACCATGATGAAAAGAACCTCTGGTTATAAAAAAAGAGAGTTCACCCATCATTATCAAGTTGATTATGCCGGTATCGACCAACCTGGTTTATTAAAAGCGGTGACCGCATTTTTTGCCACCCGCAATATTGACTTATCATCGTTAAAATCAGAAATTGACCCCGTCACTAATCAAATGCGCGCGACCATTTTAATAGCCTTAACCGAAGACACAAGTATTGCACAGCTAGAAAGCGATTACTTTGAACTATGCGAACAAGTTGATGTGCAAGGCTGCATTAAAAAAGTGAATTCAAACCTTATATAAACTACATACAAGCAGGATACCCATGAAAACAATAACTGTTGGCGAAACCGCACCACTATTTACTTTACTTGATGAAAATAGCGATAAAGTCGCTTTAGCTGATTATATTGGTAAAAAACAAGTACTGGTCTATTTCTACCCTAAAGCCATGACCCCAGGGTGTACTGTGCAAGCACAAGGCCTAAGAGACAGTAAAAGCGAACTTGAACAATTAAATACAATAGTCTTTGGCATTAGTCCCGACGAACCGAAGAAGTTAGTTAAGTTTTGTCTGCGCGATGCATTAAACTTCACGTTATTGTCAGATGTTGATCACAGTGTTGCTGACGCCTTTGGCGTATGGGGATTAAAGAAGTTCATGGGAAAAGAATACGACGGCATCCATCGTTTAAGTTTTTTAATTGGCTTAGATGGCAAAATTAGCCACGTATTTAATAAATTCAAGACAAAAAACCACCATGAAGTTGTTTTAGACGTTTTAAACACTAACGACTAAAAATTAACCGTAACGGTTAGCTTATTTGTTTTAGGCTAGCCGCATAAATAGAATGCTATAATGCCTGCTCCTTTAAAATACCTTTCAGCCTATTCTTTAGATATTCAACATAAAGTACAAGCAATGATAACGGCCAAGAAGTTATCTGCCTATTTGTTGGCAAAATACCCTGTTACCCATCAAATATATAACGATAAAGCCCTGCGCAGCTATGTAATAGATATTAAAAATCAGTACTTAAAGAAGTCTGAACCATTAAGCCAGATAAAGTACGACGATAAAATTCATGTTATTAATAACGCATTAGGCTTGCACACTTATGTATCAAGGGTGCAAGGTAGTAAGCTCAAAAGTAAAAATGAAATACGCATTGGCGCTTTATTTAAAAAAACGCCCGAAACATTTTTGCAAATGATCGTTGTTCACGAACTTGCCCATTTAAAAGAAAAAGATCATAACAAAAATTTCTATAAACTTTGTCAGCATATGCAAGCAGATTATCACCAAGTAGAACTAGATTTACGCATTTACTTGACCCAAGTAGAGTTATTTGGCGATATTTACAATTAAGCTTGAAGCCTATTTTAACGCAAGCTACAGTAATGAAAATATCCTTATAATAAATGCTGATGAATATTACTCATGTAAAAAAACGTATCGTACTTACTGGCGGCCCTGGTGGCGGTAAAACCACAGCCGTTGATCTTATTCGCCGTGAATTTTCAGGGAAAATAGCGACCGTCCCCGAAGCAGCAACGATGATTTTCAGTGGCGGCATTGCTCGTTCAAATAATAATCATGTACTAAAAATACAACAAACTGCTATTTTTAATTTACAAAAAAATTTAGAAGATATTCAGCGAGCGACTTTTGAGCACAGTATTATTTTATGTGACCGAGGCTCTTTAGACGGCCTAGCTTATTGGCCAGGCAATGATGATGAGTTTTTCCAAGCGATGGATACCACGCTTGCTGATGAGTTGGCACGTTACGATGCGGTCATTTTTTTTGAAAGTGCAGCAAAATCAGGTGAAAGTATCAAAAGTAATAATCCCATTCGCAATGAATCAGAAAAAGCGGCTATCATTCTTGACGATAAACTACAGACTATTTGGTCACAACATCCTAATTTTAACTTAATCCACAGTGCTGAATCTTTTATCAATAAAGTTATGTTTGGTATCACGACCATTGAAGAAATTATCGAGCAGTATCAAAAAGACTCAGGGTAAAGTTTACCTTAGAGCACCTCTTTAAGCGGTACCCTGTTCAGGAAAGTCACTATTTGATGGCCAAGCATTTAAAACGGCCTTAACTAAAGTTGCTAGGGGAATAGCAAAGAATATTCCCCAGAAACCCCACATGCCGCCAAATAAAATAACAGCAACAATAATCGTTACTGGATGGAGATTTACCGCCTCTGAAAATAATAATGGCACAATAATATTGCCATCAATAGCTTGAATAATACCGTAAGCTATCATTACATAACCGAATTCGCTACCTGTGCCAAATTGAAATAAAGCCACCAACAAGACAGGAAAAGTGACGATAGTAGCGCCTACATATGGCACAAGTACCGACAACCCCACTAAAACACCAAGTAATACCGCATAATTTAGGCCGAGGACGATAAAGGCTATGGTCGATGCAGCACCAACAATAAGGATTTCAATCACCTTACCACGAATATAATTCATAATTTGTTGATACATCTCATCG
This sequence comes from Colwellia sp. BRX8-9, assembly GCF_014077245.1. Classification (NCBI taxonomy): domain Bacteria; kingdom Pseudomonadati; phylum Pseudomonadota; class Gammaproteobacteria; order Alteromonadales; family Colwelliaceae; genus Colwellia; species Colwellia sp. BRX8-9. The sequence goes on from NZ_JACGVN010000016.1 coordinate 92,916, forward strand.
CCTACTTTCGTCGCCATTAAACGTTCTTTAGGAAGAAATGAGGTAAAATTTGAAATTAATACTTTTTTATCTTTTAGAAAGAAGAACACCATTAACGGCACTAAAATTAAGTAAATCATCAAAGCAACAATATCAGAAATAGAATTAAGAGACGCTTTTAAGGCAACTTGTCCCCATTCAATTAACTTATCATTGACGGCAGAAATTAATGTTTCTATTTGTCCGGCATTAATTAAATCAGGATACAACTCGGGAAGCGTCAACAAATAGGTTTGTCCCTGAGACACCATTTGCGGTACTTCTTGTAATAAATTACTACTTTGTTGCCAAATAACCGGCATTAGCCCAAGAATACCGACTAAAGAAATGCCGATAAACCCCGCTACAACGATACCCACGGCAAATGTTCTTGATAAGCCAAGACGGACTAGACGATGGACAGGTAAATCTAATAAAAAAGCGATCGCAATAGCAACAAAGACCGGCATAAGTAAGTTATTAAATAAAAAGACAAAAAGAAAGGCACACAAAAGAATAACCATTAAAGTTACTGCGTTTGGATCAGAAAACTTACGTTTATACCATTGAGAAAATAATGAAACCATTTATATAACTTACCTGTTGGATGAAAGGGGTTGAGGGGCTTTACTAATAAAAAGTTCAAGGGTGTCTTTTTCAAGCCAAGACTCTTTATAGTGGTAACCTTGTTTCGTTAATAGTTTAGGAATATCCTTGATAGAGCCTTGGTCAGATATTCTCAGTAAACAAAAATCAGCATTCGACATTTTTTTTAACAATAATCGCAATTGTACTAATGGCACAGGACATTTTTCCGAACTGGCATCATATTCATAGATCATCACTACATACCACTTAAAAAATCATCAGATAACAATAATTGTCACCAATAACAGTAAACAAACCTTTTGTTTGATTATCTAATTTGCGACAATTGATTACAATGTTATTGTATTATTTATTTTGATTTGTTGGCAAATAAGTACTGAGGTGAAATGAAAGAGTTACCGATAACAGCTAGTTTAAAAGAAATTACTGCTCATAAAAAGAAACTTAATTGGGGTGATGTACCTGCTATCTATCATATGGCGGCATCTTCAATTAGTGATATGGACGGGATTTTAACGCATGGTTTTGATAGTGCCTATAAACAATTATTTGATAAACGTAATTGGAACTATGCCTTTTTAGAGGCGACGGCTGATAACGATGGCACTATTAACGTTACCCAAAAGCCAAAAATAGCCTTACGCCATTGCTATGATGAACAAAATTATGAACTTCACTGTTATCCGATAGTCAAAGGTGAACGACTCTATACACCATTATCACAAAGTGCCTTATGTCCATTTGTGCAATGGTCACCCGAAAACATGCAAATGCTATTTAGGATCAGTAGTTTAATTTCCTTTATCGTTTTTACTTTTAAAAGTGGTGATCCAGCAGATTTAGCGTTAATAAAGTACTCACATAAACGTGTGCAAGAGCTAATAGCTCAACTGAGCCAATCATTTGAAATAGTCGATGTAGTGGGTTATTCCATTGCAGATTTTTGTAAAGAGTTATATCGAGGAAAACCAAATTTCACGATAGCTGATTTACTTGATACACCGGATATAAATACGGAATAATTAATTTGCCTTATAAACATAAGCTTAAAATAAAATCATTATTATTTACCTGCGCATTAACAACATTAGTTGCTAGCCCATACGGCTTTTCCCAAGAAAATAATAAAAACAAACTTCCTGAAATTGGCACGGCTGGATTTAGCGTTCTATCTGTTGATAAAGAACGCCAGATAGGTAACGCAATGATGCGTCATATTCGCGCTTCTCAGCCGTTGGTCAATGACCCTGTTTTAATCGAATATATTAACGATTTAGGCAACCGTTTAGTCAAGAATGCCCAAGATGTTAATTACAGCTTCGAATTTTTTATCATTAGAAATAAAGAAATCAATGCCTTTGCCTTTTTTGGGGGCCATGTTGGTATTCATAGTGGCTTAATTACCCTCGCTGATACAGAGAGCGAACTAGCCTCAGTAATCGGTCATGAAATATCTCATGTAACCCAGCGTCACTTGGCCCGAAGGCTTGAGGCTCAAAGTAGAAATCAACCACTAGCCACTGCAGCATTAATTTCAGGGGTATTACTGGCATTAGTTAACCCATCTGTTGGTATGGCTGCATTAACCACAACAATGGCGGCGTCAAAACAATCAAGTATTAATTTTACCCGTGGCAATGAGCAAGAAGCCGACCGTGTTGGCATTGCCCTACTCGCACAAAGCGGTTTTGATCCGCAAGGTGCCCCCGATTTTTTTGGAAAAATGGCAGTGAAATATCGTTATACTTCAAAGCCACCAGCAATGCTATTAACTCATCCGGTGCCTGAATCTCGCATTGCCGAAGCGCGTGTCCGTGCTCATGGTTTAGAAAGTCGTCCTTCAGCTCCTAGTTTAAACTTTGCGCTCGCAAAAGCGCGTATTCAAGCGCGTTACGAATCAACGGCCCTGGAAAACATTGCAACTTTTGAAGATAGTATAAAAAAACAAAACTACACTTATAGAGCCGCTGTTGACTATGGCTTAGCTTTATCATTATTTGAAAATAAAGAGTATCAAGCGGCTAAAAAAATACTTGAAAGATTGCTCATTGAAGATAAAAACAATCTATTCTATGCAGATGCACTAACCGATGTTTATATTAAAACAAAAGAAGTAAATAAAGCGCTGACTATGCTCAGTGCCCTTAATTTATTGATGCCAAATAACCAAGTTGTTACCTTAAACTTTGCCAACGCTCTCGTTGAAAACAGTCAATATTCAGAAGCTGAAGTGCTTTTACAAGACTACCTGTTAGTTAAACCAGGTAATTTTATCGCTTATGATATATTAACGACTGTCTATGAAAAACAAGATAAAAAAGCACTGATGCATGCGACAAAAGGCGAAATCTTTGCACTTTTAGGTGCATACTCTCGCGCGGTCGACGAATTGCAAACAGGCTACAATTTTACAGATAATCAACCGTTAGTCGAAAAACGTATCAAAGCACGAATATTGCAATTTCAAGATCAAGAACAAAAACTTAAAAGACTATAATCCATATTACAGAAGCGTTTAGAATAGGTGCTATAACGGCCTATTCTATCGATTAACCCGTAAAATTATTTAATTTTAGCACCCATTGAGATCTAACCATGTTAACGATTTATCATAACCCTCGCTGTTCTAAAAGCCGCCAAACCTTGGCGTTGATTGAAGAAAACAACCAAGAGGTTTGCATTGTAGAATATTTAAAAAAACCACTGGATGAAAGCACTATCCAGTCACTTTTATCACGTTTAAATGTTTCCCCTATTCAAATGATGCGCACTAAAGAAAGTGAATTTAAAGAACAAGCATTAGCTCAAGCAACCGACAAGCAACTCATTGAAGCTATGGTGAACACCCCAAAACTTATTGAGCGACCAATTGTTACTACGCAAACGAAAGCTATCATTGGCCGACCTCCTGAAAACGTTTTAACACTCTTTTAATTTCAATTTAAAATTTAATTCAACAAGTTAGTGAAACAATTTGCTAACCAACAGGATACCTTTCATGACCAAGCCACAAAGATTTTCAACTTCAACATTTAAAAAAATAACCTTAATTGGCTATTTTTCTTTATTATTTTTTATGCCGCTTTGGCTAATCTATTTAAACCCTTCACAAGGTTTGTCGCCGATATTAAGCTTATGCTTATTCACAGTACCACTGTTATTTCCTCTAAAAGGATTACTGGCAGGTAATCCTTATACCTATGCTTGGTCGAGCTTTGTCGTTATGATTTATTTCCTACACAGTTTAACCACGCTGTGGGTATCTCCAGCAGATGTAGTTTGGGCATCATTAGAGCTTATATTTGCCACAATGATGTTTATTGGTGGCAGTTATTACGCGAAATATAGAGGTCAAGAACTAGGCTTGAGTATTAGAAAGGCTAAAGATAAAGCGTAACGCTTCAATAAGAATTTTATAACGTAACCACCATTATAGTTAAGGGCTGAAAATGAAAAATATTCTGCATATATTACTGCTAATACCTATTTTATTTGCTTGTAACAATAATGGTGAGGTCACTAAAATTATCACCGTCGACGATGAAGTGAAAATTGCTCAGGCGATCGAATTAGTTTTACTCGCTCCCTCGAGTAAGGTGACTGACATTATTTGGACGCAGACGGCTGGCGAGCCCGTGGTGTTTTTAGCCTACACCAGCAAGGTTATCGCTTTCACACCTAACACCGCAGGCGCATATAGTTTTAATGTTTCATTTACACTAGAAGATGGTAGCAGAGAGTCACTTAACCACTCTCTTAGTGTAACCAATGAACAAGGAGAGATTTCTGCGCGTCTGGGTCATGCTGCTCTAGAAGGTAGTAAAGTGTCATTGCGCGCTTCGTTAACAAATAAGCTTTTAAGCGATAGTTTAGTTTGGCAACAAACTGCCGGTCCAGAGGTCAATTTTACGGCTGAAAATACCCAGGGTGATTATGCAGTATTCTTTAATGCGCCGGAAGTTACTAGGGATACGGTAGTAGAATTCACCGTATCCTCAGGGAGCTATTCTGACAAAGTAGCGGTACTTATTGAAAATGCTGAACCTGTCCCAACTTCAGATAATACCGCTTATACTGAGCGTTTAGCACGGGTATTCCCCTTTGTTGCAAACTCGTCTTATGCCGATGTACTCGTCGATTGTGTTTATAGTAATAAAATTAACTTTGCGCGAACATGTGCATTTAATACCTTACCATTAATTGCACATGATACGACCACACCAACGGTTGATGACATAATGGACCGAGTGATCGTTTCTCATTATTGGATGGGAGAAAGATTTCGAGAATTTCTTGAAAATTACGACCCCTACAATGATTTCAAAAACTTACTAAGAGCAAATACTGCCATTGTAATTTCTTATGACATCAGACCCTCTTATTACTGGGTGGTCAGTGGCGCTATTCACTTGGATGCTAATTATTTTTGGATGACCCCTGATGAGCGAGATACCATAAATCAAGCACCTGACTATAGAGCGTCCTTTGGTGGAGATCTTAATTTTGCCATGCCTTGGCGTTATGTAAAAAATAATAATTACACCACTACTTTTATATCTGAAAATGACAGGGTTACTCGCCAACCTAGCGATGTTTTATACAGTTTAACGTCTTTGATGTACCACGAACTTGCCCATGCCAACGATATTTTCCCAAGCACTAGTTGGTCAGCTTTAAACAGAGACCAAACAATATTATCAGCCGCACAACAGATAGCAGATAATAGTGGCTTTAAATCTGATCAGCTAAACAACACCCTTCCCTTACTGGGTGAGGAAATGTACGCCTTAGCTCAGGTACGTTTTCAGGGGGTTGACGCATCAAAAACACAAAACGCTTATCAACCCAGCGATATTAAAACGTTTTTTAGTGGCGAAGCTGCGCCTCAGTTTTATAATTACTCAAGTATTCGCGAAGATTACGCTATGCTTTTTGATGGTTTTATGATGAAAACTCGCTTTGATATTAATCGAGATGTCGCTATAACTAACGCCCCTAAAATTGCGAATGAAAATTATATCGTTAATTGGGGACAGCGCGGCCGTATTGGCGATGAAAATATTAAACCTCGAGTATTATATGCCGTAAGTCATATATTGCCGGAAGTAAGTGACATTGAAAACTTAGTAAATAATTTACCGAGTCCAATCATGATGAACGCTGGTGAAAGTTGGGCTAATAACTTAAATATAAGCCCCGTTAACAAAGAGCAAGCAGGATTGCAAAACGTTTCTGCTCAACCCAAAGATAGACGCTTTATTCAGTATGAGTTTTATGAAAAGCCCAGCCCTTTAAAATAAAATAGCTTTAATAAATGGGATGGTGATTTTTCGTTGTTCTCTTATTGATGCTTCGTCAAGCTCGGCTAAAGCTAAGATCAAGTGACTCATTTCACGTGATAAGTGACTCAGTAAGTATTTAGCCACTTCATCACTTAATAATAAACCTCGTTGTTGCGCTCTAAATTTTAAGGCGATTAACTTTTCTTCATCATCTAGGGGTTTGATTTGCTCTGTCATTCCCCAAGATAATCGAGAGACTAAATCGGCTAAGCCAAGTTTCAATTGTGAAACACTTTGATCTCCAGTAATAATCAAGCGTTTATTATGCTCAATAACACGGTTAAATAAATCAAAGACCGCTTGTTGCCAAAGCTTGTCCCCAGCAATTAATTGCACATCATCTAAGCAAATCAAATCAATATTTTCTAAACCATCAAGTACTTCAACCGACAACTGTTTTAATTCAGAAAAAGATAAACAAACGGATGATAGACCTAATTTCTCAGCAAAAGTACAACTGGCATGAAGTAAATGTGATTTACCAACACCTGACAAGCCGAATAAGTAAAAACTATTGACGTGCGCAGACTCTACCGAATGTTGACTGGCTTTAATAAACGACTTTAACTGCTCAGTTGCCGAATAATTAGCAATACTTTGGAAACTTGAAAACGTTTCATCATCGGGTAATTGAACTGACAAGGTTAATTGAGAAGTGACTTTCACTAGGGTTTCCAATAAAAAACAGGGACAGCACCGACCACTTTTTCGGCAAGCGGGTCATCAAAAAGGTCTAATTGCTTATTCAGCTTTAATGAAGCGAGAAAGGCTTGTCCTGAACTCTTTAAAACCAATTCAAAGCGGCGATTTTTCCCCGAAGCGCTGAGTAATTTTACCGATTTAACTGATGATAATTGTTCAAGGAATCGCTCTAATTCAATAAAGCTTTTTAGTGATGATATATTGGCAACATCAATAATATAATTGTTATCAATATCACTATTTAAAGCATATTTTTGATAAATTATATCACTAATAAGAGAAAGCGCAGTTTTTAATAACTTGTCAGGAGCGTCACCGTAGCTGATTTCACCAAAGATTTGTCCGGTGATTGTATCGCGATTGTAGTCTTGGGCATCGGCGATAAAACTCCAGTCTAGTGCGTATTGTTGACGTTCTTTTTGGCATAAAAAACAATCATCAACCTGTTCATCACTTTCTTGTTGAGGTAATAAACTACTGTTTGATAAACGAATAATTATTATAGATTCTGGATTATAGCGCAGTGATGCCATTTGTACTTGTTTGGCAAAGCGTCCCCAAACATCAAAAGTAGAGATGGTATTTACATCGGTTAAGTCCATTAAGGGCATTAAAATAGGTAAGCCCCTTAACGCTGAAAATTTTTCGACACTATTAGGTAAATTGTAACTCACTTGTAGTGTTGCATTATTGGAAAAAGACGAGTGGCTTGCATTAGAAATAGTCGTACGGCGTAAACCATTCTCTTCAACGAGCCACAATAAAATTTGTGGCCGTAAACTTCCCCAAATTGGGGCGTTGGCATCTTCAAACAACTGATTAATTTTGCTTTCGTCAAAAGTAACTAAAAGCTCAGTCTGCTCAGCATTACGTTGATAACGGTATTTTACAACATAGCCACTGACATTTCTAAGGCCACTTTTTATGGTTGAGTTGGACAACAGCGCTTGTTGTCCCCCCACTTTAAGCACCACCGCGCTCATTGCTTGTTGCAAGGCGAGCTTTCGCTCTGAGTCGGTTTGTGAGTTAACGATAACCTTTGCGTTGTATAAGTTTTTAACTTCAACAGCCAAAGCGGTCATTGAAGCAAAGAAATTACTTAAAACAACAACTAATACAATAAGATATCTAAGCATATTTTTTAAGTTGATTATTTTTATGTATAAGATCTTATCATAGTGTTAATCATTTTAAACACTAATAAAAAATAATTTATTATAAAGATTTTCACCACGCCATTGCGCTGGTAGAATGCGCCATTAAAGTTCTTATGCTAATTAATTGAGGTTTCCCCCGTGAGCGAACAAAAACAGTCTCTAAGCTATAAAGATGCTGGCGTTGATATAGATGCAGGTAACGCCCTAGTAGAAAACATTAAAGGTGCAGTAAAACGTACAACTCGTCCTGAAGTGATGAGTGGCTTAGGTGGTTTTGGCTCAGTATGCCAATTACCAACCGGTTATAAAGAACCTGTAATGGTTGCGGGAACAGATGGCGTAGGTACAAAACTACGCTTAGCAATTGATTTAAACAAGCACGATACCGTAGGTATTGATTTAGTGGCTATGTGTGTCAATGATTTAATCGTTCAAGGCGCTGAACCTTTGTTCTTTTTAGATTATTACGCGACAGACAAACTTGATGTAGATGTTGCTTCGGCAGTTGTTGCTGGTATTGCTGATGGTTGTGTATTATCAAACTGTGCTTTAGTTGGCGGCGAAACCGCTGAAATGCCAGGTATGTATCACAAGGGTGATTACGACATCGCTGGTTTTTGTGTCGGTATCGCTGAAAAATCCCGTTTAATTGACGGTACAAAAGTAGCATCAGGCGACCAATTAATCGCTTTAGCTTCTTCTGGCGCGCATTCAAACGGCTTTTCATTAATTCGTAAAGTATTAGAAGTTAATAAGACTGATACCAACGAATTATTAAATGGTAAGTCAATCGGTGATCATTTAATTGAGCCGACTAAAATTTATGTTAAATCTGTTTTAGAATTACATAAGCAAGTTGACATCCATGCCTTATCACATATCACTGGCGGTGGTTTTTGGGAAAATATTCCTCGTGTATTACCAGAAAGCGCTCAAGCCATTATTGACGGTAACAGCTGGGAGTGGCCAGCGATCTTTAACTGGTTGCAAGATAATGGCAACATTACTACCCACGAAATGTACCGTACCTTCAACTGCGGTGTTGGGATGATCATTGTTGTACCTGCTGCTGACCTTGCAAAAAGTATTGAAATTTTATCGGCTCACGGTGAGAATGCATGGCACATTGGTGAAATCGCTGATATGCAAGCAGGCGCTGAACAAGTTGTGATTAATAAAGGTTAATTCTATGCCATCAAGTAACATGCAAGACAATAATTTAACCAGCAATATTGTTGTGCTAATCTCTGGTGGCGGCACTAATTTACAGGCGATTATAGACGCCTGTAAAGCTGCAGATTATCCAGGAAAAGTGGTTGGGGTTATTTCAAATAAAGCCGATGTATTCGGCTTAACTCGCGCTAAAAACGCTGGCATAGCCCATTGCGTACTTTCTCATAAAGATTTTAGCAGTAGAGAAATTTACGACCAAGCGTTGATCAAGCAAATTGATTTATACCAAGCTGATGTTGTTGTTCTGGCTGGTTTTATGAGAATATTAACACCTGAGTTTGTGCAACACTACCAAGGTAAGTTAATCAATATTCATCCCTCTTTATTACCTAAGTATCAAGGTCTACATACCCATCAACGGGCGATTGATGCCGGTGATACTGACCATGGTGTTAGTGTACATTATGTTACAGAAGAACTTGATGGTGGCCCAGTAATATTACAAGCGAAAGTACCTATTTTTGCCGGTGATACCGCTGAGGAACTTGCGCTAAGAGTTCACGAACAGGAACATAGAATTTATCCCTTAGTGGTAAAATGGTGTTGTAATCAGCGCATTTCTATGCACAATGATACTGTACTTTTTGAAGGTAAAGCGCTCCCTGCTTCTGGCTATGCGAGTGAATAAATAAAATATTAAATGATAGGTAATTAAATGCTGAATAAATTATGTTGTATTGCTCTAGTATTAGCCTCACAGAGTAGTTTAGTTTTCGCCAATGAAGCAAAAACCACTCAAGCAGAGCAACATGTTATTCAGCCTTTTACTGCTAAATATAATTTGATACGTTCTGCTGATATTTTAGGTAGTGCGACAAGAACGTTAGAATACTTAACACCTGAACAAGCTAAATATAGTTATAAAACAGATATTGAATGGTTAATATTTTCAGATAACCGTCAAGAAGTATCACTCGTTAAACTCGATCACCATAAGGTGACACCTCAGCAATATAATTTCCAACGAGACGGCACCGGACCTGATAAAGAATATGCTTGGCAGTTCAATATTCAGAATAATATTGCGAAGAACCTCAAAGACAATTCAGAGGTTAATATTGATTTTCCTGTCAATATTCAAGACTCACTCAGCTATCACTTGCAGAATCGTTTAAATTTAATTAAAAATCCTGAGCAAAAACTTTTTGTGTATCCGGTGATGAATCATTCGGGTAAAGTTAAAAATTATGTTTACCAGTATGATGGTGAAGATGAATTAATGCTGCCTTTTGGTATGATAAAAGCGGTTAGATTAAAAAGAGAAGTCATTGAAAAGAAAAAAATCACCTACGCTTGGTTCGCTCCAGAGTTAAATTACTTGTTGGTTAAAATACAACAAATAAAATCTGATGTTGAACAGTTTGATGCACAATTGACTTCACTTGAAGAACATTAATATTCAACCTTCAACACTTCTTGCCCTGAAGCAATAGACTCACCCAGACAAAATAAGTGCCACTGCCCTTTGGTCATTTTGTGCCAAGTTTCATTATCCGTTAATGGCTGAGTGGCGATAACCGTAACTACATCATTTTCTGTGGTTTCTTCGGTGAAATTAATAACTACTTCAGCATCAATCAAACTGGCTTTACCAAACGGCGCTCTACGTGTTATCCAATGTAGGTTATTTGCACAATAAGCAAATAAATACTGGCCATTGGTGATATTGACATTAAATACACCCAGCGCATTTATTTTGACACTCAACTCGGCGATAAATTTAAAGAGTACCGTTGCTGCTGGTTCTTTATCCGCAAACTTAAAATGAAGTTGGTCTAAGATCCAACAGAACGCGTGTTCGCTGTCGGTAGCCCCAACAGGAATGTGTAATTTAACAGGCAGTTCAACCTGGACATTCTTCAATTGTCCATTATGTGCATAAGTCCAATTTCTTCCCCACATTTGACGGGTAAAAGGATGAGTATTCTCCAAAGAAATACCGCCAGAGTTTGCTTGTCGAATATGACAAATAACCGCTTCACTTTTTATTGGATAATTGGTGACTAACTCGGCAATCGGTGATTGTGAACTTGGTAAAGGGTCTTTAAAACTTCGACAGCCTTTACCCTCATAAAAAGTAATGCCCCAACCATCCTTATGCGGCCCAGTATTTCCACCACGCTGCATTAAACCACTAAAGCTAAAGCAAATGTCAGTGGGGACGTTCGCACTCATTGCCAGTAATTCACACATAAATTAATTTCCGAATAGATAATTAACGTTATTATCCTATAAATAAGGTTACAACGATAAATATATTTGTAATTTATTGTACATAGATTTAAGCTAAATACATGGTCAGACCTCTTTATTTTTATCTTTAGGTTTTTATTTTTTAAAAGGAAAATTAATGGAACAATTTACATGGTTCATTTATGCCGTTATTTTAACCGGCTTCATGGCATACACCCGTGCCGCGCTCTCAACTTTTACCTTAAGTTTTGCCGCATTAATGGCGGTAGGTACTATCTTTGATGCACTGTCATTTTTCAGTTGGATAATATTTGCAATCATTGCATTGCCCTTGAATATATCTGACTTTAGAAAACAGTATATTACTCACCCTTTACTAAAAATGTTCAGATCTATCATGCCGCAAATGTCGAGAACTGAGCAAGAGGCTATCGACGCTGGTACTACATGGTTTGAAGCAGAGCTATTTCGTGGTAACCCTGATTGGAAAAAACTGCATAACTATGAAACACCCCGCTTAAGCGTTGAAGAGCAAAGTTTCTTAAATGGTCCCGTAGAAGAAGTTTGTAAAATGACCAATGATTGGCAAACGACTCATGTCGATGCTGATTTATCACCAGAAGTTTGGCAGTTTTTGAAAGATAATAAATTCTTCGCAATGATTATCAAAAAGAAATATGGCGGCTTAGAGTTTTGTGCCTATGCACAGTCACGAGTTTTACAAAAATTATCAGGGGTGAGTGCCGTACTAGCAAGCACCGTTGGAGTTCCTAATTCTTTAGGCCCAGGTGAATTATTACAACTTTATGGCACAAAAGAGCAGCAAGACCATTACCTTCCTCGTTTAGCGGTTGGTGATGAAATTCCCTGCTTTGCGTTGACTAGTCCGGAAGCCGGTTCAGATGCTGGTGCGATCCCCGATGAAGGCATTATTTGTCACGGTGAGTTTGAAGGTAAAGAAGTGCTTGGTATGAGATTAACTTGGGACAAACGTTACATTACGCTAGCGCCCATTGCCACAGTACTAGGTTTGGCTTTTAAACTAAAAGACCCTGACCATTTACTGGGTGAAACGGTTGATTTAGGCATTACCTGTGCATTGATCCCTACAGACTTAGAGGGTGTTATCACTGGCCGTCGTCATTTCCCACTTAATGTTCCTTTTCAAAATGGTCCAACACAAGGTAATGGTGTCTTTGTGCCGCTTGACTATATTATTGGTGGCGCAGAAATGGCAGGTCAGGGCTGGCGCATGCTTATGGAGTGTTTGTCTGTTGGGCGTGCTATTACACTTCCTTCTAATAGTGCTGGTGGTATAAAGTCACTTGCACTTGCTACAGGTGCTTACAGTAGAATTCGTCGTCAGTTCAAGATCCCTATCGGTAAAATGGAAGGTATTGAAGAACCCCTTGCTCGCATTGGTGGCAATGCTTATTTAATGGATGCGGTAACTACCATGTCTACAGGTGCTATCGATTTAGGTGAGAAACCTTCGGTAATTTCAGCCATTATCAAATATCATTTAACTGAAAAAATGCGTATTTGTGTTAACGATGCAATGGACATTCACGGCGGTAAAGGTATTTGTATGGGCGAAGGTAACTACCTTGCTCGTGCCTATCAAGGTGCTCCGATTGCAATAACCGTTGAAGGCGCAAATATTCTGACACGTAGTTTAATTATTTACGGACAGGGAGCTATTCGTTGTCATCCTTACGTTTTAGCGGAGTTAGCCGCAGCAAACCAAACTGATGATGTTATTGCATTAAAAGAATTCGATCACGCCTTGTTTGGCCATATTGGCTTTGCCATTAGCAATGTTGTCCGCAGCCTTTGGTTTTCATTAACTGGCGCTAGAATTTTAAAGGCACCTTTTCGAGACGAAACCTCTCGTTACTATCAGTTGCTCACTCGCTTTAGTAGTAACTTAGCTATGCTATCAGACATATCGATGCTGACACTGGGTGGCGATTTGAAGCGCAAAGAGAGAATTTCGGCGCGTTTAGGTGATGTACTTAGCCATTTGTATTTGTCTTCGGCAACCTTAAAGCGTTTTAACGACGAAGGTCGTCAGCAAGATGACCTACCGCTTGTACAATGGGCACTTGAAGATAGCTTGTATGAAACACAGCAAGCTATTGACGCGTTGATCAGTAACTTTCCTAATAAGATAGTGGCACTGTTCCTAAGAGCTATGATCTTTCCAGTGGGTAAATGGTTGAAAAAACCTTCTGATATTACCGACCATAAAGTTGCACAGATATTACAAACACCTGGTAAAGCTCGAGAACGCTTAGGACAAGGTCAATATTTAAGCCGAGATCCAGAAAATGTTTTAGGTCAACTTGAGCAAACGTTAGATGACATTATTGCTTGTGAACCAATATTTAAGAAGGTTTGTCAGGCTATTGGTGAAGATCTGCCTTTTTATGCCCTCGATGAAGTTGCTAAAAAAGGCTTAGCCGTTAATGTTATTAACGCTGTAGAAGCCGAGTTGTTATGCAAGGCTGAATTGGGCAGAAAAGTCGCTATCAATGTAGATGACTTTGACTCTGACGAATTAAGAGCACAGTCCGCTAGTCATTAATTTATCAACACGCCATAGAAATCGCCTACAAGGATGTAGGTTTCAATGTGTTTAAAGCCGTATTATCATCATAAATGAGCCCAGCAAACGTGTTGGACTCATTTTCTTTATCGTTAATGTCTTCACAAACTTTATAATTCTAGCGCTCACCTATTACTTTTTGTAACAAAAAATGCTGATAATTTTCCTGCCTAGATTGAAATACCATTAAAAATAAGTTAACTTTATGTTAACTAAAATTATACGACAAAATAATATGTTTTCTACTGAGGAAAGCCCCACTGTAAAAAGACGGAGCAAAGGTGAACAAACACGTTTACTGATATTACAATCAGCCATTGAAGTATTAGCAAAAAATGGAATAAAAGGCACGACTCATCGAGCCATAGCGAGTCATGCAAATATTCAACTCTCTCTTACCACCTATTATTTTAAAGATATACAAGAGTTAGTTCATCAAGCATTTACCTTGTGTTCTTCACAAATCACCACAAAAACAAGCTTAGCTTGGCAGCCTGCCGTTGAACTACTCGCCAATGTAAATAAAACAAGTTTACGTAAAATAAGTGAAAAAGAAAATTTACGTAATAAACTTGCCATAATGGCGACCCAATACTTAGTAAAAAGAATAATAGACTCACCCGTAGAGCTCGCTGTTCAACAATTACTCTTTACCGAAGTACGCGTAAACCGTAAATTAGCCCCTTTAGCTGAGATACACCGTGCGGCCTCGTTAAAACCCATTATTAAGTTATGCGAATTTTTTAATGCTCATGACCCACATATCGATGCTGATATTATTGCGACGGTTTTTACGCAAATAGAATACCGCAATATCAATGTGCCTGTTGAGCAATTAGATACTGATAACATTCAAGCCATCGTTAGCCGAGTCATTGGTTATGCAATGAACTTAAAAAGTTTAGCACTTACCTCTTAACAGATAATTATCTGATTGTTTTGTAGATGAGCTGTAAATGTTGTAAATTTGTTTCTATATCTGGTCGTACCAATAAAGCTATAAGACTCAATAACAACAATAAGGTTTAAATATGCCCTACCAAGCATTACTCACAAAACACAGTCAGTATTTTGATACTAATGTCACTCGAGATATTTCATGGCGTAAACAGCAACTACAAGCAATAAAAAAACTTGTTATTGAAAACGAAAAAGATATTTTACAGGCTTTACAAGATGACCTTGCAAAACCGACTCTAGAAGCTTGGATCACTGAAATATCATACATAACCAGTGATGTTGACCACACGTGCAAACACCTCAATAAATGGGCTAAACCAAGGGGCGTTAGTACCCCCATTGTGGTACAACCGGGGAAATCATTTATTAAACCCGAGCCACAAGGCACTGTATTAATTATTGGCGCGTGGAATTATCCTTTACAATTAGTATTGGCCCCTTTAATTGCCGTTATTGCTGCCGGTAATTGTGCCATCATCAAGCCTTCAGAGCTTGCTCCTGCTATTTCTGCACTTATTGGCCAACTTATTCCTAAGTATTTAGATAATAACGCCGTTAGTGTGGTTGAAGGCGGTGTTACAGAAACAACCGCATTACTTACCTTAAACTTTGATCACATTATGTATACTGGCAATGGTCAAGTCGCTCGTATTGTCATGGCCGCAGCCGCAAAGCACTTAACGCCAGTGACATTAGAGCTTGGCGGCAAAAGTCCTGTTTACGTCGATGAAAGTGCAGATTTAACAATAACAGCACAGCGTATTGCATGGGGCAAGTGGATGAATGCAGGGCAAACCTGCATAGCGCCTGATTATCTATTAGTAAAAGAAAACCTAGTTGAGCCATTAACACTAGCGTTGAAAGCTCAAATAACCGCTATGTTTGGTGAAAACCCAAAAAATAGCGACAGCTATGGCCGTATAATTAACCAGCGCCATTGTCAGCGTATAGCCACTTATTTTAACGATGGTAAAATTATGGTTGGCGGTGAAAGCGATATTGAAAGCTGCTATATCGCGCCAACTATTATCATTAATCCCGCTTTAGATAGTCCTTTAATGACAGAAGAGATTTTTGGCGCCATTTTACCTATTGTCACTATTGAAGATTTTGATCAAGCAAAATCATTTGTCAAACAAAGAGAAAAACCACTTTCTGCTTATATCTTTAGCCGTAATAACGAGCAAGTAGCACAATGGGTAAATGAAATAAGTTCGGGGAGTCAATGTATTAACGATGTCATCATGTTTAATGCAGTACCTGACTTACCTTTTGGTGGCACTGGCCCTAGCGGTATTGGCCAATATAGTGGCAAAGCCGGTTTTGATAATTTTAGTCATCTAAAGTCAGTACTCAAACGCCCTTTTATTAAAGATATCCCGGTACGCTTCGCACCTTATTCAAAATGGAAACTTAAATTCTTACGTTTCATCCGATAAAAATCTCCCTAAATGTTTCTCAGAGGATGAAAAATCTTACATCCTCTGCCACCATTTTTAATCTATCTACTCACTAAAGATAATAAAAACAAAAACGCTTTTATCTGCTCGTATCTAGTTTAGCTAGATGGTTTAATTACCCGAATTAGATGATAGTGTGAATAGACATGACTAATTAGATTTTCAAACACTAAATGAGATTGAAGAATTTTTCTTATATTCACTAATGCCACTTTGAAGACATTCGCATTTTATAATACATACTAAAATTTTTTGTATATTTTGATATACGCGGACATGATTGAACATTCATATTACTTTGGAGTGTGCCCGATAGCGGTCGTTGACATGTTTGTATTGCATGATTTATTGCAGCTCGTCCACCTTGTATAAAGTAGACTAAAATGTCAGCTTTTTTTACAGCATATAATACATTGCACTGCAAATATGTATATTTCCGAGGTGTAAATATGTATATTTCCAATCTAACATTAGATTTTGCTCTATATTTTGAGTTTTTAATTAGCTAGTGTCCATTTTTTTTACACTTATTATTTCAAAATTAATATTACTTTTAGTTACACATTTTAATCGCATTTTATTCATACAATTAGGCTTTACCAATTCTGAATGGCGCAAAAAATGCCTATAACCGTACGGATGAGGATGTGTTAAATAGCTTCCTATCTCCCGTTAACTATTCGAGAGTTTTAGTTAAGTTGTACCGGGTACTTGCAACTATAAAGGAGTCAATTATGAAAATTTTAACTTTGGCAGTAGTGTTCGTATTATTAGCTTTCAATTCTAATGCTACCAAGTACGAGTTTATTGCAACAGATAGTAATATTGAGACAAAAATGTGTGTGTTTGCTGGAAATAATAATAAAGATGGATTAAAAAATGCACTGAGATTGCGTATGATTAGTTCTGCGATTAATTCAAAACGCTTTGCTGTTAATTCTGTTACTTGTAATGATATGGTAATGGCGCATTTTGCCCATAAATATGATGCGTTAGATACTTTTTCGTATTTAAACCATTTTACCTCCAAAAAAGATAAAATACCTACCACAAGTGTTGAAATAAAAGATATCGCAGCCGTTTTTAATCACAAAAATGAAGAGATTAAAATCATTTATGTCGGCTCGGCTAAATAAATAGCATATTGAAAATTTAGAGTTAAACTTTTATAACTTACTATAAAGTTTAACTCTTCATTCAATAAGTTAATGTTAAGTTTAGCATACAAATATCTGCTTCTTACCATTGGATATAAATTACTGAAATATCTATCTGTCAGTTTTCTTACCCAAAAGCTGAGCAGTAATTAGAATCTATTTAATAATCCAGAATGACTATTTTGTAGCAGAATTTAGCGTCTATATATTGAATGCCAAGTAAAACTATAAACTTGCAGACGTTATGGTTTTGTTTTCATTATATAATTTTATTTTGTTTTTTATACCGTGAAATCAGTCTCAAAACTGATTTTAGGTATGTCCGCTATGGCAATGATTATTTAATTAGCTGTTTGCCTGCTTAAGACAACTAACGGGTGTATAGTGACATCAACAAACATTCAACATTTTAAAATTTTACTCCTTATTTGCGCACAAAGTGATCCTAAATATTCCGGTTTATCTCAAGTATTATGACTGAACCGTCGTCTTTTCAAAAGTTATCAAGACACCCATGATAAATTTGCTAGAGTATAATAATTACCAATATCATCTGAACTTACAATAAACGGTTGAGTTAAAATTAAACTAATTGAGATATAAAATGAAAATTAACAATCTTTTGATACTTGTAATTATCTGTTTTATTACTGCTTGTCAGGGGGATTCAGAAGAAAAAGCAGAGCCAATAGCTGAACAAAAATATTTACTGGCTGTGGTTTATGATAACAACGCATGGGGGGCAAGTCATGCTGGAATTTTTGTTGATATTCAAGGCAACTTTTATCATTATTATCATAATAAAGGGAAGAATGACGGTTATCTTTCTGTAGATGATGTGGCAGAGCAGTCAGAAATTGAACTCACTAAAGTGATGGGTGGGGCTGGTACTTTACTTGAAACTATAGATATTGAAGCTGTCAAGGACATTCAAAGTATTGCTAGCCAGGTGACTTCTCAAAATTTTACTGAATTGCAAAAACGTTGTTCTGACGCTGGAAGTATTCGTTTTTTGAGCTTTAAGTTTAATAATGAAACAGAGCTTTATACCCCCTACCTTTTGGAAAGGAGAGGGGGAGGAGCTGAAGTCAACCTTTCACCTGCGGCCAAAGAGTTAGTCGATTGGTTAGAGGGAAAATCAAAAGACTATCAGTTAGGTCTTGATTCAGATGATTGCAGTTATATACATGAAGATTAACATTATATGACCTTGCTTTCGGCAAAGTTATTATAAGTGCTATGGCGCAATGGGGGCGTTAGCGCCATAGAAATATTCCTCTAATGTCAGTTACCTTTGAATATAGCTGACATAAAAGCTGGGTCATTGGGGTAGCTATTTCAACAAAAATTTATCAATTAAAAATCAATCCAAAATTGTCCGCTTTTGGCTAATCAGTGACCTAAAGAACAAACCATAGTTAATGTCAGGAATGCGCACAAAGTGATCGTTAATACTTTTCAGTCTCGACAACTTCTCAGCGAGCATCAACCCGTTGACTAAAGATCGATTTGGTTCGAAAATATCATCTATTGAAGGTGTTGATTCTAATGGTCCTACTTGCCGAGATAACCTCATTTGTAATGTCTATTCACATAGCGTTTTCTAGTAATCGCTGGATAAATAAAGAGCGACGACTATTATTCGCAGTTTAACAAGTTCGTGTGCCAATCAAAATATAAGCTCAACAGATAGTCGTTCTAATGTATTCCATCTAATGATGAAAAGTAAAATAGCAACAGCCACGGTAACTTCAGAGATACGACAGTTAAAATACTTCTCGATGACATGAAGTTGCCATAATGAAGATAAAGGGTTATCGCTATTTAAAGGTTTTAGAGGTCTTTAGAGGTCATTTAAAATGATAAAACCTTTTACAGAAAACTGTAAAAGGTTTTATTGGTGGTTATCTTAACAGTCAGTGTTTATAAAAATGACAACAACTCTTCGTCTAACTGCATTAACGTTTTAGGGTCTGCCATCATGGTGATTGCTAACGATTTAGTTCTTGGCAACATGCGCTCAAAGTAAAACTCTGCGGTTTTAATTTTTGCACGGTAGAAGTCTCTGTTCTCAACATCAGTTGCTAATTTTTCATAAGCCGCCTGCGCCATTTGTGCCCAGAAATAAGCCATAACGATGTAACCAGAATACATTAAATAGTCAACCGAAGCAGATCCGACCACATCGCGGTTTTTCTTTGCTTTTAATGACAAACTTAACGTGTTTTTCTGCCAGCCGGCAACAGCTTTGCTCAATGGCCAAATAAATTGATTCATCTGACGTTTATGAGGGTTACTTGAAATCATACTTTTTTCTTTACAAAAGCCTAAGACTTCCATGGTAAAGTGTTTTAAATACTTACCGCGATTTAATAAGATTTTACGTCCTAATAAATCAAGTGCTTGGATACCCGTTGTTCCTTCATACAAAGTAGCTATACGTGTATCACGAACAATTTGCTCCATACCCCACTCTTTGATAAAGCCATGACCACCAAATATTTGTAAGCCATGGTTTGCACTTTCTGAACCTAGTTCAGTGAGGAATGCTTTTAAAATCGGTGTAATAAAACCTAAACGGTTATCAGCTTTACGGCGTTGCTTATCATCTTTCAACATTTGGATGTCGTCAACTATCTTCGCCGTATAATAAATCATAGCACGGCCACCTTCAGTGATCGCTTTTTGCGTCATTAGCATTTTACGAACATCAGGGTGAACAATAATTGGGTCAGCAACTAATTCAGGTTTTTTAGCACCGGTAAGTGAACGCATCGATAATCGTTCTTTTGCGTAAATTAACGAGTTTTGATAAGCAAGTTCTGCAGCACAGATACCTTGTAAAGCGGTACCAACACGTGCGGTATTCATAAAGGTGAACATACATTCTAAACCTTTATTTTCTTTACCGATAAGTACGCCTTTTGCACCATCAAAATTTAACACAGCGGTAGCTGAACCTTTGATACCCATTTTATCTTCAATAGAGCCACAAACAACATTGTTACTTTCGCCAATGTTACCTTGTTCATCAACTTGCATCTTAGGAACAATAAATAATGAGATACCACGCGTACCTTTTGGCGCATTGGGTAATCTTGCTAAAACGATATGAACTATGTTTTCAGTTAAGTCATGCTCACCAGCTGAAATAAATATTTTAGTACCACTAATACTAAATGTACCATCATCGTTTAACTCAGCTTTTGTTTTAACTTGACCTAAATCTGTACCACATTGTGGTTCAGTTAAACACATAGTGCCGGTCCAAGTACCTTCGGTAAGCTTAGTTAAGTAAAGCTGCTTCTGTTCTTCAGTACCGTGTAACTGTACCGTATCCATAGCACCGTGGCTTAGACCAGGATACATAGCCCACGACCAGTTTGCCGTACCCATCATCTCTGACTTTACCATACCTAACGAAGCAGGAAGCCCTTGGCCACCATGTTCAACAGGGTGAGACAAACTCTGCCATCCACCGTCAACATATTTCTGATAAGCTTCTTTAAAGCCTGTAGGCGTGGTTACTTTACCGTTATCAAAAGTACAGCCTTCTTTATCGCCACTTTGATTTATTGGTAATAATTCATTTTCACAGAATTTTGCACACTCTTGGAATATCGCATCAACCAAGTCAGGTGTCGCTTCTTCAAATTCTGGATACTGCTTATAATGGTCATAATAATTAAAGACATCTTCAAATAAAAACTTCATGTCTGTGATCGGTGCTTTATAACTGAGCATGTATCTCTCCAGTGCTTTTTAAACTATTTATTTAACTTCTTTCGAATATAACAGAAAAACAACTGGTCATACCACTGTTTTTTGCTAATAAATATTTATATATTTGTAAATAGAACTTAAGTGTAGAAGACAACTGAATTTATTGAAGGGAATAAGTGTGTGCAATTTTAATTAATAATAAAAATTTAAGCTTTTCTATATAAGAAATAAATAGCATATTAACAATAATATTAGCTCTGTAGCTTGTATTTTAAGCCGTGATAACAACAATCGCTGCAACAGGCTGCTTCGTATATAGGAAGGAAATCAAATTGAACGGTTATAATGTTTAGTCATTTGTTTTATAGAATTTGAGGTCTTGAGGTCTTGAGGTCTTGAGGTCTTGAGG